>CAKSWA010000014.1 GCA_934511165.1 uncultured Oscillospiraceae bacterium | reverse complement strand
GAGGACGAGCAGAAGTCCGAAGACGAGCAGAAGTCCGAGGACGAGCAGAAGTCCGAGGACGAGCAGAAGTCCGAAGATGAGCAGAAGTCCGAAGATGAGCAGAAGTCCGAGGATGAAAAGCAGCCCGAAGACGAGCAGAAGTCCGCCGAGGGTGAAGACTCCGCCAAGGGCGAAGACTCCGCTGAGGACGAAGAGCCCGATAAGGACAAAATATCTGAGGAAGAGAAAAAGGACGGAGGAAAAACAAGCCTCTCCGTCATCGATCGGCTTTCCCCCGGTTTAGGAGGAGGCGTGAGCCCCGCTTCCGTCATCCAGCCGGAAACCCCTGTTCATACATACACCTTCGTGGGCATGAACAACGAGGAGCTTGGCACTCAGATTGTCAAGAACGGCGAAAGCCTGCTGGAGCCCTCCGCCCCTGAGGTAGAAGGCTATAAATTCCTTGGCTGGTATACCGCCGATGGCACGCTGTTTGCCGGCTTTGGCGAAGTAGGCGAAATTACCGACACCGCGACCATCACCATCACCGCGAAGTATCAGCAGGTCTACTACGTGTTCTTCATGAGCGGCACCGGCGACGACCCGCACGTTCTGGCAACGAAAGAGGGCGCACCCGGCGACAAGATTTCCACCGATGTGGACTGCCCCCGCGCCGCGGACGAGAGCTTCCTCGGCTGGTATCTGACGAAGGGTAATTTTACCGGTTCCCCGGTGGAATCCGTTACCCTTGCCGACTCGAACGTGACGCTCTACCCCAACATCGCCAATGGTTTCTGGGTGAGCTATGATACCAACGGCGGCACCTATATTGAACCCACGTTCTACGCCGCCAAGGCCACCACCGCGCAGCCCGACGATCCGATTAAGACCGGTTATACCCTTGAAGGCTGGTATACGGATGCGGCGCTGACGCAGAAATATACCTTTGGCCAGACTGCGGACACGAGCTTCACGCTCTATGCCAACTGGACGCCGGTCGCGGAAACGAACTACCGCGTGGTCATCTGGAAGCAGAGCATAACCGACGCCTGGGATGCTGCGGATTCCGCCAAATCCTACGATTACAGCGAAACGCTGTTGAAAACCGGCAAGCCCGGAACGGTGGTTTCCGGTACCGATGAATCTACCAGCTCCGATAAAAAGCAGAGCTATAAGGGCTTTGTGCTGAACACCAGCGGTGTTAACGGGAACACCAATGTGACCATTGCACCCGACGGCAGCACCATCGTCAACGTCTATTATGACCGCGAGATATGCACCATTCAGTATTGGGTATTTGAACAGACAGGAACGGGCTTGTTTGGAACCCCCATCGGAAATTGGAAAAAAGACACTTCGTACCGAGGACTTTACGGAGCCAACCTCAAAGACGGGGAATGGCGGACAGATTACAAGTGGTATGCGGGGAAAGACAGTAATACTGGCTGCATTCTGCTGACCTCCTACGACTTTGAAGCCGCCGGATACGCCAGTAACGAAGGCAATACTCCGGGTAACAGCGGCGTTGTCACGACGTGCCATTTCTACGGGATAACGCAAAACGGCAAATCTCATGTTTATTATTATCTTGAACAGGCCGATGGCAGCTATGCGTTGGCTGAGCGCATCACAAGCGGCGGCGGGACACTGACCGTTCACCCCAAATATGAAGGCTACGCACTTTATAAGTACGCCACGGGGAATCAGTCGGAGAGCAATCTCACGCAAGCCAATTGGTGGGCAAAACAGAATTCAGTAAAAGACAATGACAAGATTGGCGACTACCCCATCTACATCGCCAACAGCCTGAAGACATACACGCTGGAGTATTACAGCAACGAAAAGCGTGTCGGCACGGTGAACGTAAAATACACCTATTCTCTGGCGGGCTACAACAAAACAGTTGACGAACTCGGTCTCACGCCTCCGGCCGACAAACCGGGCTACATCTTCGCCGGATGGTATGCGGACGACGCGTGCACGAAGCCGTTCGATTTCGATACGGCCACCATGCCCCGGAACAATCTGGTGGTCTACGCCAAGTGGGTGGCGCCTACGGTAACGGGTATTGCCCATGTCCGAATGGCGGGCGGTGCTGATGCTAAGACTCTGACGGTTCAATACGGCGAAATGATCGATCAGAATCAGCTGCCGCAGAATCCGGAGAAACCGAAAGAAGATGGCGACTGGCAGTTCATGGGCTGGTGCACCTTTGAGAACGGGAAATACCTGCCCTTCAACCTGAGCACGGAGATTTACAGCGACATCGTGCTCTATCCCTACTTTATCAATACCCGCGCACTCCATGTATTCTATGATGCCAACGATGGTACCGGCTCCGTAACAGACAGCAAGACCTACGCGCAGGGAGCCTATGCGGATGTGCAGTCTGCGAAAGGGCTGACGGCGCCCGCGGGCAAGCCCTGCTTCCTCGGCTGGAACACCGCGGAGGACGGCACGGGAACGATGTATTACCCCGGCGGTAAGATCGAGGTCAAGACCGAGATCACGCTCTATGCCGTCTGGGGCGAAAAAGTTCCCACCGTGACGCTGACCTACCACTCCAACTTCGGCACGGATGTGACCAAAATGCACGAAGGCACGCTCATCAACAACGCGAGCGTGACGCTGCTGGGCCGCGATGCGTTCACCCGCACCGGCTATACGCTTACCGGCTGGAACACCAAGGCGGACGGCACCGGCACCCGGTTCGACACCGACGCTAAGGCCATTGTGGATAAGGAAGGGCTCGTAGACGGCACCAACAACCTCTACGCCGTGTGGGAAGCCAAGGAGACCTCGTATAGGGTCGAGTTCTACTATCAGGATCTCACCACCGGCGAGTATCCCACTACGGCTACCATATCGAAAGATCGTTCCGCCAAGACGGACGATTCCGTCCAGGTCACCGACGCGGACATGACACCCAACAGCACTTCCTACGTATATGATAATGCTGCCGACAACGTTCTCAAAGGCACCGTTCCGGCCGAGGGCAAGCTGGTGCTGAAGGTATACTTCAAGCTCAACACCGCCAGCTTCACCATCCACCACTATCTCCTCGGCACAACTGACCCGGTCGCCCCCGACCAGACCGGCACGCAGACCATCGGCACGTCGCTGACCGCGGACACGTCGCCCGACCTGAAGCCGGAATATGTGGCCGCCGCCAAGGTAAAAAGCTACGCCCCCAGCCAGACCATCACCATTTCCGCCGGTACGAACGAGATCACGGTCTACTACACCGTCCCCCTGACGCTCAAGGCGCAGGACGCGAGCAAGCCCTACGATGGCGGGCCGCTCACGCAGCCGGGCTTTGAAATCTCCGCCGGAGAACTTGTCAACGGCAATACACTGGACAAGCTCACTCTCACCATGACGGCGGATAGCAAGATCACCAATGTGAGTGAGAGCGGCAAGGCCAACGTCATTGACGAGACTTCCGTCAAGTACAACAATGGCGCTCTGCCCGCCTACTACGCCGTGACCTATGGGAATGGCACGCTGAAAATCACGCCGCGCCCGGTAACGCTTACGTCGGAAGGCGGCAGCAAGCCCTACGACGGTACGGCGCTGACGAAGCCGGAAGTCACCGTTGGCGGCGACGGCTTTGTGAAGGGCGAAGTGTCCGATATCAAGGCCACCGGCAGTGTGACCCGTGTGAGCGAAGGTAAAGTCAAAAATACCATCACTTACACGAAGAGCAGCAAATTCAACCCCAACAACTACTCCATTACGACGGTCGAAGGCGAGCTCTATATCACGGAAGCCACCGACGAAGTGGTTGTCACCATCGTCGGCAACACCGGGACCGAGACCTACAACGGCACGGAAAAGACCGTGACCGGCTACAAGGTCACAAACATCAGCAGCGGCCTGTATAAGGAATCGGACTTCACCTTCAGCGGCACCGCCGAAGCGAAGGGCACCAACGCGAATACCTATTATATGGGTCTGTCGAAAGACGACTTCAAGAACATCAGCGGCAACTTCACGAAGGTCACGTTCATCGTGATGGACGGCTGGCTCAAGATCAACCCGCGCCCGGTGACCTTCACCGGCGAGACCGATACGAAGGTCTATAACGGCGAGGAGCAGAAAATCACCGGTATTACCGTGAGCGAGACGGCCGAGAACCCCGGCCTTGTGAACGGCCACACCTACAGCGGCCTGATCTATGTTGCCGAGGGCACGGATGCAAACACCTACGATGGCGCGTTCAGCGGCGACGTAGTCATTAAGGACGCCAACGGCAGCATCGTAACGAAGAACTACGAAATTGCCAAGAATCCCGGCCAGCTGACGATCACCCCGGTGACGGCGAAAGTGACCGTCACCATTGAGGGCCACACTGCCACAGAGACGTACAACGGCAGCGAGCAGACGGTGACCGGCTACGAGGTCACAAACATCAGCAGCAACCTGTACACCAAGGATGACTTCACCTTCAGCGGCACCGCCGAGGCGAAGGGCACCAACGCGAACACTACTGAGAACCCGGAGTACAAGATGGGTCTGTCGGACGCCAACTTCACGAACACCAACGACAACTTCTCGAATGTTGAGTTCAAAGTGATCGACGGCTGGCTGAAGATCAACCAGCGCCCGGTGACGCTCACGGCGAAGCCCAACACCGTCAACTACGACGGCAAAGAGCATGGCTATATCGGCCACGACGAAAAAGGCCTCGTTAACGGCCACACAAGCACCGTGCAGAGCGGCTTCAAGGCGAAATCCGTGGGCGTCTATACGGATAAGATCGACCTGCACGACGCGATCATCGTCGACGCCGCCGGCAACGTGGTGACCGGCAACTATGCTATCAAGTACGTTCCCGCTACGCTGACGATCGTTACGGAGAAAACCGTAATTGTGTGGGTCGAGGGCAACACGTACGAGACCGAGTACGACGGCGAACTGCACAAAGTGGATGGCTATAAGTTCGTGGAAGCCAATAACGCCCTGTATACCGCGAACGATTTCGGCCTTAAGAACGGCGTGCTTGCCCATGCCGAAGGCACGGACGCGGGCGAGTACAAAATGAACCTCGCGTCCGAAAGCTTCGAGAACAAGAACAGCAACTTTGACAACGTGACCTTCGTGGTGACGGACGGCTATCTCAAGATTACCCCGGTAGCCAAAACGGTTATCGTCACTGTCACCGAGAATTCCGGCTCGGCTGTCTATGACGGCAAAGTGCACTCTGTCACGGGCTACAAGACCATGACGGCGGACAACACGCTCTACAATGTGGAAGCGAGCGTCAAGGAAACCAAAACCGATGCCTGGACGGCGACGGGCATCGAAGTCGGAACGTATGATGTGGGTATCGTCGCGGGCGATTTTGAAAACACGAACAAGAACTTCGATAGCGTCGAGTTCAAGATCGTGGACGGAAAGCTCACGATCACCAAGGGCAACATCGAGAAATATGTCGTGCTGAACCCGATGCCTGCGTCGAAGGTATACGATGGTACGCCGCTCTCCGCCGGAGAGGCGACGGCGACGGACTCCAACGGCAACGATATCCTGATCGAGTACAGCGTGGACGGCAAGACGGGTTGGACGGCGAACCGCGATGATATCACCGCGACGAACGTTGACGACACCAAGACGATCTATGTGCGCGCCTCTTCCAGCGCCAACTATGAGGGCTACGTCACCGGCACGCAGGCGCTGACGATCACGAAGCGCCCCGTGACCCTGACCTCCGCGGACGGTGAGAAGGTGTACGACAGCACGCCGCTGACGGCCAAGACTGTCACGGTCTCCGGCGACGGCTTCGCCGATGGCGAGGGCGCGGCGTATGACGTGACCGGCAGCCAGACGAACGTCGGCAGCAGCGACAACGCCTTCACCTACACGCTGAACGAAGGCACAGATGCAAACAACTACACCATCACGCCGATTGAAGGCAAGCTGAAGGTCACCCCGGTCACGGCCGAAGTGGTCGTTACCATCAAGGGTCACACGGACACCCAGAAGTATGACGGCAAATCGCACACCGTGACCGGATACGACGTGGAGAGCATCAGCAACACGCTGTATACGGTGAATGACTTCACCTTCAGCGGCAAGGATACGGTAACCGGCAAGGATGCGAAAACCTCCTATGAGATGGGGCTGTCGAAAGACGACTTCAAGAACATCAGCGAAAACTTCGATAAGGTCACATTTAAAGTGACGGACGGCTCGCTGACGATCACGAAGCGCTCCGTGACCCTGACCTCCGCGAAGGATGAGAAGGTGTACGACGGTACGGCTCTGACGAACGGCGCCGTTACAGTCGGTGGTGACAAATTTGCCGATGGTGAGGGCGCGACCTACAACGTGACCGGCAGCCAGACGAACGTCGGCAGCAGCGACAACACCTTCACCTACACGCTGAACAGCAACACGAAGGCCGATAACTACATCATCGAGACCAAGCTCGGCACGCTGAAGGTAACGCAGGCCGAGGAAGCGATCGTCACCATCACGGGCGCAACGGATACCCGCGGATATACCGGCAGCGAGCAGAAGGTGACCGGCTACACGGTGGATAAGCCGGACGAGACCATCAAGGTCACGCTGAAAACGCCGGGCAAGGATACCGCGAAGGGTACCGATGTCAACACCTATTACATGGGTCTCGAAGCGGACGACTTTGCTGCGGCCTCCCCGAACTACAAGAAGGTCACCATCTTCGTGAACGATGGCTGGCTGAAGATCACGCCGGACACCAAGGAAGTCGTTGTCACCATCACGGGCGCAACGGATACCCGCGGATATACCGGCAGCGAGCAGAAGGTGACCGGCTACACGGTGGATAAGCCGGACGAGACCATCAAGGTCACGCTGAAAACGCCGGGCAAGGACACCGCGAAGGGCACCAACGCGGACACCTACAAGATGGGGCTGACGAAGGCAGACTTTACCGTTACCTCCGAGAACTACAGCAACATCACCGTCAACGTGAACGACGGCTGGCTGGAGATCACCCCGATCGAAGCCCCCGTGCTTGTCACCATCAAGGGCAACACGGATACCCGCGAATATACCGGCAGCGAGCAGAAGGTGACCGGCTACACGGTGGATAAGCCGGACGAGACCATCAAGGTCACGCTGAAAACGCCGGGCAAGGATACCGCGAAGGGTACCGATGTCAACACCTATTCCATGGGTCTGACGGAAGAGAACTTCTCTGCCGAATCCCAGAACTATCTCAACATTGAGATCAAGGTAGAGGACGGCTGGCTGGAGATTACCCCGGTCGATGCCGAGGTCGTCGTCACCGTCACAGGCAGCACCAGGACTGTCACCTACAACGGAACCGAGCAGTCCGTTGCGGGCTACACGGTGGACGTGAAGGGCCTGCCCATCAAGGTCACGCCGAAGGACGAGACGAAAGCGGAAGCCAGGGGCACCAACGCCGGGACCTACTACATGGGTCTGACGGCGAGAGACTTTACCGCGGAATCCCAGAACTACAGCAACATCAAGATCGTCGTGAACGACGGCTGGCTCAAGATCAACCCGATCACCGCGAAGGTCACCGTTACCGTCGTGGAAAAGTCCGACACCGTGGAGTATGACGGCAAGGCGCACTCCGTAAAGGGCTACGAGTCCATGACAGCGGATCACAAGCTGTACGATACTGCGGATGTGGCCGAGACCGAGACCGCCGCGTGGACGGCGAAGGGCACCGACGCGGGCACGTACCCGGTCGGCATCGAGTCCGGCGACTTCAGGAACACGAGCGGCAACTTCACGAACGTGGAGTTCAGGATCGTGGACGGCGAGCTGAAGATCACCCGCCGCGGCGAGAACCCGCAGAGCCCGGTGACGCTCGAAGCGAAGGACAGCACCGTTGTGTTCGACGGCAAGTACCACGGCTACGTTGGCCACATTGCAGCGAATCTGGCCGAGGGCCACAGCGTCCGCAGCGTGAAGAGCGATTTCACCGCGAGAAACGTGGGCGTCTATACGGATAAGATCGACCTGCACGACGCGATCATCGTCGATGCCAACGGCCGCGACGTGACGCGCAACTACGTGCTCACCTATCTGCCCGGCACGCTGGAGATCACGCCGTACGAGGGCGAGGTCACGGTCAATATCTACGGCAACAAGGGCGCGTTCCGCTATAACGGCATGAACCACACCGTGAGCGGCTATACCATGAAGGCCTCGGTGTCGTTCTTCACGCGTGACGATATCCGCTTCACCGGCGAGAACTCCGTCACCAACGCGCGCATCGGCGAATACCCGATGGGTCTGAAGGAAGAGGATTTCTCCGCGGCGAACGGCAACTTCACCAACGTGAAGTTCATCGTGCGTGACGGCGGTCTGCGGATTTACACGGTGCGCTACATCGTCGCCTGGATGTTCGACACCGACCAGATGCTCACCGGCACGGAGCCCAACAAGTACTTCTCGGCCATGACGAACTACATCGAGCGCACGGATATCCCGCTCGTGCTCCACAGCGGCAACGTTATCGCGGACGCCAAGGCGCAGGATCAGTGGGATGTGTTCAACGAGGCCATGCAGCCGCTCTATGAGAAGGAGGACGTGGATGTTCTCATGAACACCGCCGACAAGGAAGCCGCCTCCGGCAGCCTGTTCATGGATCAGCCGGTGCGTGAGGACTTTGCGGACGAAGATCTCTTTGAAAACGGCAAGGGCTTTGTGCGCCGCTTCGCCATCGGCGAGCGGAACGTCATCCTCGTCGGTCTCGGCGCGGACGCCATGACCGAAGAGGGCTACAAGTGGGCGCGCGAGAAGTTCGATTCCGATAAGGACGCTTCCGGCATCCTGATGGTGAACACGTACCTCCTTGAGGACATGACGCAGGACGACAAGATCGCCGGGAGCGCTCTCGATATCGAGAAGAACATTGTAAAGCCGTGCGAAAACGTGCGCATGGTGCTCAGCAGCAGCGGCGGCTATTCCAGCCACTACGAGTTCTTCTATGGCGAGCGCAAGGTGATCGCCATCAACTCCGACATTGAGGCCGCGGCCAAGGCGGGCTACTTCACGCAGCTCACCTTCAACGAGGATCTCAACATCCTCAGCGTTACCAACCTCTGCCCGTACACCTACGACTTCGTGTACAACGACAGAGAGTGGTATAAGGAGTGCTACGTCCTCGAAGACGTGCTCTGATAGCTGAACGCAGCAGCAAATAACAAAAAGGATCCCCGGCGGGCATGCCCGCCGGGGATTTCCTTTACTTGGCCGCCCTAACAGGGGGGCTGGCAGCCGTAGGCTGACTGGGGGGTTCAGCCGTCCTTGTGCAAAGGGCAGACACTCTCTGGCGGGCGGGGCAGAGCCCCGCCCGGAGTCCGTCCGATGACCGGGGGATGCAGGATGGTTTACCGCAAAACGGCAGAAAAAGGGAGGCTGCCGTGAAAAGCAGCCTCCCTGCATTTTTTGCCTCTCAGTCCGCAAACAGCGGCGTGGAGAGATACCGGTCGCCGGTGTCCGGCAGCAGGGCAACGATCGTTTTGCCCTTGTTCTCCGGCCGCTTTGCGAGCTCGATAGCGGCCCACAGAGCGGCGCCGGAGGAAATGCCCACCAGCACGCCCTCCTTCTTGCCGACCAGCTTTCCGGCGGCAAAGGCGTCTTCGTTCTCTACGGGAATGACCTCATCGTAAATCTTGGTGTCCAGCACGTCGGGGACGAAGCCCGCGCCGATGCCCTGGATCTTGTGGCTCCCGGCGACGCCCTTACTCAGAACAGGGGAGGTCGCAGGCTCCACGGCCACAACCTTCACGTTGGGGTTCTGGCTCTTCAGATATTCGCCGACGCCGGTGATCGTGCCGCCCGTGCCGACGCCCGCCACAAAGATATCGACCTTGCCGTCGGTGTCCTCCCAGATTTCGGGGCCGGTGGTTGCGCGGTGAACGGCCGGGTTGGCCGGGTTCACAAACTGGCCGGGGATAAAGCTGTTCGGGATCTCCCTGGAGAGCTCGTCGGCCTTGGCGATTGCGCCCTTCATGCCCTTGGCACCCTCGGTGAGCACCAGCTCCGCGCCATAGGCCTTCATCAGCTGGCGGCGCTCCACGCTCATGGTTTCAGGCATGACAATGATGATGCGGTACCCGCGCGCGGCGGCCACGGAGGCAAGGCCGATGCCGGTGTTGCCGGAGGTCGGCTCAATGATCACGGAGCCGGGCTTGAGCAGGCCTTTCTGCTCGGCATCGTCGATCATCGCCTTGGCGATGCGATCCTTCACGCTCCCGGCGGGGTTGAAGTATTCCAGCTTGCCCAGAACCTTCGCTTCCAGGCCTTCCGACTTTTCAATATGAACAAGCTCCAGCAGGGGGGTCTTGCCGATCAGCTGGTCTGCGGATGTATAGATCTTACTCATGATAAATTCCTCCTGAATGCATTATTAAAGTATGGATATGAAGTTCACTGGTGTGCCGCGGTATTAGCGCTTTCGGTCAACTACATCGTTTACATCGGAGGCATGAGTGAAAGAACATATTTAATACCAACCTTTCTTGTAGGTTTGTAAGGATTATAAAACGGCCTCCGGCATTTGTCAATACCTGGAGTGAAATTATTTGACTTGATTTACCCACTTCCCTGCTATATAATAGGATTACAAGGGAGGCAACAGAATATGCTGATCTCAACCAAAGGACGATATGCGCTTCGGGTCATGGTCGATCTGGCCGAGCATCCGGCGGACGGGTTTATCCCGCTGAAGGTGATCGCGGAGCGGCAGGATATATCCGAAAAATATCTGGAGAGCATCATCAAGCTGCTGGTAAAAGCAAAGCTGCTGACCGGTGTGCGCGGAAAAGGCGGCGGATACAGCCTGACAAAAGCGCCGGAGCAATACACGGTGGGAAGCATCCTTCGCGTGACGGAGGAATCCATGGCGCCTGTGGCCTGTCTGGAACCCGGCGCGGAGATCTGCCCGCGCTCGGCGGAGTGCCGCACGCTTGCCCTGTGGAAGGGGCTGGACAAGGTTATCAACGACTATCTGGACAAGTACACGCTCGCCGATCTCATGCACACCGATCCCGGCGGCTTTGATTATGTTATTTGAGCGGAAAACAAAAGATGTCCGCCCGTGAGAAGAACCTCATGGGCGGACGTCTTTATGCTTCCGTTTAAGAGAAAGTTTGGGCACGCCCCCGGCTCAGACCGGGGTGTTCACGATGCCCGCAAAGAGCACCGCACCGCTCCCGCCGGTAACGGCGAAGAGGAACGGCCGGTCGAGCGTGAAGTCCACGCGCTCATCCGGCGGCATGGCGGCTCCGGCGGCGGCCATCACGGTGTACGCCGCCGCGATGACGCCCTTCTCGTCGATGGCGACGCGCGCGGCGTGCTTTGCCTGCGAAAGGAAAATGCCGTCGGTGTTATCCATAAGCGGGGAGAAATCGGCGGTATCTGCGTCAAACACGTCCGTCACGCCGAGCGAGCGCAGCGCGGCGGAAAGCTCGGTATCAGCGGAAACGTCGAATTTCGGCACAGAGAGATCGACGATCATATACTTGCTCTCGGCGCTCTCCGGCGAGAGGAAGAAATCGACCGCGCTGCCGTCCGCGAGGATATCCTCCGGCGTCACGCCCTCGTCCGGCAGCAGGAACCACATCGTGCCGCTGCCCTCGAGATATTTGCCGACGGCGGCGAAGTTGTCTGCGGCGTAGTACGTGCTCTCCATGGTCTCGTGCATGAATTCGTGCGTCACGTCGCCGTCCGGCGCACGGAAAATGCCGTCCGCCGTCTGGCTCTTCGAGAACTCGCTGCCCCACTTCGCGCGGAAGTAGATCGTTGAGGCGAGTGCGATCACCGTCTCGGGCGGGAGCGAAAGGCCGCCGGCGCTCTCCTTCAAAAGGCCGCCTGTCTGCTCGTTGATCCAGCTCCGCAATGCCTCGTTGAATGCTTCGGAGCCCATTTCGCCGCGGTAAGCGGAGGCATAGTAGCTGTCCGCGAGGCGCGCGAGCGTGCCAGAATGGTAGTCCATGCGGTCGGAGAGCCAGAGCGAGTCGGCAAGGATGCTCGTCACCGCGCCGTCGTTCTGGTAGTTTGCCGCCCAGACCTCTCCGGCAATTTTGCGCAGCACGTCGATGCTCTCCGCGCCGAGCAGCGAGAGGAGCTGCGCGCGGCTCTCGCCGCCCGTGATCTCCGCGAGCATCGAGAGCGCCATGTAAACGCTCACCGGCGAGCACACGGCGTTTTCGCCCTCACCGGCAGCGAGCAGCGCGGGCAGCGCTGCGCGAAGATATTCGTCCATCGCGCCGCTGGCCGAGGTCGCCGCGGCGTTGCGCGCCCGGCGCTCGGCGCTCCAGGCGTCGTAGACGGTGTCAAACTTCGCGCCGGAGTATTTCGTCTCGTCCGGGTACGGCGCACTCTCCGGGTAGCTCGCTTCGGCGATGGCAAAGGCGTTCGCGCCGCCGCACGCGGCCAGAGACAACAGCGCGCTGAGCGCGAGGATCAGGGCGATAAAGCGTTTCATAGATTTTCCTCCTTTGGGAGTCATTCTATCTTTTGGACGCGCGGCGAGAGAAAAAAGTTCCCGCCGCTTGTGCGCGGCTCGGGGAGCATGGTATACTTAATATAAGAAAGGGAAAACCTCTCCGTCAGCCTGACGGCTGCCAGCCCCCCTGTCAGGGGGTCAGGATAGTTTTCCGCAAACCCACCTGCCGCCCCTAACAGGGGAGGTGGATCGGCGCTCCGCGCCGAGACGGAAGGGTTCACCCTCCGGAGCGCCGCTTACACAAAGGAGAAACCATGAACGAAGCCGAAAAGAAGCCGGAGCTGCAGGGAGCTTTGCGCGATTTTCTCGTAATGCGCAATCTTTACGAGGCCGCCGCGCGCCAGCTCACGCTGAAATTTGAAATTCTCAACGACGAATTCAACGTCCTCTACGCCCGCAACCCGATCCACCACATCGAGAGCCGCGTGAAAACGCCGGAGAGCATCGCCGCGAAGCTCCTGAAAAAGGGGCTGCCGGTCTCCATCGAGACGGCGCGCGAGCACGTGAACGACATCGCGGGCGTGCGCGTGGTGTGCAGCTATATTGACGATGTGTACCGCGTTGCCGAAATGCTCGAACGCCAGAAGGATATCGAGATCGTCAAGCGGCAGGACTATATCAAAACGCCGAATTATAACGGCTACCGCTCGCTCCATCTCGATATCCGCGTGCCGGTGTATCTCTCCGACCGGACGGAATACGTCGTGGCCGAGATCCAGATCCGCACGATCGCCATGGATTTCTGGGCGAGTCTGGAGCACGATATCCGGTATAAGGCAGACAAATCCCGCCTGCCGGAGGGCATCAACGAGGAAATGCTCGCCGTTTCCGGCAAGATCGCCGACATCGACCGCCAGATGCAGAATATGTACCGCCGCATCCGCGCCGCCGAAACGGAAAAAGACGAATAAAGTCAAGGCCACCGGTTCAGCCGGTGGCCTTGACGCAGACTGTCAAAAAAGCCTCGCAGAGTTTGCGCCCGCAGGCGCAAATAGAGTATCAATCATTTTCTCCGGCGACATGCGCGTCGGAGAAAATACCGCTCGGCTCGCAAACGTGCGAGCGGAGCGAGTGCGCTGCGGCGAGCCGCAGCCTTTTCAAACGAGAGCCCAACGCAGTGGGTCTCGTTTGAAAGCGTGTCAAAAATACTTTTTTGACACGCTCAGTCAAGGCCACCGGTTCAGCCGGTGGCCTTGACGCTTATTCGGACTCCGCTTTTCCCGCCCTCCGGCAAGAAGAGCACGTACCGCCCGCTTTCGTATGCCGTAGTCCCAAATCACCTCGGCCGCAGCGCGTTGGCCAGCGACTGGCTTCGCGTCATAGTGGAATGCTCACCTTCGTAGCACGTGAATACCGGCGCGTTTGGGTCGTCGAGGTCGTATTTGAGAACATCCTCATATGCTGCCTTGGGGAAATCCTGGCATTCCGCCATATCCGTCATAAGCCGGTCGAAGGGATTGCTGCCGTTGATTGGCGGCCAGCCGCATTCGGCCAGCACAGCATTCAGCTGCCGTATGTCCAGCCGGCCATCGCCTGTGTTCCGCAAAAAATAAGCAAGGATGGCCAGAAACAGTGTGCGGCTGATATCGCTTTTCCCGAGAAGAAAATCATCGAGAAGCCCGACACATTTTTTGAGCTCCGTCTCTGCCTCCGCATCGTCGGCAATAAGCGCCATCGCGCGGTGTGGGCTGAAAAGGGAGCCAAAATACATGTTATTTACACAAGTCAGCAGCCCATAGAAGTCCAGAGGCCATTTATCCGGGCAAGGCTCAATATCCGCATTATTAAAAAATGTTTCTATTTCACCCTCGAATGTCCCTATTACAAGTGTATTCTTGTCCCTGCGCTGAATGACCGATCGGGCCCACTGGCAGAGGAAATGCACAAACACGCGGCGCGTGCACGCACGGCTTGCCGAAAACATAGGGAGTTTTTCCTTCAGCATGTCGAGAAACTCCTCGTCATCCCCCGGAACGGCGTCAATTCCCTCCAGCAGCTCCACCGTTATGCCGTCCATCTTTTCCGCAAGGACGCGCTCGGCGTCAAGGTATGCCTCCATGCGCTGCACCGTGCAGCAGAATCGGCCGTTCCGCGTGAAGAAATCGTCGGCCGGAAGGTTTTGCATAAGGGGGGCGACCTTTGCCATAAGCTCGCAGAGCATCGAGGCACTGTGGTGCAGCGTCAGCGAATACATGATGGTAATATCTGGAAGATTCCGCGCGTACAACCTTTCCTCACCGTGAGTATACAGCAGCTTGTTGGCTTCGCGGGCAGTCCTTTGGGCGGCGACGCAGTAGGCCAGAATTTTTGTTCTGCGGGAAATGCGTTGATTTTCTTTGGTGAAAAGCTTTTCCAAAACAGCGTTTTCGTTGTCGCGGAGCCACGCGATAAGGGCGGCTTTATCCCTCCGGCAGTTTGCGGGAGCGCACCGGACGGCAGCGTCTGCCAAACCTTCAAACCTGGACTTGGAACTCACGCCTTGCGCCTCCTCGATTCTTTATCGCCTTATATCATATCATGCCGGATACGGTGTGTAAACGGCGCATGTGCTCCAAACACATTCTGCCTCATGATATTTTCCATTTTGTATTGCCTGGGTTATTTGCTTTCAACGGCTTTAAAACGAATAACGGCCGCATTCCCGTTCAGGAATGCGGCCGTTAGTAAGTTTATTGTTGTTTGCTGAAAGCAATCTTTCCGATTACTTCTGATCCTTGATCGCGGCCTGGGCGGCGGCGAGGCGGGCGATGGGCACGCGGAACGGGCTGCAGGACACGTAGTCCAGGCCGACCTTGTGGCAGAACTCGACGGAGGAAGGATCGCCGCCGTGCTCGCCGCAGATGCCGAGGTGCAGGTCGGGGCGGGTCTGGCGGCCGAGAGTGGCAGCCATCTTGACCAGCTTGCCGACGCCGACCTGGTCGAGGCGGGCGAACGGATCGCTCTCGTAGATCTTCTTGTCGTAGTACGCGCCGAGGAACTTGCCGGCGTCGTCACGGCTGAAGCCGAAGGTCATCTGGGTGAGGTCGTTGGTGCCGAAGGAGAAGAACTCGGCTTCCTTGGCGATCTCGTCCGCGGTCAGAGCGGCGCGCGGGATCTCGATCATGGTGCCGACCTTGTACGGCATCTCAACGCCGGCGGCCTTCAGCTCTTCATCGGCGGTGGCGACGACGACGTCCTTGACGTACTTGAGCTCCTTGACCTCGCCGACCAGCGGGATCATGATCTCGGGCTTGACGGTCCAGTCGGCGTGGCGCTTCTGGACGTTGATGGCGGCGCGGATGACGGCGCGGGTCTGCATCTCGGCGATCTCCGGGAAGGTGACGGCCAGACGGCAGCCGCGGTGACCCATCATCGGGTTGAACTCATGCAGCGAGGAGATGATGTTCTTGATCTGCTCAACGGTCTTGCCCTGGGTCTTGGCGAGCAGCTCAATCTCGGATTCGGTGTTGGGCACGAACTCGTGCAGCGGGGGATCGAGGAAGCGGATGGTTACCGGCATGCCTTCGAGAGCCTCGTAGAGCTGCTCAAAGTCGCCCTGCTGATACGGCAGAATCTTCGCGAGAGCGACCTTGCGCTCTTCGACGGTGTCGGAGCAGATCATCTCGCGGAACGCGGCGATACGGTCAGCCTCGAAGAACATATGCTCGGTACGGCAGAGGCCGATGCCCTCGGCGCCCAGCTCGCGGGCCTTCTTCGCGTCGCGCGGGGTGTCGGCGTTGGTGCGGACCTGCAGGCGGCGATACTTGTCCGCCCAGCCCATGATGCGGCCGAAGTAGCCGGAAATGGTGGCGTCAACGGTCGGGATGATGCCGTCGTAGATCTTGCCGGTGGAGCCGTCGATGGAGATGAAATCGCCTTCGTGGAACGTCTTGCCGCCGAGGGTGAACTTCTTGTTCGCCTCGTCCATGGCGATGTCGCCGCAGCCGGAGACGCAGCAGGTGCCCATGCCGCGGGCAACGACCGCCGCGTGGGAGGTCATGCCGCCGCGGACGGTGAGGATGCCCTGGGCGGCCTTCATGCCGGTGATGTCCTCGGGAGAGGTCTCAAGACGGACGAGAACGACCTTCTCGCCGCGCTTCTTCCACTCGATGGCGTCGTCGGCGTTGAAGACGATCTTGCCGCATGCAGCGCCCGGGCTCGCGCCGAGGCCCTTGCCGATCGGGTTCGCCTTGGCGAGCGCTTCGGCGTCAAACTGCGGATGGAGCAGAGTGTCGAGGTTGCGCGGGTCGATCATCAGAACGGCCTGCTTCTCGTCGATCATGCCTTCGTCCACGAGGTCGCACGCGATCTTGAGCGCGGCCTGCGCGGTACGCTTGCCGTTGCGGCACTGGAGCATATAGAGCTTGCCGTTCTCGACGGTGAACTCCATGTCCTGCATGTCGCGGTAGTGCTCCTCAAGGATGCTGCAGACCTTAACGAAGTCGGCATATGCCTCGGGGAACTGCTCTGCCATCTGGGCGATGGGCATCGGGGTGCGGACACCGGCGACGACATCTTCGCCCTGCGCGTTGACAAGGAACTCGCCCATGAGCTTCTTCTCGCCGGTGGCGGGGTCACGCGTGAAGGCGACGCCGGTGCCGGAATTCTCATTCAGGTTGCCGAATACCATCGGCATGACGTTGACGGCAGTGCCCCAGGAGTAGGGGATGTCGTTGTCGCGGCGGTAAACGTTCGCGCGCGGGTTATCCCAGGAGCGGAACACCGCACGGATGGCTTCGTAAAGCTGGACCTTCGGGTCGGACGGGAAGTCCTCGCCGATCTGCTTCTTGTACTCAGCCTTGAACTGCTCGGCGAGCTTCTTGAGGTCGGCAGCGTCAAGCTCATGGTCGGTCTTGACACCCTTGGCGGCCTTCATCTCGTCGATGAGCTGCTCAAAATACTTCTTGCCGACTTCCATAACGACATCGGAGAACATCTGGATGAAGCGGCGGTAGGAGTCGTAAACAAAGCGCTCGAACTGAGGATCAGGGTTGCCGGCGATCATCGCGGCGACGACATCGTCGTTCAGACCGAGGTTCAGAATGGTGTCCATCATGCCCGGCATGGAAGCACGCGCGCCGGAGCGGACGGAAACGAGCAGGGGGTTGGTGAGATCGCCAAACTTCTTGCCGTTGATCTGCTCCATGACCTCGACATTCTTCATGATCTCGGCCATGATCTCGTCGTTGATCTTGCGGCCGTCCTCATAGTACTTGGTGCACGCCTCGGTGGAAATGGTGAAGCCCTGGGGGACAGGAAGACCGATTCTGGTCATCTCGCAAAGGTTTGCGCCTTTGCCGCCGAGAAGCTCACGCATGGAAGCGTTGCCTTCACTGAACAGGTAAACGTACTTGTGGCTCATGGGAAAACCTCCTATATAAAATTTCTTAGTTTTGCTGACGATTTCCAGGGTAGATTTGCTTTTCAAATCATTATGCCCGAAATCAGTTTTGCATTATATCATTGTTTCGGACAAAAACCAATAGCAAAAACGAAATTTTTAAATCGTTTCCACGGATTATTTTCCTCTTATCGATAAAGAGGGCGGCAAACCCCTCGGTCACGACGCTGCGCGCCGCGACAGCTCCCCTGTCAGGGGAGCCGGGTTAGTATTCCGTAATCCCGCTTGCCTCCCCTGCCAGACGAGGCGGCAAAACCGCAGGTTTTGACGGAGAGGTTTCTTCGGCCTATTTCCCCACGCAGAAGCGCGAGAAGATCTCCTGTGTCACGTCCTCGCGCACTGAGCGCCCGGAGAGCGCGCCGAGCGCGTCCATGGCTCCCTCGCACTCGGTAAGCACCGCGTCGGGCGCAAAGCCCGCCGCCATCGCCTCGCGCGCGGCGCGGAGGTATTCCAGCGCGCGGCGCACGGCGTCCGCCTGGCGCGCGTTCGTCAGTATCTCGCCGCTGTTTGCCTCCGGCATCGGGAACGCCGCCGCGACCGCCGCGCCGAGCGCGTCCAGCCCCGTCTTTTCCTTTGCTGATACAACGCATACGCTGTCAAAATGTCCGGCGAGGCGCGATGCGTCCCATCGGGGCGCGCAGTCGCTCTTGTTGGCCGCGGCGATGCGCACGGCGGACTTTTCTGCCAGGGTGAGCACCGCGTCGTCCTCGGCATCCCAGGGGCGGGAGAGATCAAACACGGCGATAACAAGCTGCGCTTCTTCCGCCGCGGCGATGGCGCGCTCGACGCCGAGCGACTCCACGGCGTCCTTCGTTTCGCGCACACCCGCGGTGTCGGTCAGCCGCAGCGCCACGCCGCCGAGCAGGCACCGCTCCGAGAGCGTATCGCGCGTCGTGCCGGGGATATCGGTAACGATGGCGCGCTCAAAGCCGAGCAGCGCGTTGAGCAGGGACGATTTTCCGGCGTTCGGCCGGCCGAGAATGGCCGTGCGCACGCCCTTTTCAAGAAACTGTCCGCGCGAGAATGTGGCGAGCAGCGTTTCAAGCGAATGCACCGCGCCGTCGATCACGGCGGAATATTCCGCAAGCGTGAACGCTGGGATATCCTCGTCCGGATAGTCGAGCACCGCGTGATAGTGCGAGCAGATGTGCGTGAGATTCTGATAGATCTCCTCCGTGCGGCGGGAGATCGCCCCGCCGAGCTGGCTGGCGGCGTTGCGCGCCGCGAGAGGCGTTTCCGCATCGATGATGTCCACGACGGCCTCCGCCTGCGTGAGATCCATGCGCCCGTTTAAAAAGGCGCGCTTGGTAAACTCCCCTGCCTCCGCCTGCCGCGCGCCGAGCGCGAAGAGCGCTTCGAGCGCCGCGCGCAGCACAACGGGCGAGCCGTGGCATTGCAGTTCCGCCGTATCCTCGCCGGTATAGCTTCGCGGCGCGCGGGAGAGCGTGCAGAGACAGAGATCAAGCGTCCGTCCCTCGTTATCGAGCAGCGCGCCGTAGACAAGCTGCCGGTCGCGGTGCTGCGACATGGTTTTTCCGTCCGCCGGGCGGAAAAGCGCGTCCATCAGAGATACGGAAAGAGGCCCCGATACGCGCACGATGCCGATGGCGGAAACGCCCCTGCCGGTCGCGACGGCGGCAATTGTATCACTCATTCTCCGTCCTTCTTTGCCCAGGGATCGTTTTTGCTCTCGTCGTAGGCGTCCTTGAACTCTTCAAGGGTGATGCCCTTGCGCATGATGTATTCCGCGGCGACCTCGCCGACATAACGGAAGTGGCCGGGCTCCGGATCGCGGCCGGTGTATTCCTCGCGCCCCTCGGGGTAGCGCAGGATGAAGCCGTATTCCGCGCAATGCTCGCGCATCCATTCCAGCACGGGCGTGGAGAACTTCGCCTCGGCGTTCTCGCCGACGAAGTTGACGGCGAGCCCCGTCTGGTGCTCGTCCGCGCCGGGGTAGTAGCCCATCGCGGCGACTTCCTTTTCCGCGTCCGCGAGCGACATCTCGCCGCGGTCATAGATCGTGCTCGCCATGCCGTTGAAGCGTGTCCGCTGGTCGGGGTAGGACATGTAGGTGCGCGAAATGCTCACCGTGAAGCCCTGCGCGCGTGCCGCGGCAAGGAATTCCTTGAGCGCGTCGGCGGCGCGGCGCTGGAAGAAGTAGCCGCTTTCGATCTCAACCATGTCGGGATAATAGTTTTCGCGCAGGTAGTTCTCCTGCGAAAGGCCGTTCACGAGCAGATACCGCCAGTTGGAAAGACCGGGCTGCTCCTCGTCCCCAAGCGTTTCCTTGGCGGGGAGATCGGAATAATCGACCCAGCCAGGGGGATACTGCCAGTTGAGATCGCCCTGCGCGTCCTCGGCCTCCGGGACGGGAGTTGCCGCCGTTTCGGGCATCGGGGCGCTCTCCTCCGTGGAGAGAGTCCCATCAGAATTCGGGCGGAGCAGCACAAACAGCACCGCCGCAAGCGCCACGCCGCCGACAATGATGCGCCGGGCGCGGAGAACCTTTGGGTTTTTCGGTTTGATTCGCATATAGCCTCCTTTCTCCCCGCACGAAACGGGGCGTTCCCGAAAGAAAAAGCGCGGGAACGGGAAGAGCGGGGTTGACATTCCCCGCGAATACTTTATATAATATTGGGTGCTATCCCTGCACCGCCGCCGGCGGGCGGGGACGATTTTATGCGGGTGCGCTGAAAATTCATAATATTATACCATTTTATCTGCAAAGATGCAAGTTTTCCAAGCGTACCGCCAAGAAGGAGACACATCCATGCTGGAGCTGAAAAATATTCGCTATTCCGTGGACGCGCCGGAGGGCCGCACCGAGATACTGCGGGACATTTCTCTCACCATCCCGGACAGGAAGCTCATCGTCTTCACCGGGCCGAACGGCGGCGGCAAGACGACGCTCGCCAAGGCGATCATGGGACTTGTGACGCCGACGGGCGGCAGCATTCTCTGGAACGGCGAGGATGTGACCGGGCTTTCCATCACCGAACGCGCGCGCCGCGGCATCAGCTACGGTTTCCAGCAGCCGCCGCGCTTCAAGGGCATCCGCGTGAAGGATCTTCTGACGATCGCTTCGGGACAGAAGTTCCTGCCGCGGGGCGAGGCCTGCAAGTATCTCACGCAGGTCGGCCTGTGCGCCGCCGATTACCTTGACCGCGAGGTGGACACCTCCCTCTCCGGCGGCGAAGTCAAGCGCATCGAGATCGCAACGATCCTTGCCCGGCAGCCGCAGCTCATGATTCTCGATGAGCCGGAGGCCGGCATCGACCTCTGGAGCTTCGCGCGGCTCACCGAGACGTTTGAGGAAATTCACGCCCGGCAGGACTGCACGATGGTCATCATCTCCCACCAGGAGCGCATCATCTCGCTGGCGGACGAGATCCTTGTGATCGGCAAGGGCGAGATCGCGCGCCGCGGCACACGCGACGAGGTCTTTGCCGATATCGTCCACAGCACCACGGGCGGCTGCCCGGTCATTTACGGGGAGGCGAAGAAATGAGCGAGCTCAACCGCGTCGATACGGCGCTTCTGGAGATCGTTGCCGGCATGAAGGACGGCAAGACCGAGGGCGCTTTCAATATCCGCAAGGACTCCGGCTGCGCCGGACGGGTCAACACCGAAAACGTCACCATCACCACGAAAACCGATAAGCCCGGCATCGACATCCGTTTTGTTCCGGGCTGCAAGGACGCCTGCCACATCCCGGTCATCATTACCGAATCCGGCCTTCGCGAAACGGTGTACAACGATTTCTACATCGGCGACGGCGCAGACGTTGTCATCATCGCCGGCTGCGGCATCCACAACTGCGGCTCGGACGCCTCCGAGCACGACGGCGTGCATACGTTCTACGTCGGCAAAAACGCCCGCGTCAAGTACGTGGAGAAGCACTACGGCGAGGGTGACGGCAACGGCAAGAACGTTATGAACCCTACGACGATCGCCTATCTCGAAGAGGGCGCCTCGATGCAGATGGACATGAGCCAGATCGGCGGCATCGATTCCACGCGGCGCGACACGCGCATCGTCTGCGGCAAGGATGCGGACGTTGTCATCACCGAGCGCCTGCTCACCCACGGCAGCCAGCGCGCCGAGTCCGACATGACCATTGAGCTCAACGGCGAAAACTCCCGCGGCCGCGTGATCTCCCGCAGCGTCGGTAAAAACGATTCCGTGCAGGTGTTCCGCCCGTGCGTCGTCGGCAATGCGAAATGCTTCGGCCATGTCCAGTGCGACTCCATCATCATGGATAAGGCGAAGATCCGCTCCGTGCCGGAGATCGCCGCGAACGACCTTGATGCGCAGCTCATCCACGAGGCCGCCATCGGCCGCATCGCGGGCGACCAGCTTCTGAAGCTGGAAACGCTCGGTCTCACCGAGGAGGAAGCGGAGGACCGCATCCTCAAGGGCTTCCTTGCGTAAGGGAGAATCTATAAATGACATAGGCAAGAGCCGGCGATGCGCATCGCCGGCTCTTTGCTGTGCTGAAACCGAAAAGATTTTATCCCCCTGGGGGGCTTCCCTCCGGGGGCGGATGGCTTTATAATCAAAAAAGCCTTCCTCTTTGAGGAAGGTGACTCGGCACAGCGTGCCGAGTCGGAAGGAGTTACTCCCTCAGCCTCGCAAGCTCGGCAGTTCCCTCAACGAGGAAGCCTATTATAAAAAAGAAGAAAGGAGCGAATGCCCATGAAAGCCAGATCCCGCGCCCGGTACATTCTTGCCGCGCTCGCGCTCGCGGTGGTTGTCATGGCGCTCGTCTGCCTTTTTGTCGGCGCATCGCGCATGAGCCTTTCGGACGGCATCGCCGCCCTTTTCGGGAAAGGCTCCGCCGCGAATGTGCGCATTCTCCGCTCGATCCGCGTGCCGCGCGTGCTCGCGGCGCTCATCGCGGGAGCGGCGCTCTCCGTCTCCGGTCTCGTGATGCAGACAACGCTCTCCAACACCATGGCCTCGCCCTCCACGATGGGCGTATCCAATGCCGCCGTATTCGGCGCGAATCTCTCGATCATCGTCTTTGCCGGGGGCTTTCTCTCCACGGGGAACAACCTTGCGAGCTACACCGCCGGGGTGAACCCGTTCGCCGCGAGCGTGACGGCGTTTCTCTTCTCGGCGCTCTCCATCCTGCTCATTCTTGCGCTCTGCCGCGTGAAGGCGTTCTCGCCGAACGTTGTGGTGCTTGCGGGCATCGCCGTCGGCGCGATCTGGACGGCGGCCACCACGCTTTTACAGTTTTACGCCACCGATGTCGGCCTCTCCGCTGCGGTCGTGTGGAATTTCGGCGATCTTGGCCGCGCCACCTATAAAACCGACCTTCTCATGCTCTGCGCCGCCGTGCCGGGGCTCGCGGTGTTCTCCGCGCTCGCGTGGCGGTATAATGCGCTCCTCAGCGGCGACGCCGCCGCGGGCAGCATGGGCGTGAACGTTTCGCGTCTGCGCTTTTTCTCGCTGCTGCTCGCCTCGCTGATGACGGCGGCGTGTGTATCGTCTCTCGGCATTATCGGGTTTGTCGGCGTCATCTGCCCGCATGTGGCAAAGCGCCTGCTCGGGCAGGATCACCGTGTCTCGATCCCCGCCTCGGCACTTATGGGAAGTCTGCTTCTCCTTTGCGCAGACGCGTTCTCCCGCTCGCTCGGCAGCGGCAGCGCGCTGCCCGTCGGCGCGATCACATCCCTGCTCGGCGCGCCGTTCTTCCTCGCGATCATCTTTTCGCGAAAGGAGCACGGCCAATGTTAGAGCTCGAAAATGTGGTCTTTCGCTATTCCCGCCGGGCGGAGCCGGTGCTCCGGGGCGTTTCGCTCACGCTCAACGACGGGGAGATCGGCATTCTCCTCGGCAAAAACGGCGCGGGCAAAACGACGCTCTTTCAATGCATTCTCGGCCTTGCCGCGCCGGAGAGCGGCTCGATCCGCTTCGACGGCGAGGATCTTCTGAAAATGCCGCGGCGCGAGCGGGCAAAGCTCGTTGCCTACGTGCCGCAGCACATCCACTTCGGCGCGCTGAGCGTGTTTGATTCGATCCTGCTCGGACGCGTGTCCCGCTTCGGCATGCAGCCGGGGCGCGAGGATTTTGCGGCTGCGGAGCGCATTCTTGCCGACATGCATCTTGAAGCCCTTGCCGAGCGCAACGCGGAGGAGCTCTCCGGCGGCGAGAAGCAGAAAATCGCCATCGCCCGCGCGCTCGTACAGGAGCCGCGCCTGCTCATCTTCGATGAGCCGACCGGCAATCTCGATATTGCGAACGAAGAGCTCATCATCGACGAGGCGAAAAAGGCGGCGCGGCAGCGCGGCGTTGCCATTTTGAGCTCGCTGCACGATCTCAACCAGGCACTGTGCCTGGGCGATAAGTTTTTCCTGCTCCGAAACGGCGCTGTGCGCTACGCCGGAGACGAGAGCGTGCTCACAAGCGAAGTGATCGGGGATGTTTTCGATATCAAATCGCGCATTATCACCGTAGACGGAAAGAAAGTTATTTTGGGAGGAAAATACTATGAAGAAAGCTAAGCTCCTTTCCCTGCTGCTCGCGCTTGCGATGCTCCTTTCGCTGTGTGCGTGCGGCGCGGCCCCGGCCGAGACCCCGGCAGCCACGGAAGCGCCGGTCGAAGTAGCGGAAGCGCCCACCGCCGAACCGGCAGAGGAGAGCGCCGAGATCACCGTCACCGACCTCATCGGCCGCGAGCTCACCGTAACGCCGGGCTCGTATAAGCGCGTCGTATGCATCGGCGCGGGCGCGCTGCGGCTTTACAGCTACATCGGCGACGTATCCCTGCTCTGCGGCGTGGAGGACATCGATAACGAAACGCTCGCCGAGCGCCCGAAGATGTTCGACTCCGTCGCGCGTCCCTATGTGCTCGCCTACGGCGACGTGTTTGCGTCCCTGCCCTCCTGCGGCGTCGGCGGGCCGAACGCCCAGAGCCCTGAGGCCGAAAAGATCCTTACCTGCGAGCCAGACATCGTCATCTCCCTCTACGGCGACGCGGACAAGGAAAATGCTCTGCAGGAGCAGCTCGGCGTGCCGGTCGTTACGCTCCTTACCGGCCCGGACAGCGTGTTTGACGAGAGCTTCAACGAGAGCCTTCGTCTGCTCGGCACGATCTTCGGCGAGAGCGAGAAGGCCGAAGAGCTCATCGGCTTCATCGCCGCCGAGCGCGCCGAGATCGAAGCGCGCACCGCCGATATTGCCGAGGAGGACAAGCCCGCCGTTTACATCTGCGGTCTCGGCAACTGGGGCACAACGAACCATCTCATGACCGCGCAGGACTATGTCTCCTTCCGCGTTGCGAACGTGAAGAACGCCGTTTCCGGCCTTGGCGCGAACGGCGCGCAGCCGATCGAGGCGGAGAAGTTTGTTTCTCTCGGCGAGGATATGGACGCCATGATCTTTGACGCCGCCGCCGTGAAGAACATCAAGCCCCTCTATGCCGAGGATCCCGCGATGTTCGACACCTGCCGCGCCTGGCGCGAGGGCGAGGCGTATCTCCAGCTCGCCTACAACGCCTACTACACCAATTACGAAATTGCGCTCATCAACACGTGGTTTGCCGCAAAGGTCGCCTATCCCGACCGGTTTGAGGATATCGACATGGCCGAAGTAACGGATCGCGTCACGACCGCGTTCCTCGGCAAGCCTCTGGCCGAGGAAATTTACGCCTGCCCGAACAGCTTCGGCGGCTACCAGAAAATCGATACCGCCACGTTCTTCGCGGGGACGCAGGGATGATCGATCAAAAGGACGTGATCGCGTTCTTCGATGAACGCGCCGGAGACTGGGACGCCGGCATGATCCGCAGCGACGAGAAGATCGGCCGCATTCTCGATAACGCCGCCGTGCGCGAGGGCAGCCGCGTGCTCGATATTGCGTGCGGCACGGGCGTTCTGATCGGCGACTATCTGCGCCGGGGCGTCAAAAGCGTCACCGCCGTGGACATTTCCCCGGAGATGATCCGCATTGCGCGCGAAAAGTTCCCGCAGGAAAATGTGCAGTTTGTCTGCGGCGACGCGGAAACGGCGGAGCTCGGCGAGGGCTTTGACGCGATCGTCATCTATAACGCCTTCCCGCATTTTCCCGACCCGGAGCGGCTCATCGCGCATCTTGCCGCTCTGCTCGCCCCCGGCGGGCGTCTCACCGTGGCGCACGGAAGCTCGCGTGCGGCCATCGACGCGCACCACCACGGCGCGGCGAGCCACGTATCCAACGGCCTCATGGAGGCCGACGCGCTCGCGGCGATCTTCGCGCGGCACCTTTGTGTAACGGATGTTATCTCGACCGATGAAATGTATCAGGTCGTCGGAGAAAAAGAATAAAGCGGCAGCGCCGCGGAGCAGGAACGCCATCTTGCTCCGCGGCGCTTTTTCTGGTATTTTATAAGGCGCAAAGAGGTGAGCACGTATGGATATCCGCGATAATATCGTTTCGGCGCTGCGGGAAAAATATCATCCGCTCGGCATTGCCGTCTATGGTTCGTTTGCCGACGGTTCGAACAACCAGAACAGCGACTTTGACGCGCTGCTCCTGCTGCCGGAGGGCGAGGCCGGGCACGACAGTTCGGTGCTTTTCGGCACGGAGCTGGATGTCTGGCTTTACGGCGCATCACGCTTTGACGCGCCGTATGATATCGAAGAGTTTTTGCAGCTCTGGGACAGCGTGATCATTGAGGACGAAACCGGGCGGCTCGCGGCGCTCCGGGCCGAGGCAAACGCCTATATCGAAAGCTTCCCGCAGAAAAGCGAGAGCGAAAACGCGCAGTCGCTCGAATGGTGCCGGAAAATGCTCCGGCGCACCGAGCGCGGCGACACGGAAGGGTTCTACCGGCTGCATTGGCTGCTCACGGACAGTCTGAGCATCTACTGTGATCTTCGCGGCGAATATTACTTCGGGCCGAAAAAGGCGCTGCGCCGCATGGCCGCAGCCGCGCCGGACGACGCCGCGGTCTATGACCGCGCGCTGCGCGATCCCACGCCGGAAAGCCTTGCCGCATGGCTCGGCGTGCTGGAGGCGGCCTTCTCCCGGAGATACCGGCCATGAGGAACATCAAACGGCAAAAGGAAATCAAAATGTCCGCATCGCTCCAGCCCGCAGCTTCGTAGGCTCCGCGCAGGTTTTCGTAAGCCGAGCGCGCCTTCGCGCTGCCGTAGTACTCGTCGCCCTCGGCCATGTAGATATACACCGCCACACCGTTTTCTGCAATGGGCGCGTAGCTCCCGTCCCATTGGGACGCGCCGTGCAGATAGGCCGCATACAGATCCGGCCGCAGGGAGACCGCACGGGACATGGTCTCTCCGCCCGCGGAGTACCCGGTAGCGTAGACGCGGCTCGTATCCACCGCAAAATTCCCGATGAAATATTCCGTCAGTTCGATGGCCTGACGGGCAGAAGTTTCGTGCCAGTCTGTGAGCTGCGCGGAGACCACGATCATCTCCGTGTCCAGCTTTGTCCAGGCGGTAAAGCCGCTCCAATTTATGTTGCGCCCGGAGAAAGATTCACCGAACCACATCATGTCGTACCCCGGCATGACCACCATAAGCGGGTATTCCCGGCTGCCGTCATAGCTTTCCGGCAGGTAATAGCTGTAATGGATATCGCCGTCTGCGCCGGAGAGGATCTGCTCGGCAATCAGGCCGAACTGCACCGGCGTCGGGGCTTTCGATGCGCTTTCGGCCTCTTTCCCGGAAGAATCGGAAGACATTTCCGGATTCGGCTTTGGCTCTGCTGTGGAAGCCGCCGCCATATCCGATTCGGTGGATGAGCCGCACCCCGTGCTCACCAACAGCAAAAGAATCGCCAGAACAAACGCGGTGAGCTGTTTCATTTCTGTTCGTCCACCGGCGGGATCATCTCTGCGTACTTTTTCAGAAGCTCCGGTGTGCGGATGTAGTAGAGCTGATTCTTGTCCAGCGCGGCGATCTCCGCCATCTCGCTCTCGGTGAGCGCAAAGTGGAAGAGCGCGAAATTCGAGCGGATGTGCTCGGGATTCTTCGAGCCGGGGATGACGAAGTGCTCTCCGACAAACGCCCGTATGAGAGCAATCTGATCTGCGCGGAGGACTGACCGGCATAAAAAAGCGAGGCTTTTCGATAAGCCTCGCTTTTCCTATATTCATCTCAGAGCGGCTGTTTTTTGATCATGGCGAACCGACGGGGGTACTTTGCCGGGGTGGGCGCGGTTTTCGGGATGATGACAACGCTGTGCACGGCATCCGTGCCGGGGACGGTATATTTCTCGATGCGCGGCTTCCCGCCGCCGAGCGTGCGGATGCACCGCGCGGCCTCCTGCACTTCTTCCTCCGGCTCCGGCCCCTTCATCGCGGCGAACACGCCGCCGACGCGCACGAGCGGCAGGCAGAGCTCGCAGAGCATCGCCAGGCGCGCCACGGCGCGGGACGTGACAACATCGAAGCTCTCGCGAAGCGCGGTCTCCTCCTCGGCGCGCCCGGCAAGGCACGTCACATTTCCGAGCCCGACCGTATCGCATACCTCCTGCTGGAACGCCACGCGTTTCTGGAGACTGTCGATGAGCGTGATGTTCGCGTCCGGCGCGAGGATCGCCGCAACGAGCCCCGGAAAACCCGCGCCGGAGCCGATGTCCGCGGCGGTTTTGCCGGAGAGACGCACATACCGGAGCAGCGCGGCACTGTCGAGAAAATGCAGCCGCGCCGTGGCCTCCTCGCCCTCAATGGCGGTGAGATTCATCACCTTTGAGCGCTCGTCGAGCAGCGTATAGTAGGCCCTGAGCTTCGAAAGCTGCGCCGCCGTCGCCGGGACGCCGAGCTCCGCAAGGCCGGATGTGAGTATTTCTTCCATGGTCATGGTGATAAACCTCTCCGTCAAAAACTTCGTTTTTGCCACCTCCCCTGGTAGGGGAGGCAAGTAAGTTTGCGGTATACCAGCTTGGCGTCCCTAACAGGGGAGCTGCCGAGTGAAACGAGGCTGAGGGGTTCTCGCCCGTCAGCTCTTCCGGTCAAACCGCTGCCCGCAGCGGGGGCAGGTGATCTGGATGCGCCCTTTTCCGCGCGGCACACGCAGATAGCTGCCGCAGCCGGGGCAGGAGAAAAACCGGTAGTCGCGGCGCTGCTTCGCGCGATGCAGCGCGCCGGTGATTTTTTCCTTTGTGCGGTCGTAGGTCTCGCGCGCCGTCAAGTCTTCCATCTGCCGCACCGTGAGATTCCGGGAGAGCGTCCGGAACAGGGCATAGCCCGCGATAATCAGCGGGATAAGGCCTATATGCCACATGGTCAGAAGATTCACCCCGGCAATCACCGCCGCGAAGCGGAAAAGATGCTTATTCAAAAAGTCCACGCCGTTTCGCCCGAGCATGAACATATTCCACCATGTCCGCATTTTTCCCGCTCTCCTGTCGTCTCAATATTTTATAATTTTACCATGCCGGAACGAAAAACGTCAACAAGCCGTTGTCATATTCTCCGCTGCCGCGCCATAAGATAGATAGTATCGATGGGCAAACCACGGGCAAGGGGGGCGGAGCGATGAACCGGAAGGGACGGCTGCTGTGCGCGGCGGTCATGGCGGCACAGCTGATGCTGAACGCCGGAGCGTTGGCGCAGCCGGTCGAGCGCGCTGCCGCGGCGTATGAGAGCGGACGGCTCGGCGCGGCGCTGCTCGCGCTGGAGCTTGGTGACGCGGCCGCTTCCGGGCAGCTGCTCCGCGCGGACAACCTCCCGGCGGAGGTGTCCGCGCCGGAAACCACACCGGAGCCGGCGGAAGCCCCTACCCCCCCGCCAACCGCCGAACCGGCGCCGGAGCCGACGGAAGAGCCAACGCCCGAGCTCACACCGGAACCCACGCCGGAACCTACCCCGGAGGTCACACCGGAACCGACCCCTGCGCCGACGCCGGAGATCGTGCCGTTTACGGACGACACGGGCATGGAGATACGAAATAAAACCGGTCTGGAAGTGGATATTGCTGCGCTTATGGCCGAAACTCTCGTGCAGCAGCTTTGCACAGAGGGACCGCAGATCCTTATCATACATACGCACGGCACGGAGGCGTATCTGCCCACGGAGGGCGAGGAGTATACACCGAGCGACCCCTACCGCACCACCGATCCGGAGCGCTCGGTCATCCGCGTGGGCGATGCGCTGCAAGCCGCGCTCGAAGAATACGGTCTTCGCGTGCTGCACGACCGCACGCTCTACGATTACCCGAGCTATTCGGGCTCTTACGAGCGCGCGGCGGCGTCCATTGAGGCATATCTCGCCGAATACCCGGACATTGCGCTTGTGCTGGATGTCCACCGCGACGCCATCGGCGACGAATCGACCGTTTACAAGACGTGCGCCGCGCCGGGCGGCATGGCGCAGGTGATGCTCGTGTGCGGCACGGACGAATATCTCGAACACCCGCTCTGGCGGGAAAATCTCAAGCTGGCGCTTTCGATGCAGGCCGCGGCGGTGGCGGCGAACGGCGCGCTCATGCGCCCGATCCATCTCGCGCCGGAGCGCTACAACCAGCAGTATACGACCGGCTCTCTCATTATAGAAGTCGGCACGAACGGCAACACGCTCTCCGAAGCGCTCGCCGCTGCGGAGCTTTTTGGCCGCGCCGCAGGGGAAATGCTCGCTTCTCTCGCCGCGCCGGGTTAAGAGCCGTGCCGATTGTCCATACTCCCTGTAAGGAACAAAACCGAACAGGGAGGATATAGGTATGGAAGTTCAGGACATTATGACGGCGCGGGTCATCACCGTCGGGCAGGACGAGCCGGTCACGGCGGCGGCGCGGCTGCTGCGGCGCTGGAATCTCGGCGCGCTGCCCGTAACGGACAGCGCCGGGCGGCTGCGCGGCGTGCTCACCGACCGGGACATCGTGCTGCGCTGTCTCGCGCTGGAAAATGACCCTGCGGATACGCGCGTTTCGGAGGTCATGTCCCGCGCGGTCGTAACGGCGCGGCCGGGCGACAGCGTGCAGAGCGCCGCCGCGCTCATGGCGCGCGAGCAGCTGCGCCGTCTGCCCGTGGCGGAAAACGGGAGGCTCGTCGGCATGGTAACGGCGTGCGATCTCGCCCGGCGCGAAAAGCTCGACGCCGAATTTGCCGCGGCCATGCGCGGCATCAGCGCGAACGTGGTTCGGAAATAATTTTCCCGGAACCGGCGTCCCCCCTCTGCGGCCAGAACCGCCGGCCGGGGACACGCACAAACAAAAATCCCCCGCGGCGGCGTTTCAAAAACGCTGCCGCGGGGGCTCTTTCTTTTGCTCAGTCGTTAAGCTCAATATCGCCGCTGACGGTTTCGATGTTGAGCGTTCTCGTGCCCTCGCTGTTCGGGCGGATGCCGGAGATATCGCCGCTCGTGGTGCGGATCGAGCCGCCGAACTCGTCCGCGTGCAGCAGCTCGCCGGAGATATCGCCGCTCGTGGAGGTGAACGTGAGATTTTGCGTATCGACCTCGTCCAGCTCCAGATCGCCGCTCGTCGTGTCAGCTGCAATGCTGTCTGCCGCCACATCGTCCAGGTCGACGTACCCGCTTGTGGAGTGCAGCGTCAGCGTGCCGGTGAGCTCCGCATTGCGCACGGAAATGCTTCCGCTCACGGACGAAAGGCTCACGCTCTCCGCCTTCGCATCAGAAATATTCATATATCCCGAAGTCGTGCCAGCTGTTATCGTGCCGCCGCGGCTCGTGCTGACGAAAATGTTCCCGCTTGTTGTGGTGAGCTGCGTCTCCGCGATCTTCAGCTCCGATACGCTGACATCGCCCGACACGCTCGCCGCGCGGAGCACGAGCTGCGGGCTCACCAGCCCGCTCACATACACGTCGCTGGACTGGGTCGAAACGTCCACCGTGCCGATCCACTTTTCCGGGATGCGGACGGTAATTGTATCGTCGTCCGAGACGGCAAGCCGCTGGAAAAGGCCGAGCTTTTTCTCCGTGATGCGGAGCACACCGCCGTCGAGCACGGCGCTCACACGATCCGGCGTTTTTGCGCCGCGCGCGGAGATCGAGACGGTCTTGTCCGTCGTGGAATAAAAATTCACATCAAGATCGCTGAGCTGCACACTCACGAAGCTGCACTCGCCGGTCTCCGTTTCGGCGGCGGTGAACTCGATGTCGTTGTAGGCGTAGTTGCTGGGAGAATAGTCCCAGCCGAGCGTCACGCCGACGAACACGCCCGCCGCGATGAGCAGCGCGCCGAGAACAAGAAGAAGCTTTTCACCTTTTTTCATCACGGTTTCTCCTTTTCTTATCCGAGATCGTTTTTGAGTTCAAACAGCAGCCGGAGCGCCTCCAGCGGCGAGAGCGTGTTGGGATCGATGGCGCGCAGCCGCTCGGCCACGGCGTCTGCGCCGACATCGGCGAGACTCACCTGATCGCTTTCGGGCTTTATGGGCGCCGCCACATTCACCGCCGCGCCCTGCGCGTTCAGCTCCTTGAGATGCGCGTCCGCGGCGCGGATGACGCTCTCCGGCACACCGGCGAGCTTCGCGACTTCGATGCCGTAGCTCTCGTCGGCCGCGCCGGGCAGAATTTTGCGCAGGAAGAGAAGCTTTCCGTTCTGGCGCTTGGCGCTGATGTTATAGTTGCGCACGCCGGGGATTGTCCCTTCGAGCGCGGAGAGCTCGTGGTAGTGCGTGGCGAACATCGTCTTCGCGCCGAGTTTTTTCGGATCGGCGCAGTATTCGAGCACCGCACGGGCGATGGCCATGCCGTCGTAGGTCGATGTGCCGCGGCCGATCTCATCGAGGATGAGCAGGGAATCGGCAGTCGCATTTTTCAGTATGGAGGCGACCTCGCTCATCTCGACCATGAATGTCGATGCGCCGCCCGCAAGGTCGTCGCTCGCGCCGATGCGCGTGAACACGCGGTCGCAGATGCCGACCGTTGCGCTGCGCGCCGGAACGAACGAGCCGATCTGCGCCATGAGCACGATGATGGCCGTCTGGCGCATGTACGTGCTTTTACCGGCCATGTTCGGGCCGGTCACAATGGCGACGCGGTCGTCGGTGTCGTTCAGGTGCGTGTCGTTCGGCACGAAGAGCGTATCGCGCTGCATCTGTTCAACGACCGGGTGGCGTCCCTCGGTGATCGTGAGCGTATGCGATACCTCGATCTCCGGACAGACATAGTTATTGCGCACCGCAACTTCCGCAAGCGAGCAGAGAGAATCGAGCTCCGCGAGCGCCGCGGAGAGCGCCTGCAGCTCATCCACGCGATCGCCCACCTGCCGGAGCACGTCGCGGAAGAGGTCGTATTCGAGCGTTTCGATCCGTTCGCGGGCGGAGGAAATATCGTCCTCCAGCTTTTTGAGTTCCGGGGTAAAGTACCGCTCGCCGTTTACGAGCGTCTGCTTGCGTATGTATTCCTCCGGCAGCTCCACGGCTCCGGCGGAGTTCGGCACATCGATATAATACCCGAACACCTTGTTGTAGCCGACTTTGAGCTTTTTGATGCCGGTGTGCTCCTTTTCCCGCGTTTCGAGCTCGGCAACGCACTTCGCGCCGTTGTCGCGGATGTTGCGCAGACGGTCGACCTCCTCGCTGTAGCCGGGGCGGAGAATGCCGCCCTCGCGCACGGAGAAGGGCGGTTCGTCGCAGATGGCGCGGCGGAGAAGCCTGCAGAGAGGTTCCAGCGGCTCCGTTGCGGCAATGGAGCGGAGCATCCCGCTCTGGTACTTGCCGAGCTGCGCGAAAATTTCCGGCACGGCGGCAAGATAGTTTCCGAGCGCGAGCATATCCCGGCCATTCGCCGCGCCGTACACGGCGCGCGAGGTGAGCCGCTGGATATCGCCGACGGTCTTGAGCTTTTCGATGAGCTCGGCGCGGCCGACATTGTCGCGGAAGAGCTCTTCCACCGCGGCAAGCCGCCGCCGGATTGCCACCGGGGAGAGCAAGGGCCGCTCCACCCAGCTGCGGAGCATGCGCCCGCCCATCGGGGTTTTGGTCTTATCGAGCACCCAGAGAAGGCTGCCGCGCTTCTCGCCGGTGCGCAGGTTTTCCGTCAGCTCCAGATTGCGCCGCGCCGCGGCGTCAAGCTCCATATACCGGCCTCGGGTGAAGATATCCGGCACGCGCAGCTGCGACATATCGCCGCGCGCCGCGTCCGTGAGATAGGCGAGCAGCGCGCCGAGCGCAAGCGTCGTCATCTCGTCGAGCTCCGGGGCATTTTCGCCGTACTGATTGATGATCGCCCTGCGGGCGTTTTCGGGATCAAACCGCCCGGCAGCGGGCTCCACGCGGCTGCCGAGCCGCTTTTCGAGCGTATCGCGGATGTCGCGGCTGAGCATCGCCTCCGGCGCGAGCACGCACTCGCGCGGGCGGAAGCGGGAAATTTCGTTCTGGATGTGCATCGCCGCGTCCGTTTCAAACGACGCCGCGCACACCTCGCCGGTGGACACATCCGCAAAGGCGCACCCGCCCGCCTTGCCGCGCAGCATGACCGCGCCGAGATAGTTTGATTCGCCCTCGCGCAGCATGGAGGTCTCCATGATCGTGCCGGGGGAGATGATGCGCACGATATCGCGCGATACGAGCCCCTTGCAGAGCTTCGGGTCCTCCATCTGCTCGCACACGGCGACCTTGTAGCCCTTGGCGATGAGCTTGGAGATGTACTGCTCCGCGCTGTGGTACGGCACGCCGCACATCGGCGTGCGCTCGTCCTCCGGCTTGCCGCGGTCGCGCGTCGTGAGCGCGAGATTCAGCTCGCGCGCGCCGAGAACGGCGTCATCGTCGAACATCTCGTAAAAATCGCCCAGCCGGTAAAAGAGCAGGCAGTCGGGATGCTCGGCCTTGATGGCGTTATACTGCATTTTCATGGGGGTGGTTTCTGCGGGCAATGTCTTTCTCCCCTTTACTCCGTGATCTCGCCGAAGAGCGCGAACGTATTGCTTGAAACGATGCGCGCGTTGGCCCACGATCCGATGAGCGATTCGTCCCCGCGCAGATGCACGAGCCGTCCCCCGGCGGTGCGCGCCGAGAGCGTATAGTCGCCGTTTTTCGCCGTGCCGTCGATGAGCACGCGGAAGGTCTTCCCCTCCTGCGCGCGGTGCAGCTCGGCGGAGACGCGCCCGGCGCTCTCCACCAGCCGGTCGAACCGGTTCTGGATGACGGAGCGCGGCGTTGCGTCCTCGATCTTCGCCGCCGGGGTGCCCGGACGGCGGGAATAAATAAATGTGAACATCGAGTCAAAGCGCACCTTTTCGGTGAGCGCAAGCGTATCGAGGAAGTCCTCCTCCGTCTCGCCTGGGAAGCCGACGATCACGTCAGTCGTGAGGACGAGATGGGGGATGTATTTCCGCGCAAGATCGACCTGCGCGAGATACTTTTCCGCCGTATAGCCGCGGTTCATGGCGCGCAATATCCGGTCGCTCCCGGACTGCACGGGCAGATGGATGTGCGGCGCGCACTTTTCGCACTCCGCCATGGCGGCAAAGAGCCGCTCGGTTGCGTCCTTGGGGTGGCTCGTCATAAACCGGATGCGGAAATCGCCCGGAATGGCGTTGACCTTGCGCAGAAGCTCCGCAAAGTCCACATCCTCGTCGAGCCCGCGGCCATAGGAGTTCACGTTCTGGCCGAGGAGCGTAATATCCTTATATCCGGCGGCGACGAGCGCTTCGGCCTCGCGCACAACGTCCTCGCTGCGGCGGGAGCGCTCGCGCCCGCGCACATACGGGACGATGCAGTACGAGCAGAAATTGTTGCAGCCGTTCATGATGGAAAGCCACGCCTTCACGCTGCCGTCCCGCTCGCGGGGGAGGCCTTCGGCGATGGATTCGGTGCTCTCGGCATCGAACACGCGGCCCTTTGCGCCGGAGAGACCGTGAACCTGCAGCGTTTTCTCGAAAAGCTCCGGGAAGCGCCAGAGCTCGTGCGGGCCGAAGCAGAGATCGACCATGCGGTACGACTTTTTGACCTGCTCGCGGATCTCCTCGCTCTGCGCCATGCAGCCGCAGAGGATGACGATGCGCTCCGGGTGGACGCGCTTTAAGTGCGTGAGCGCGCCGACGTTGCCGAACACGCGCATCGTTGCGTGCTCACGCACGGCGCAGGTGTTGACGGCAATGACATCCGCCTTGTCCTCATCGTCGGTCATCGTATAGCCCATGCTGCGGAGATACCCGCGCAGCACCTCGCTGTCGGACTCGTTCTGCTGGCAGCCGTAGGTGTCTACCATGGCATAGCGCTCACCTTCGCCGAGTACGGCGCGGACGCGCGCGCATATCTCTTTCTGCCGCTCGATCTCCTGCGCGGAGACCTCGGTTCTCTCGTAGGGCATAAATGTTGTTTCCTTTCGCTGCGTGCTTGTAAATCCGGGAGAAACCCCTCAGTCACGGCGCTTTGCGCCGTGACAGCCCCGCCCCCCTCTCTGTCGCCTTTGGCGACATCTCTCCCCGCCGGGGAGAGTCTGCCCCTGACGAGGGAAGCCAAGTGGGCTTGCGGTAAACTATCTTGCCTCCCCTACCAGGGGAGGTGGCAAAACCGAAGGTTTTGACGGAAGGGTTTTTCCCCTTGTAATAGACTATTTTAACATTTTGCTCTGGATTCCGCAACGGCTTTGCTTTATAATCAGAATGAAATATTATCGATTCCCGTTTGGAGGTATACATATCATGCCGGTCATCCACGTCCTTTCGCCGCACGTCGCCGATCTCATCGCCGCGGGCGAAGTTGTCGAGCGTCCCGCCTCGGCGGTCAAGGAGCTTTTGGAAAACGCGGTGGACGCCGGAGCGCGCACCGTTGTGCTGGAGCTCCGCGCCGGAGGGCGCGATTATATCCGCGTCACGGACGACGGCGTCGGCATGGCACCGGAGGACGCGGGCGTGTGCTTTCTGCGCCATGCAACGAGCAAGCTCTCCGACGAGCGCGGGCTCGAAGCCATCGGCACGCTCGGCTTCCGCGGCGAAGCTCTCGCGGCGATCAGCGCCGTTTCGCGCATCACGCTCACAACGCGCCGCCGCGGCGCGGCCATGGGTGTGCGCGTGGAGGTGGAGGCCGGGGAGATCGTCTCCATGGAGGAGACCGGCTGCCCGGAGGGCACAACCATCACCGTGCGTGATCTCTTCTACAACACCCCCGCGCGGCAGAAGTTCCTCGGCTCTGACCGGAGCGAGGGCGCGGCGTGCGTGCAGAGCGCGCTGCGCACGGCGCTTGGCCGTCCGGACGTGAGCTTCCGATGCCTGCGCGACGGGCAGGAGGAATTTTTCTCCCCCGGCGATGGCACGGCGAAGAGCGCCGTATACGCGCTGCTCGGGCGCGACGCCGCGGCGGGCCTTCTCCCAATGGAGACCGAAAGCGACGGCGTTGCGGTAAAGGGCTTCGTCTCCGCGCCCGGCTACTGCCGCGGCAACCGCGGCGCGCAGTACTTTTTCTGCAACGGCCGCCCCATCCGCTCGCGCGCCTTGCAGGCCGCGCTCGAACAGGCCTACAAAAATACCGCCATGGTCGGCAAGTTCCCCGGGTGCGTGCTTTATATCACGCTGCCCAACGGTCTTGTGGACGTGAACGTCCACCCGACGAAGGCGGAAGTCAAATTTGCGAAAGAAAAGCCCGTGTTTGACGGCGTCTATTACGGCACGCTCGCCGCGCTCGGCCAGAAGAGCGCGCCGCAGACGATGTCCAATGCCCCTCTCGCTTCGGAGAGCAAAAACGCGGCGCCGATCGCCGCGCCGGCTCGTCCCGCCCCGGCTGCCGCGAGCGCCCCGCGCAAGGACTTCTTCCGCACGATGGACGCCGGCACATTCCGGCAGACATACTCTGCTTCTCCCGCCCGCCCGGCGGGCTCTTCCGGCGTGCGCGACAGCGCGCCCTACCGTGCCGCTTCTCCGGCTGCGCCGAAAACCGATGCTCTGGAGCACATCTCCGTGCCCGTGCGCACATATACGCTGGATATCCCGTCCGCGAGCGCACCGCGCTCTCCCATTCCCGCGCCCGTACCGGAAGCGCCGGTCTCCCCGGCGGTTCCCGCTGCGCCGGAAAAAAAGGAGCCTCCCGCCCCGGTCACGGCGGAGGACGCGCCGGAGCAGACGGTACTGGATGAATCCTTCCGCGCGGAGCCCGTGCGCTACATCGGCGAAGCGCTGAACGTTTACATTCTGCTCGAGCAGGGGGACAAGCTTCTGCTCATCGATAAGCACGCCGCGCACGAGCGCCTGCTCTTTGACAAAATGCGCCTGAACGAAAAGCCGCTCATGCCGCAGGATCTCCTGGAGCCGCAGCCGTTCACCACCGACCCGGACGGCGCCGCGCTTTTGGAGGCGAACGCCGCGCTCATCGCGCGGCTCGGCTTTGAGCTGGACGCCTTTGGCGATACGACATTCCTCATCCGCACCGTACCGGCGCAGCTCGACGCCGCCTCCGCCGTGCCGCTGCTCGAAGAGCTGGTGGAAAAGCTGCGGGAAGGGCGCTCGCTTTCGGCGGCCGACGTATGGGAACGCCTCGCCGCGACGGTCGCGTGCAAGGCCGCAATCAAGGGCGGCTGGGTTACGGAGCGCGAAGAGCTTTTGGCTCTCGCGGAAAAGGTGCTCGCCGGAGAGGTGACGCATTGCCCGCACGGCCGCCCGGTGATGACGGTATTCACCCGCGCCGAGCTCGACAAGCGCTTCGGGAGGATCGTGTGACGTGTACCGCGATCTGACAAAGGGAAGCATTCTCCGCTCGCTTCTTCTCTTCGCGCTGCCGATGCTCGCCGGGGATATTTTGCAGCAGCTCTATAATATTGCCGACACACTCATCGTCTCGCGCGTCATTGGGCGCGACGCGCTCGCCGCCGTGGGGAGCGCGTATACGCTCATGATCTTTCTCACGTCGATTTTGCTGGGGCTTTCGATGGGAGCGGGCGCGCTCTTCTCCATCTGCCGCGGGCGCGGCGACGAGAGCGGTCTCCGGCGGAGCATCGTCCACGCGTTTGCTCTCATCGGCGTATGTACGCTCGTCCTCACGGCGCTCGCCTATGCGCTGCTGCCCGCCATACTGCGCCTTTTGCAGGTGCCGGAGGGCGTTTCGCCGCTCATGCGGACGTATCTTGCCGTGATTTTCGCCGGCATTCCGGCGACGTTCCTTTATAACTTTTTCGCCTGTCTCCTGCGTTCGGTGGGGAACAGCCTGACGCCGCTCGTCTTTTCCGGCATTTCGGCGCTCGGCAACGTGGCGCTCGATCTGCTGTTTGTGCTCGTCTTCCCGTGGGGTGTGGCGGGCGCGGCGTGGGCGACGGTCATCGCGCAGTATTTCTCCGGGCTGGGGCTTGCCGTTTTCACACTGCGGCGCTGCCGCGACCTGCTGCCGAAAAAGGACGAGCTGCGCTTTGACGGTGCGCTCCTGCGCGAAATTTTCTCGCTCTCCTCGCTTACCTGCGTGCAGCAGTCGGTGATGAATTTCGGCATTCTGATGATCCAGGGTCTCGTGAACTCGTTCGGCGAGATCGTCATGGCGGCGTTCGCCGCGGCGGTGAAAATCGAGTCGTTCGCGTATATGCCGGCGCAGGATTTCGGCAACGCCTTTTCCACATTCGTCGCGCAGAACTACGGTGCGCAGCAGCGCGACCGCATTCGCGCCGGGATCCGGCGTTCCTACGCGCTCGTGCTCGGCTTCTGCGCAGTCATCTCCGCCGTGGTGCTGCTTTTCGCTGAGCCGCTTATGCGCCTTTTCATCCCCGCGACGGACACGGAGGTCATCCGCGAGGGCGTTTACTATCTCCGGTGCGTTGCGCCGTTCTACTTCGGCATCGGGTTTTTGTTCCTTTTCTACGCGCTCTACCGCGCCGTGAAGAAGCCCGCGATGTCCGTGGTGCTGACGGTCGTGTCGCTCGGAACGCGTGTCGCGCTCGCGTATCTCACGGCCGGGGCGCTCGGCGTCACCGGTATCTGGGCGGCGATCCCCATCGGGTGGGTGCTCGCCGATATCACCGGCGCGGTGTATTACTTCCGGCGGCGGAAGGCGCTGCTGTGGGAGAGCAGACAATAAATAAAAAAGCCTCCCCTGTGTAAGGGGAGGTGGCAAAACCGGCGGTTTTGCCGGAGGGGGTTTACTTATTTATTATAGTAGAGAATCCCGAGGCATCCAGGGCCGCAATGGCCGGAGATGGTGCTGCCGGCGAGCGTGTGGTGGATCTCTTCAAAGCCGCCGTACTCGCGCAGGAGCTTTTCAACATTCTCCACGATCTCCATATCCACGCCGGAGTCGGTGATGAAAACGCGCTTCGTATCCAGATCGTCGTGGTCCTTGATGCGGTCGGTCACATAGCTTTCGATCGCCTTGGCAAGCGTGCCGCGGTACTTTTTTGCCACGCTCATCTTGCCCTCGTGCACCTCGATGCAGGGCTTGAGCTTCAAAAGATTCGCGCCGAGCGCCGCAACGGTCGAGCAGCGGCCGCCCTTGCGCAGGTATTCAAGCGTATCGATCACGAAGCTGACGTTCAGCTTCTCCCGGCGCTCGTCGAGGATCGCCTTGATCTCCTCGCCGGACTTGCCCTCACGGGCGAGCAGCGCGCCGTCGATCACGAGATGGCCGATGCCGGTGGAGAGATTGCGGGAATCAACCACAAACACGCGCCCGGGGAACTCCCGCGCGGCATCGCAGGCGTTCTGGAAGCAAGCGGACATATCCGAGGAGATCGTGAAGTGCACGATCTGGTCGTGGGTCTTGAGCTCTTCGCCGAAGAAATCGAGATAATCGGCAATGGACACCGCCGCCGTGCCGCAGAGCTTGCCCGTGCGGCCTGTGTACGCGAAAATATCCTCGCGCGTGCACTCAATCCCGTCGCGCAGCGCCCGGTCGTCCATGAGGATATACAGCGGCGTGATCTTTATGTCGTACTGCTCGATCAGCTCGCTGGTAAGATCGCACGTGCTGTCGGCGGATATACGGATCTTCATTGGCATTTACGGCTCCTTTTCCGAAAAAGTTCACATAGAGTTAACACGATGCTAAGGATTATAGCAGAGGTGTAAAAATTTGTCTATGAACAATCGTACAGTCATTGTCATCGCAGGGCCTACGGCTTCAGGCAAAACGTCGCTCGGCGTATCACTCGCTCTCGCGCTCGGCACCGAAGTTGTGAGCGCAGACTCCATGCAGCTCTACCGCGGCATGGACATCGGCTCGGCCAAGCCGACGCGGCAAGAAATGCGCGGCGTCCGCCACCACATGATCGATGTGGCCGATCCCGGCGAGGACTACAGCGTCAGCCGCTGGGTCGAAAACGCGGCGGCGTGCTGCGATGCGCTGCTCGCCGCGGGCAAAATGCCCATTATCGTCGGCGGGACGGGGCTTTATATCGAGTCTCTCCTCTCCGGGCGGGACTTTTCCGCCGCGCCCGGCGATTCCGGCGTGCGCGAAGCGCTCAGCGCGGAGTATGATGCGCTCGGCGGCGCGGCGTTTCGCGAAAAGCTGCGGCTGGTCGACCCCGACCGGGCGGAAAAGCTTGCGCCGGGCGATAAGAAGCGGCTCGTGCGCGCGATGGAGATATACACGCTCACCGGCGAGACGATCACCGCACACGACGAGCGGACGAAATCCCTCCCGCCGCGGTACGATTCCCGCCGCTTTGCGCTCACGTGGAACGACCGCGAAACGCTCTACACGCGCATCCGGCAGCGCGTGGACGAGATGGTCGCCGCGGGGCTTTTCGAGGAAGTCGAGCATCTATTGGATGCCGGGCTTTCGGATTCCTGCACCGCGATGCAGGCCATCGGCTACAAGGAGATCGCCGCGGCGATCCGCGGCGAATGCAGCCGCGAGGATGCCATCGAGACCGTCAAGCGCGAATCCTGCCGCTACGCCAAGCGCCAGCTCACCTGGCTGCGGCGCGACAAGGACCTTATCTGGCTGCCGCGGGAGGAATACCCGGCAGAGGATGATCTTCTCGCCGCGGTGCTGGGAAAATAGCGCAGGCGCCGAAAAGCGTGCCGACACACTTCGACCGGCTTTTCGCACAGCTCTCTTTACAATAAGGGAACACGTATCCGAATGCGTGAATACTTATCACAAAGCCGGAGACCCCGGCGAAAGGGAGCTTTTATCATGCAAAAAACACAGAATCTGCAGGACCTTTTCCTCAACCAGACCCGCAAAGACAGACAGAGCGTGACGCTCTTTCTTATGAACGGCTTTCAGATGCGCGGCATCGTGCGGGGCTTTGACAGCTTCACCGTCGTGCTGGAAACCGACGGGAAGCAGCAGCTCATCTATAAGCACGCCATCTCCACGCTCGTCCCGTCGCAGTCGGTCGACATGACCGGCGGCGCGAATACATAAGAGCGCGTGAAGCGCTCAGAGCTGCCGCTGCTCCTGCCCGGCATCGTGCTGCTGCTCGCAGCGGCGGCGTATGCCCTGCTCTTTTTCACCGCGCGCGCCGAAGAAGTCCCGACGGCGGTGTGTACCGCCGCACTCTGGCAGGACACGCTGCCGCTCGAAGGCGCCGTCCGGCGCGAGGAGACGATTCTCATCACGCCGGAGGGGCGCATTGCCCCGCTCGTTTCGGCAGGAGAGCGCGTCGCGGCCGGGGAGCCGGTCGCGCTCGTGAGCGAGGACGGCGCGGCATATTTCCGCGCTTCGCTCCTTTTGCGCGTGCGCGCGGAGCTCTCGTCCGAAACGCTCTCTTTGCCGGGCGGACAAGCTGTGCGGGCGCTCTCCGGCGCGCTCGCCCGGCGGGATTTTTCCGCGCTCGGCGCCGCTTTGCCGGAGGCGCGGCGCGCGCTCGGCTATGCCGCAACGAACGGCAACGCGCTCCGGCAGGAGGAGCAAGCCCTCGTTTCCTCCGGAGCGGAGGATTCCGTCGTCCGCGCGCCGTGCGCGGGATATTTTACCGCCGGGGCGGACGGGACGATGTCCATTACCTCCGGCGGCTGGAGCTTCAGCGCGCCGCTCAACGAAAAGACGCTGCCGCGTCTCTCCGGTGATGAGCGCGCAGAGCTCCTTCTGCCGGACGGGACGCGCGTTACGGCCGATGTTCAGATAGCGGACGCCGGCGAAGCCGTCTTTTCCTGCGGCACCCACCTTGAGAGCGTTTTGCCGCTGGATGCGTGCACGCTCACCGTGCTTCTGGCCGAATGGCAGGGCTTCTCTGTGCCGGAATCGGCGGTCATGCAGGGCGAGGACGGCGAGATCGTCTGCCGCGTGTCCGGCCCGGTGCGCGAATATGTCCCCGTCACGGTGCTTGCGCGGCGAGCTGGCTTTGCGCTCGTTGCCTCGCCCATGCTGCGCGGCGGCATGACCGTATTGCTTTTCCCGGCGGCGGAGGCCGCCTTATCATAAAAATACCCGTAATTTCCTTTTTAAAAACCTTTCGGGAGGACAGAAAGATATGAGCATCACCGAAAATGTACACATGGCCCGGCAGAAGATCAACGCCGCCGCGGAGAGCGTGGGACGCTCCGGCAGCGAGGTGCGGCTGCTTGCCGCAACGAAGATGAACGGCCCGGAGGCCGTGCAGGAGGCGATCCGCGCCGGGGTGGATATCTGCGCGGAAAACCGCGTGCAGGAGTTTCTTTCCAAAAACGCCGTGAACGCTTATGCCCTCTGCTGCGTCCATTTCATAGGGCATTTGCAGAAGAACAAGGTGAAATACCTCGTCGGCGCGGTGGAGCTAATCCATTCGGTCGATTCCCCGGAGCTGATGGACGCCATTTCGCGCCGCGCGCAGTCGCTCGGCATGGTGCAGGACGTGCTGCTCGAGGTGAACATCGGCGGCGAGGCGTCCAAAAGCGGCGTTTCGCCGGACGGTCTCGAAGCGCTTCTCACCCACGCCGCGGCCTGCCCCGGTCTTCGCGTGAAGGGACTGATGACGATCCCGCCCGCCGTGAGCGCCGGAGAAGAAAATCGTTGGTATTTCCGACGAATGTACAAGCTTTTTGTTGACATCCGCCGGAAAACATACGATAATGTAACAATGGCTGAGCTGTCGATGGGTATGAGCGGTGACTACGAGGAAGCCGTGCGCTGCGGCGCGACCATCGTCCGTCTGGGAACGGCGCTGTTCGGCCCCCGGAATTACGATTTGCAGGAGGCGCCCCCGTATGGGACTATTGGATGAGCTGAAAAAACTGACGAAACCCTACGACGACGAGGACTATCTCGAGGAAGATCTCACTGAGCCGGTACGTGCGCCGGGCCGCGCCGCGGATGCGCGCTCCTACGCTTCCTATGCCGAAGCGCCGCGCAGCGCCGAGCCCGTGCAGCCGACCCGCCGGCCGTACGTATTCTCCAACCAGCGCGCCGCGCGGCAGCAGCAGTCTGCCGACCCTTACGCGCAGGACTATGGCTATGCCCAGCAGGGGTACGCGCCGCAGGGCTATGTCCCCGACCCTTACGCCCGACAGGGCTACGCGCCCGATCCCTACAGTCAGCCAGGCTATGCCGCGCCCTCCCGCCAGCCGGGCGGCGCGCAGCCGAAGCTGCTGCTCGTGCACCCCGACCGGTTTGAACAGGCTGCGGACATTGCCGACCGTATTGCCGAGCGCAACGCGATCGTGCTCAATCTGGAGACCGCGCCCAAGGAGCTGACCCGCCGGATGCTCGACTTCCTCTCGGGCGTTACCTATGCGCTCGGCGGAAAGGTCAAGAAGGTCTCCGGCAGCACCTACATCATCACCCCCGCCGGGATGGACTTTATGGGCGACAGCGGAGACGCCGTTGAGTCCAAGGAAAAATACTTTTAATTGCAGCGTTTCCGCGCCTCACGGCGCTGACGGATAGAAAGCAGAATCCGGAAAGGAGTAGAAAGATATGATCACTGCCCAGGACATCCGCGAAAAATGTTTTGAGAAGGCCCGCATCGGCGGGTACGCCATGGACGAGGTCGATGATTTTCTCGACGAGCTCGCCAATGACGCCGCTGCCTCCCAGAAGGAGATCGCCACGCTCAACGCGAAGATGAAATACCTTGCCGACAAGATCCGCGAGTATCAGGGCTCGGAGGAGGCCATGAACATGGCGCTCGTCTCCGCGCAGAAGCTCGCCAAGAACATTGAAGAGGACGCCCGCGCCAAGGCGGAAGCCCTTGTTGCCTCGGCACAGAAGGAAGCCGACGAGATCGTCGCCGCCGCCAAGGCCGAATCCGACCGCACCATCGGCGAGATCGAGTCCAAACGCAAGGCCGAGGAGCTGCGCTACCAGAAGGCGCACGCCGCCGCCGCGGAATACATTCAGAAGGTTCGCATGCTGCTCGACCGCGAGCAGACCTTCCTCACCACGCTTGCCGACGCCGATCTCACCGGCGCGGTCGTAACGCCCGCCCCCGCCGCGAAGAAGGCGATCGCCGCCCCCGTGGAAGAGGCCGAGCCCGAAGTGGAAACCGCCGAGGAGGAAGTCCTTCCCGCCGAAGAGCCGGAAGCTGCGCCGGAAGCCGAGGAGGAATCCCCCCTCTACCCGGACGCCGCCGAGGACGAGCAGAACTACGTCAAGGCGTTTGAAAACGCCGTTTACCAGACCCCCGAAGCTTCCGACGAGGATGCGCCGGAGATCAAATTTTAACGGATTTACCAAAGAAAAATATAACAAGGCGGGGCTTTTGCAGCCCCGCTTTGTCAGCGAATGGAGAGAATTGCACAGCTATGGACTACAACGCCACCGTAAATCTGCCGAAAACCGCTTTCCCCATGCGTGCCGGTCTGCCCGCGCGCGAGCCGGGCATGCTCAAATTCTGGTACGACATGGATCTTTACCATGAAACCCTCCGCCGCAACGAGGGCAAGCCCCTCTTCATCCTGCACGACGGCCCTCCGTTCTCCAACGGCAATCTGCACATGGGTCACGCGCTGAACAAGTGCCTGAAGGACTTCATCTGCCGCTACAAATCCATGACCGGCTACAAAGTCCCTTACACCCCCGGCTGGGACAACCACGGCATGCCCATTGAGTCCGCCATCATCAAGGAGCAGCGGCTCAACCGCAAGGCCATGAGCGTGAGCGAGTTCCGCTCCGCCTGCCACCGCTACGCCGAAAAGTACGTCGGCATCCAGCGCGAGGGCTTCCAGCGCCTCGGCGTGCTCGGCGACTGGGATCATCCGTATCTGACGATGGACCCGAAGTTCGAAGCCGAAGAGGTCAAGGTGTTCGGCAAGATGTACGAGAAGGGCTACATCTACAAGGGCCTCAAGCCCGTGTACTGGTGCCCGAGCGACGAGACCGCTCTCGCTGAGGCGGAGATCGAGTATCAGGACGATCCGTGCACCACGGTGTACGTCAAGTTCCCGATGCACGACGATCTCGGCAAGCTCTCCCACGTCGATCACAGCAAGCTCTACTTCCTCATCTGGACGACGACGATCTGGACGCTGCCGGGCAACCTCGGCATCAGCCTGCACCCGAGAGAGAGCTACGCGCTCGTCAAGGCCGATAACGGCGAAACCTATATCGTCGCGGAAGCGCTCGCCGAGAAGGTCATGCGCGTCGGCGGCATTGAGAAATACGAAGTTCTCGAAACGCACCCCGGCTCGTTCTTTGAGAACATGCTCGCCGATCATCCGTTCCTGCCGAAAACGTCCCGCCTGCTCAACGCCGAGTATGTCACAATGGACTCCGGCACGGGCTGCGTCCACACCGCGCCCGGCTTTGGCGCGGACGACTACCAGACCTGCCGCCGCTACGGCATGGACATGATCGTCCCCGTGGACGACCAGGGCCGCCACACCGATTATGCCGGCAAGTACGCCGGTATGAAGACCGAGGAGTCCAACCCGGTCATTCTCGAGGACATGCGCGAGAGCGGCATGCTCTTTGCGAGCGAGGACATCGTCCACAGCTACCCGCATTGCTGGCGCTGCCACAAGCCCATCATCTTCCGTGCCACGCCGCAGTGGTTCTGCTCGGTCGATACGTTCAAGGACGACGCCTGCGCCGCCGCGGATAAGGTCATCTGGCATCCCGGCTGGGGTCATGACCGCATGCTCTCCATGATCCGCGAGCGCGCCGACTGGTGCATCTCCCGCCAGCGCCGCTGGGGTCTGCCCATCCC
>CAKSWA010000013.1 GCA_934511165.1 uncultured Oscillospiraceae bacterium | reverse complement strand
GCAGCCTTTTCAAACGAGAGCCCAACGCAGTGGGTCTCGTTTGAGAGCGTGTCAAAAATTCTTTTTTGACACGCTCAGCCCGGCGGCGATCCATGTGGATCGCCGCCGGGATTTATCATGCCGCCCTCGTCAGAGGGAGCTGATTTTAAAAGGAGTTACCGATCCTTATAGAATGCCCAGACGGCTTTGTAGGTCTGGTAGCAGTCAAACTTCGTCACGGTCTCAAAGGGAGCATGCATCGAGAACACCGGCGTGCCGGCGTCGATGGTGTCGATGTTGCGGTTGGCCATATACTGCGCGACCGTTCCGCCGCCGCCCTGATCGACCTTGCCGAGCTCGCTCATCTGCCAGACAACGCCGTTGTCGGCAAAAATCTTGCGCAGCGTGCCGACGACCTCGGCGGAGGCGTCGTTGCTGCCGGACTTGCCGCGCGAACCGGTGAACTTGCAGATGCCGACGCCGTAGTTGGCGCGGGCGCCGTTGCGGTTGGGGTACTCGCTCACATCCCAGAACGTCGGGTCATACGCGTTGCAGACATCCGCGCTGACGCAGAAGCTGTTCTCAAAGCAGTCGCGCAGCCGCACATCCTGCTGCTCGCAGAGGTCGGCCATGAACGTTTCAAACGCATGGCTCTGCATGCCGGAAACGCCCATCGAGCCGATCTCTTCCTTGTCGGCAAGGACGCACACGGCGGTGTGTTCCGGCGTTTCGGTGTCGAAAATGGCCTTGAGCTCGGCATAGGCGCACACGCGGTCGTCCTGACCGTAGCCGCCGATGAACGAACGGTCCACGCCAATGTCGCACGCTTCAAAGCTCGGCACGACCTCGAGCTCCGCGGAGAGAAAGTCCTCTTCGGTGATGCCGTAGCGGTCGTTCAAAAGCGACATAACCGCGAGCATTACGCGCTTGGTGCCCTCCCCGGCGTAGGGAATGCTGCCGGCGAGAACGTTCAGATATTCGCCCGGAATGATGTCCGAGCCGTGCTTGGCCATCTGATCCTTTGCAAGATGCGGCAGCAGGTCGGTGATTGTGAATTTCGGGTCCTCGGGATCCTTGCCGATGACGACCTCAACGGTCTCGCCGTCCTTCTTCGTCACAACGCCGTGGATTTCGAGAGGAATGGCGACCCACTGGTATTTCTTGATGCCGCCGTAGTAGTGCGTCTTGAGAAGGCAGATCTCGTCCTTCTCGTAGAGCGGGATGGGCTTGAGGTCGAGACGCGGGGAATCAACGTGCGCCGCGGCGATGTTTGCGCCCTTGTCGAGCGTCTCATGTCCCATAACGGCGAGCATGAGCGCCTTGCCGCGCACGCTCTTATAGATCTTCGTGCCGGGTTCGAGCACCATGCCGCGCTCATACGGCACAAAGCCGAGCGCCTCGGCCTGTGCGACGGCCTCGTTCACGGCCTCGCGCTCGGTGCGCGCGGCGTTCAGGTAGGCCTTATACGCCGCAGCGTACTCCTCCAGCTTGATGCGCTCGTCCACATCAATGATATCGTAGCCCTGTTTCTGCTTATAGAGAAGCTTTTCGCGCAGAGCGTCCAGTTCGTTCTTTTCTTCCATAAAACATCTATCCTTTCTGTACAATATTTCTTTATCAACCGATGCCGAAAAGCTCCCGACATTTGGCTTTCAATTCCTCCGGCGTGCCGTCGTTGCGCAGCAGATAATCGCAGCGCATTTCGTAATATTCGTCGTCCGGCTGCGCCTCGATGCGCGCGAGCGCGTAGTCCGCGTCAATGCCGTCGCGCGCCATGATGCGCGTGCAGCGCTCGTCCCGGGGCGCTGTGACGCCCACGGTGAACACGCAGTCTTCGGAAATGCCGCTTTCAAAAAGGGCGATGGCGTCCACGATGGCGACGGTGCCGCCCTGCCAGACATATTCGCGCAGACGGCGGTAAATGTCCTCGCGGACATACCGGTGCGTGATGGCATTGAGATCGCGCAGCGCCTCCGGCACGGCAAAGACGATCGCGCCGAGCATCTTCCGGTCGAGCGTTCCGTTTTTGCATACGGCGGGGAAGCGCTCCTTGATCTCGGCGAGCATGTCCGTGTTCGTTTCGAGCAGCTCATGGTAAATCCTGTCGCAGTCGAGCGCGAGCACGCCCTGCGCGGCGAGATAGTCTGTCACGGTCGTTTTGCCGCTTCCCGAGCCGCCCGTTACGCCGATGAGCCGCACGCCGGAGAGGAGAGCATTTTCAATCTCTTCTCCTGCCAGCGCACCTTCGCGCAGAATTTTGAAGGGCTTCTGCGTGAGATCGAGGATCGTGGACTCACGCGAGAGCGTACACTCGCCGCCGTCGATCACGCCTTCGATCTGCCCGTCAAAGTAGGCGAGCACCTGCTGCGCCGTCGTGGGGCTGGGCGCGCCCGAAGGGTTCGCCGAAGGCCCTGCAAGCGGCAGCCGGGCACGTTCGAGCAGCGAGAGTGTGAGCGGGTGCGCCGGGCAGCGCAGGCCGACGGTGTCCTTGCCCGCGCGGACGATGGAGGGAACAACGTCCTTCTTCGCCTCCAGTACGAGCGTGAGCGGGCCGGGCCAGAACCGCGCGGCGAGAACGAAGGCGGAGGACGGAATATGTTCGGCGTACTTTTCAATCTCCGCCGGCCCTGCCACCATGAGCGAGAGCGGCTTCACCTCCGGCCGCCCTTTCACCTCATAAAGATGCGCGACCGCCTCGGCGTCAAGCCCGTTGGCGCAGAGACCGTACACCGTCTCCGTCGGCACGGCGACGAGCCCGCCGAGCCGCAGCGACGCCGCGGCGACGGGAATATCGTTTTCCTCGGTATAAACACGGGTTTCCATGGAGTTATATGCCTCCGTTTTCGGAATTTTTGAGCTGCTCAGCGCGGCATGCGGTGAGCAGCGCGTCAATGAGCTCGTCGAGATCACCGTTCATCACGGCGTCAAGCTTATAAAGCGTCAGACCGATACGATGATCGGTCACGCGCCCCTGCGGGAAGTTATAGGTGCGGATGCGCTCGTTGCGCATGCCGGAGCCGACCTGCGACTTCCGCTGCGCGGAAACGGCGGCATCCTGCTTTTCCTTTTCCGCCTGCGCGAGCCGCGAGGCGAGCACGCTCAGTGCACGCGCCTTGTTTTTATACTGGCTGCGCTCGTCCTGACATTCGACGACCGTGCCGGTCGGCAGATGTGTCACGCGGATGGCGCTGGAGGTCTTGTTGACCTTCTGTCCGCCCGCACCGGAGGAGCGGAATGTGTCGATCTGCAATTCGGCAGGATCGAGATGAAATTCTGTCTCTTCCAGCTCCGGCAGCACTGCTACGGTGCAGGTGCTCGTGTGGATGCGCCCCTGCGTCTCCGTTTCCGGCACGCGCTGCACGCGGTGTACGCCGCTTTCAAACCGGAAGCGCGAAAAAGCGTTCGCGCCGCCGACGATAAAATCGATCTCGCGGATGCCGCCGAGCTCGGTTTCGCTGCGGTTCACGATCTCCACCGAGAAGCCCTTCCGTTCGGCGTACATGGCGTACATGCGGAAAAGATCGGCGGCGAAAAGCGCGCTCTCCTCACCGCCGACGCCGCCGCGGATCTCCACGATGACGTTCTTCCCGTCGTCCGGGTCTTTTGGCAGCAAAAGGATTTTCAGCTCCTCCGCCGTGCGCTCCATGCCGGCGCGCGCCTCGTCAAGCGTTTCGCGGGCAAGATCGCGCATTTCGGGGTCGGAAAGAAGCTCTTCCGCGCTCTCGGCTTCCTGCCGGAAGGTCTCGTAGCGCGCATAGGCCTCCATCAGAGGGGCAAGCTCTGCCTTCTCGCGGCTGAGTGCTGCGGCCTTCTGCGCGTCCGCCCATACCTCGCTCTGCGAGAGCATATATTCGATCTCCGCGTATTTCTGCGAGAGACCCTTCAGCTTTTCGAGCATCCGCGCGTCCCCTCCTTTCCATATAAATATAGATTTTACCACACGCCGCCGCGAATGTAAACGGCAGAAAAAATCCGTCCCCGGAAAACCGGGGACGGATATGTGAAGAGCATACTTACGCCATTTCACTACGGTATTCAAGTCCGCAAATCGTGCAGCGTTCAATGATGACAACTTTGTTGGGGTACTGAATCCTTTCTGTTTCCATGCTGTGCTCGCCCATTTCCGAATAGCCGCAGGCACACTCGCGCCCATGGTGCATGCCGTCGTCCATAGGAGTCCAGGGGTCAAAGGTGTGGACGTGCTCCGGCTCCTTTTCGGGCTCTTCGCCCGGCTGGCTCCGGCCGCACACGGTGCAGCTGCCGTTCTTATAAAAATGGTTGCCCAGACAGAGGTCAAACTCGATGCCGAAGCAATCCTTGCAGGTGCCGTAACGCAGACCGCGCCAGCGGCAGTTCTGATTGAAAATGCGGTGCCAGCCGTAGGTATGATCGCTGTCAGCGTCCTTTTCGGGGGCGTATTTTTTCATAAGGTCGATCAGTTCTTTCGGCGGCTCATAGCCGCCGGCAACGAAAATGCGCGGGCCAACGGCGGTGATTTCCAGGATAAGCGGCATTTCCTCGATGAGCTCGCGCTCGGTCTTGCCGTCCGTTGTCGTTTCCTTGTACCAGGAAACGGAGGTTTCTGTATCTTCCGTTACGGCGTCGCGGTCAACAAAGAAGAGCGCGAGCCCCTCGGCGGTGAGAAGCGTGTCGTCGGCCGGTTCGAGCACGATGGTGACGGTCTCGTCTGCTGCTGCGCCCGCGGTGCAGAGCGAGAGCACAAGCAGAAGAGCAAGGAACAGGGCGGTAAGCTTTTTCATGAAGGCCTCCTTTTTGATCTATGGTTTTTGGGGTGGAACGCCAACGGTCTGGCGTATATGCCGTAGCATACCATACGCGGCGGAGGAAAGCAATTTATTTCTCTGCGCCGGGCGGCGATTTGGCAAAGTTCACGGTTTGTTCCCAATCTCGCCCTTGACAAGAAACGCCGGACAGATTATAATACCCACGTTAAAAGCCGAAAGTTTGATCTTCCAAAGCGTTTCGGCGCCTGCGGAGGGAGGGATATAGAATGTCTGAAATCCATGTCAAGGAAAACGAGTCTCTGGATGCCGCTCTGAAGCGCTTCAAGCGCTCCTGCGCGAAGGCCGGAGTTCTGGCTGACCTGCGTAAGAAGGAGTACTACCAGAGCCCCAGCGTCAAGCGCCGCAAGAAATCCGAGGCTGCCCGCAAGAACAAGCGCTATTATTAATTTTCGATCGCACAGATCCCCGCTCATCCGAGCGGGGATTTTGCTTTATGCAGGAAAAACTTTTTTGGAGTTGACAGCCTTTCGCCGATGCGCTAAGATAGGCAAAATACCCGAAAGCTATGTGTTGAATACTATCGAAATAACAGGAGGAAATGGTCTTGAACAGTGCTTATGCCAACCGTTTCGTCGGCGAAGGGCTCACCTTTGACGATGTGCTGCTTGTCCCGGCGGAGAGCTCCGTCGTCCCGCGTGATGTGAAGCTCGAAACGCATCTCACGAAGAAGATCCGCCTCGGCATCCCCATCATGAGCGCGGCCATGGACACCGTGACCGAATCGCGCATGGCAATCGCCATCGCGCGCGAGGGCGGCATCGGTGTCATCCACAAAAATATGACGATCGAGCAGCAGGCCGAACAGGTCGATCTCGTCAAGCGCAGCGAAAACGGCGTCATCACCAATCCGTTCTTCCTCTCCGCGGAGCATACGCTGCGCGACGCAGACGCGCTTTGCAGCAAATTCCGCATTTCCGGCGTCCCCATCGTGGACGAGACCGGAAAGCTTGTCGGCATCATCACGAACCGCGATATGAAGTTTGAAACCAACCTCGACCGGAAGATCCGAGAGCTTATGACGAGCGAAAATCTCGTCGTCGGCCGCGAGGGAACGACGCTCGAAGAAGCCAAAGAGACGCTGCGCCAGCACAAGATCGAAAAGCTGCCCATCGTCGATAAGGACTTCCGGCTCAAGGGGCTTATCACGATCAAGGACATCGAAAAGGCAGTTGCCTATCCGAACGCCGCAAAGGACAGCCGCGGCCGTCTCCTCGTCGCCGCCGCCATCGGCGTCACCGCGGACGTGCTCGACCGCGCGGGCGCACTGCTCGACGCGGGCGCGGACGCTCTCGTGCTCGACAGCGCTCACGGCCACTCCCGCAACATCATGGAGACTGTGAAAAGCATCAAGGCCAAGTACCCCGATGCGCAGCTCATCGCCGGCAACGTCGCCACCGCCGCCGCCACGGAAGCGCTCATTCAGGTGGGCGCGGACTGCGTCAAGGTCGGCATCGGCCCCGGCTCCATCTGCACGACGCGCGTCGTTGCGGGCGTTGGCGTGCCGCAGATCACCGCCGTGATGGAAAGCGCGGAGATCGCCAACAAATACGGCATCCCCATCATTGCCGACGGCGGCATCAAATACTCCGGCGATATCGTCAAGGCGCTCGCCGCGGGCGGCAGCGTCGTAATGCTCGGCTCCATGCTCGCCGGGTGTGAGGAAGCCCCCGGCGATACGGAAGTGTTCCAGGGTCGCCAGTTCAAGGTCTACCGCGGCATGGGCTCGCTTGCCGCGATGGCGAAGGGCTCCAAGGATCGCTATTTCCAGGAGAAAAATTCCAAGCTCGTTCCCGAGGGCGTCGAGGGACGCGTGCCGTATCGCGGACCGGTGTCCGACACGGTGTACCAGATGGTCGGCGGCCTCCGCTCCGGCATGGGCTACTGCGGCGCGCCCGACATTGAAACGCTGCGCACGAAGGCACAGTTCGTTCGCATCACCGCCGCGGGTCTGCGCGAGAGCCACCCGCACGATATCTACATTACCCGCGAAGCGCCGAACTATACCATGGGGCCCAATACCTGACGGTGTTCAAACAAACCCCACTCCGTTGAGGGGTTTGTTTGAGGGGCCGCGGCTCGCCGCAGCGCACTCGCTATGCTCGCACGTTTGCGAGCCGAGCTTGCCATCGATAGGCAGGAAGACACGCTCCCTGCCTATCGATGGCCGATTTTCTCCGACGCGCATGTCGCCGGAGAAAATGATCCAAATTTATTTGCTCCTGCGGGAGCAAACTCTGGCGAGGCCTTTTATACGAGAAAACGGGAGACGGAATTGCCGTCTCCCGTTTTCTGTTGCGTATATCGGAAAAAGTTGGTATAATACCCTTAGTAAAAGGGGGAGTGTTTCCATGCAGGACAATATCGCGGTGCTCCGCCAATGGATCGCCGAGAGCGACAACATCGTCTTTTTCGGCGGCGCGGGCGTGTCCACAGAGTCCGGTATCCCGGATTTCCGCAGCACGGACGGGCTGTACCGGCAGGAGTACAAATACCCCCCGGAGACGATTCTGAGCCACACGTTCTTCGAGCGGAACCCCGAAGAGTTTTTCCGCTTTTACCGCGCCAAGCTCATCCCGGACAAATCGGTGCAGCCAAATGCGGCACACCGGCGTCTGGCCGGGCTTGAACGGGAAGGAAAGCTCCGCGCCGTCATCACGCAGAACATCGATGGTCTCCATCAGGCTGCGGGCAGTAAGCGCGTCATTGAGCTTCACGGCTCTATCCACCGCTGCCGCTGCGCCAGATGCGGAAAGCCCTGCCCGGAGGAAGCCGTCAACACCGGCGAGGGCGTGCCGCGCTGCTCCTGCGGCGGCGTGCTCCGCCCGGAAGTCGTGCTCTATGAAGAGCCGCTTGCCGAGCGGGACATCACCGACGCCGTGAACTTTATCCGCGCAGCGGACGTCCTAATCGTAGGCGGCACGTCGCTCGCGGTGTACCCTGCGGCGGGGCTGCTGCGCTATTACGAGGGACGCAAACTCGCGCTTGTGAACATGGGCGCGACGAGCTATGACGAATCGGCCGACCTTCTCATCCGTGAGAAAATCGGCAAGGTGTTTTCCGAGGTATGAAAACCGACATTCTCGGCGTCGCGTTCGACGCGCTGACGCTCAACGAAGCTGAAGAGCGCGCGGACGCGCTGCTGCGCGCCCGGAAAGGCGGGTATATCGTAACGGCCAACCCCGAGATCGTGCTGCACAGCCGGGAGGACGCGGCGTATGCCGCCGCGGTGAACGGCGCAGACCTTGTGCTTGCAGACGGCGTGGGCGATCTCTATGCCGCACGCATTCTTGGAACACCTCTTCCCGAACGTGTTGCAGGCTCGGATCTTACGCCGCGGCTGCTCTATAGGCTCGCAGAGCGGGGCGGCAGCGTGTTTCTCTACGGCGCACGCCCCGGCGTCGCCCAAAGGGCGGGGGAGGCTTTGCAGAGCGCCTATCCCGGCCTTCGTATCGCCGGAACGGAAAATGGGTATATTTCCGATGAAACGGCGCTTTTTGCCGCGCTTGAGAGAGAACAGCCCGATTTGCTGCTCCTCGGTCTCGGCGCGCCGCGGCAGGAGCTCTGGATGGCGCAGAACCGGCAGAGAACGAATGCCGTCATGATCGGCGTCGGCGGCCTGCTTGATGTATTTGCCGGGGACGTCCCCCGTGCGCCGGAAGCCTGGCAGAAGCTGGGGCTGGAATGGCTCTACCGGCTGCTGCGCGAGCCGAAGCGTATAAAGCGTATGATCCGTCTGCCGAAGATCCTCCTTCTCGCGGTGCGCGAGCGGAAATAAAAAAGGCTCTCCCGCAGGAGAGCCTCGCAAATGTGCGAGCAAAGTGGGAGCGTCGCGGCGAGCCGCAGCCTCCGTAAGTTTTAGCAGCCGCAGCCGCAGCCGTTGTTGTTTCCGCAGCCGCAGCCGTTGTTGCAGCCGCATCCGCCGCACCCGCACCCGCAGAGCAGGATGAGAATGATGATAATCCAGAGGCAGCCGTTATTATTTCCACAGAACATGGAGAATACCCTTTCCCCGTGCCATATTTGCGCCCCGGCCGCGCACGGCGCTCCGGCCGGTCGGTGACATCGTTTCGCAGTTCCGCCGGGGCTTCTTGCCCCGCCTGCGGTATTCTATGCCCGCTCGCCGCGGGCGGTTACAACTCCAAGGAGAGCATTTATGTCTGACGAAGAAAAAATTCGGCCCGAGGCCACCCCCCCTGTCGGGCGCCACGCCGCGCCTGAGCCGCCCCCGGCGGAAGAACCGGAGAAGGCTGCCGAAGCCCCGGCTGTGCCGGAAGCACCAGAGACTGCTGCACCGGAAACGCCGAAGACGCCGAAAGCGCCCAAGTCCCCGGCAGCCCGGAGCGCAAAGCCGGGAAAGAAGAAACCGGTGCGCTCCGTGCGGACAACGCGTCCGGAGAGAAAGCCGGAGAGTGAACCGAAAAAGAAGAAAGCCGCGCCGGAGCCGGTCGAGGCCGAGCTTGACCCGCGCGAGGCGGAGCGGGCGTATATGCCCATCCGCTCGCGGCGCGATGGGCGCATCGGATGCATGGGCGGCATCATGTATGCCGCATTCATCCTCTGTGCAAGCATTTTGCTGGCAGTGTTCGGCTGGATGGCGGCCTCGGACGTGCTCGCGCTCAACAAAAGCGCCGAGAACGTGGAAATCACACTGCCGGAGAGCGCCTTTACGCAGAAGACCGTAGACGTAAAAGACGACGACGGCAACGTCACCGGCACGAAAACGATCCGCGTGGCGGACATGAACACCGTGTCCGGCATATTGAAGGACTACGGCCTCATCAACTACAAGTGGCTCTTCCAGCTCTACTCGCGTTTCTCAAACGCCGAAGCGCAGCTCAGCCCCGGCACATATGCGCTCACGACGAATCTCGATTACCGCGCGCTTGTGAAGAAAATGCAGACCGGCGCGGATTCGCAGCTTCAGACGCTCGTCATGTTCCCCGAGGGCTACAACCTGGATCAGGTATTCGCCAAGCTGGAGGAAAACGGCGTGTGCAGCAAGGAAGATCTCTATGCCGCCGCGGCGAACGCTGAGTTCTCGTATGCCTTCCTTGAGGGCGTGGGGACGGGCGATCCCTACCGGCTCGAAGGCTTCCTCTTCCCGGATACGTATTATTTCTATCAGGGGATGCAGGCGTCGAGCGCAATCAACAAATTCCTCTCCAACCTCCACTACCGCATCACGGATGAGATGTGGCAGAAGGCACAGGCACTGAATCTGACGTTCCGGCAGGTGATCACCGTCGCCTCGCTCATCGAGCGCGAGGCCGCGAACGACGCTGAGCGCGCGACGATCGCCTCGGTCATCTATAACCGCCTAAACGCCGGTATGCCCCTCCAGCTCGACTCCACGGTCGTATACGCCATCCGCGAGACCGGCGAGACCACCATGTCCACCGAGCTCATTCAGGCCACCGACAGCCCGTACAACACCTATCTCTATCAGGGGCTGCCGCCCGGACCGATCTGCAACCCCGGTATGAAGTCCATCGAGGCCGCGCTCAACCCCGAGCAGACCGGGTATTACTACTTTGCGCTCGATATGGAGACAAAGAGCATGCGCTTCTTTGCCACGCTCGCCGAGCATGAGGCCTTTGTAGCGACCCAGGACTACGGCTAACGCTTCAAACAAACCCCACTCCTTTGAGGGGGTTGTTTGAGGGGATAGCGGCTCGCCGCAGCGCACTCGCTTGCGCTCGCACGTTTGCGAGCCGAGAGGAATTTTCTCCGACGCACATGTCGCCGGAGAAAATGGTTTAACTTTATTTGCTCCCGCGGGAGCAAACTCTGGCGAGGCCTTTTGAACGCAGAAGACCGCAGAAAATATTCTGTGGTCTTTTTGCATTGTCAATACAGGGTTAGCGTGATATAATCGCAGCTATGGAAACGAACGATCTTATCCGGCGCGCGGAGGATCTTGCCGCGCGCTGTGAGCGCACCTCGTCGGTGACGGCAACTGCCTTTCTCACCCCGGCGGAGCGCATGGAACTGCAAAACGCCCCATCGCTGCGCTCTGCCGCCGTTTTCTATTCCGGCGGCGGGACGGAGTGCGAGCGAACGTGCGCGTTCTTTCTCCCGTTTTATCTCACCGCGGAGGAATTTGACACCGCGGAGTATATTTCCGCGGTGCATTTCCGGAGCTTCTTCGGCGAGCCGGGCCACCGGGATTATCTCGGCGCGCTGCTCGCACTCGGCGTGCGCCGCGAGTGGGTGGGGGACATCCGCGTCCGGGGCGCGGAAGCCTGGGTGTTCTGCCTGCCGAGCGTTGTAAAAACGCTCGCGGAGCTCGACCGTGCCGGGCGGTATACCGTCCGCGGTGAGGAAATCGCCCTTGCGGATGTGCCGGAGGAAGAAGTGAAGACCGAAACCATGAGCTTCACGGTGCAGAGCCTCCGGCTCGACGCCGTGACCGCTGGACTTTTCCATCTCTCCCGCACGAGCGCGGCGGAGCTCATCCGTCTCGGCAGCGTGTCGCTCAATTATGTAACGTGCCTGTACACGGATGCCGCCATCCACGACGGCGATGTCATTTCCGTGCGCGGCAAGGGAAAAGGAACGGTCACCGATACCGGCGGCCGCTCGCGCAAAGACCGTATCTTCGTCACCGCCGAACGGCGGGTCTGAAAATATAAAGGAGGAACAACCATGATCCCTGAAAGACTCTCCCGGCTGCGCCGGGAAATGGAACAGCGCCAAATTGACGTTTACGTCGTCCCCACGGCGGACTTCCACGAATCCGAATACGTCGGCGCGCACTTCAAAGCGCGCTCTTACATCACCGGCTTCACCGGCAGCGCCGGCACGGCCATCATAACGAAAACCGAGGCCGGTCTCTGGACGGACGCGCGTTACTTCCTTCAGGCGAAGCGCCAGCTGGAAAATACCGGCGTAACGCTCTACCGCATGGGCGAGGAGGGCGTGCCGACGATCATGGAATATCTGCGTTCGGCGCTGCCGGAGGGCGGAACGCTCGGCTTTGACGGGCGCGTTATCAACGCGCGCCTCGGCGCGGCGTTCCTCGCGCTCGCGGAGGAAAAGAACGGCAAGCTTGCCGTCAGCGAAGACCTCGTCGGCATCATCTGGAACGACCGCCCCGAGCTGCCGCACGCGCCGGTGCGCATCCTCACGGCGGAGTACTCCGGCCGCTCCACCGCAGACAAGCTCGCGGATGTGCGCGCCGAAATGAAAAAGCAGGGCGCGGGCGTCCATCTGCTCACATCGCTCTACGATATCGCGTGGCTGCTGAACGTCCGCGGCGGCGACATTGACTATGTCCCCGTTGTGCTCTCCTATCTCGCGCTCACGGAGGAGAAGTGCCTCTGGTTCGTGCAGGATGCGATCCTCACGCCGGAGCTCCGCGCCTATCTTGCCGAAAACCACATCGAGACGCGCCCCTACGAGAGCTTCTATGACTACGCCGCCGCCATCCCCACCGGGGAGACGGTGCTGCTTGACAAGGGTGTCTGCAACTACCGCCTTGTCTCCGAGCTTCGCGAGGGCGTTAAGACCGTGGACGAGACGAACCCCTCCGTGCTCATGAAGTCTGTCAAAAACGAAACGGAGCAGAAGAACACGGTCAACGCCCACATCAAGGACGGCGTCGCCGTGACGAAATTCATCTACTGGCTCAAGAAGAACATCGGCAAGGTGCCGATGACCGAGCTTTCCGCCTCCGACTATCTCGCCGCGCGCCGCGCCGAGCAGGAGGGCTTCCTCGATCTCAGCTTTGACACCATCTGCGCCTACGGCGCGCATGCCGCCATCATCCACTACGCCCCCACGCCGGAGACGGACATTCCGCTCGAAGCGCACGGCCTGCTGCTCGTAGATTCCGGCGGACACTATCTCGAAGGCACGACCGACATCACCCGCACCATCGCCCTCGGTCCTGTCACGAACGCCGAGCGCGCCGACTTCACGCGCGTCCTCCGCTCCCACCTGCATCTGGCAAATGCCCGCTTCCTCCACGGCTGCACGGGGCTGAATCTGGATATTCTCGCCCGCGAGCCGCTGTGGGAGGCTGATCTGGACTATAAGCACGGCACCGGTCACGGCGTCGGCCACATTCTGAACGTCCACGAGGGGCCGAACGGCTTCCGCTGGCGGCAGTCGCCGGAGCGCAGCGAGGGCAGCGTTCTCGAAGAGGGCATGATCACGACCGACGAGCCGGGACTCTACATCGAGGACGCCTACGGCATCCGCATCGAGAGCGAGCTTCTCTGCCGCAAGGGCGTGAAGAACGAGTTCGGCCAGTTCATGTACTTCCAGAATCTCACCTGCGCGCCGATCGAACTGGACGCAATCGACGTTAACGCTCTCACCACGACCGAGCGCCGCTGGCTCAACGAGTACCACACCGCCGTTTACGAGACTGTCGCGCCGCACCTCACCGAGGACGAGCGCGTCTGGCTGCGCGGCGTTACCCGCGCCATCTGATTGGCTCTGGGAAGGAGAATACCTATGCTTGACGAAGCCATTCAGAAAGAGATCATTCAAAAGGGACGGGAATTTCTCAAAAGCCCGCTGGAGCGGGATCCCTACGAGGAAGCGTTTGAGTCCGATCAGGATCGGAAGCTGCCGCAGCCGCCGCTTGTGAAAGCGCCCATGGCGGACGAGAGCAAGCGCATCGCTCTCACGAGGGACTTCTCCTCTCTCTCGCTCAAAAACGATCTCGTCAGCCTCATCCGCGACCGGCGGAGCGCCCGCATTTATACAAACGAAACCATGACGCTGGACGAGCTCTCGTTTCTCCTGTGGGCGACGCAGGGCGTCAAAAAGGTTCGCGGCAAGGCGTATGCCACCATCCGCACCGTGCCGTGCGGCGGCGCGCGCCATGAGTTTGAAACGTATCTGATTGTCCGCAATGTGGATGGCTTGCAGCCCGGCGCGTACCACTATCTGCCGATGCTCCACGCGATCGAGTTCCTGCACCCGATCGAGGACATTCCGGAGACCGTGACCCAGACGCTGTGCGGCCAGAAATGGGCGGCCAAAGCCAATGCGGTGTTCTACTGGTCGGTCGTGCCCTACCGCGCCGAGTGGCGCTACGGCATCTACGCCCACCGCATCGCGCTCATCGATGCCGGCCACGTGGGACAGGCGCTCTATACTGCCTGCACCGGGCTGGGACTTGGAACGTGCGGCCTCGGCGCTTTCCAGCACGAAAAATGCTGCGATCTCTTCGGGCTTGACGGCGAGGAGGAGTACATCATCTACACCGCGCCCGTCGGCACGATCCGCGACGAGGATTTGAAAGAGGAAAACGCCTTCTACCAGTTTGTGGAGGACGAAGGACTCTGAACTTTATAATATGCCAAAAGCTCACGGATCCGATCCGTGAGCTTTTTGCTGCCTATGGGTTGCCGCGCCTTAAAGCGCAAATTTTTTGCTGTATTCTTCCGCGTACTGCATGTATTTCTGTGTTTTCATCTCGCGGAGGCTCTTGAGATATTCGTGGGTATCGAAGCTGTCGGACTCCAGCTCGATCATCGCCACGGCGATGTTGGAGCAGTGGTCGGCGATGCGCTCGTAGTTCGTGAGCAGGTCGTTGAAGACGAAGCCCACGGCGAGCGTGCAGGAGCCGTCCTGCAGGCGGATGATGTGGTGGAGCTTGAGCTCGTCGCAGAGAGCATCGATCGTATCCTCCAGCGGCTCAACGCGCAGCGCCATTTCGAGATCGTTCCCGATGAACGCGCCGACGGCGAGCGAGACGATCTCGCTCACGGCAGAGCGGAGCACGTCCAGTTCGCGCTGGGCGGCGTCGGTGAAGCGGATGTCCTTTTCGTAAATTTCCCGCGCAACCTCGGCGAGATTCATCGCGTGGTCGCTGATGCGCTCAAAATCGCCGATGGTGTGCAGAAACTTGGAGACCTCCTCGTTCTGCGCCTGGGAAAGCTCGCGACCGGTGAATTTGACGAGATAGGTGCCGAGATGATCCTCATACTGGTCGACGGCATCCTCAATATCTGCGACCTGCTGAAAGCCCTTTTGAGAGAAATGCTTCATGAGCTCGAGCGCGGCGACGAGGTTATCCTGTGCGCGCATCGCCATGGCGTTGATCGTCAGGCGGCACTGCTCAATGGCGAGCGCCGGGTGGACGAGGAAGCGCTCTTCGAGCCGCTCAATGCCCGCGGTGAGCTCGTTATGCTTTTCCGAGGCCTTCTCGGGGATGAGCTTTCCGGTGAGCGCTTCGAGCTGGCGCAGGAAGGGGAAGAGAATCAGGATCGAACCGATACGGAAGAGCGAGTTCACCATCGCGATGCCGACCGGACCGAGCGCGGTTTCCATGAACGGAAACGGATAAAAGGCGTTGACGCCATAGAAGAGGACGGAAAAAATGACGGTGCCGAAAATGCCGGTGAAAAGATAGATGAGCGCGGTGCGCCGCCCGTCGCGGTTTGCGCCGATGGCGGAAACGAGCACCGGCACCGCTGCGCCGATACCCATGCCCATGATCATCGGGAACGCCGTCGCAAACGAGATCGTTCCGGTCACGGAGAGCGCCTGCAAAATACCGACGGAGGCGGAGTTTGACTGCAGCACGGCGGTGATGAGCGTGCCGATGAGAATGCCGAGGATCGGGTTTTCAAACATTGTCATCAGCCGGAGAAAGCCCTCGCTTTCGCGCAGCGGAGACACCGCGCCGCTCATCGCGTTCATGCCGTACATCAAAACGGCAAAGCCGAGCAGAATGTCGCCGGTGTGCCGCTTCTGCGATGTTTTCCCAAGCATCCGCAGCAGTATGCCGGTAATGGCGGCGATGGCCGTGATCGTAGAGGAGCTCAGAAGCGAGAGCGCGTCGCTGCTGCTGATATACGAAAGGCAGAGGATCCAGCCGGTGACGGAGGTGCCGATGTTTGCGCCGAGCACGATGCCGATGGCCTGTGAGAGCTTCATCATGCCGGAGTTCACAAAGCCGACGACCATCGCGGACGTGGCCGACGAGGACTGGATCACGGCGGTGACGGCGGTGCCGAGCAGCACGCCCTTGAGCGGCGTGTTGGAAAGGCGGTAGAGAATGAGTTCGAGCCGCTGACCGGCGACAAGCTTCAGACTGTCGCCCATCAGCCCCATGCCGAAGAGGAAGAGCGCCACGCCGCCGAGCAGCATTAAAATGTTGGAAATACCCACAGCCATTGATTCCTTTGCATTTTATATTATCCGTTTCTTAGTGTACCGCATGCAGGTTAAATCCAAAAGCAAGGCAAGGTTAAATCCACGTTAAATCCATTTTACAAGCGGCGCTGCGCGTGATATGCTATAGAAAATGGAAATTGTACGAAGGAAACGGAGGCGGAAGACATGATCTACCTTCTCGAAGACGACGAGAGCATCCGAAAGCTCGTTACCTATACGCTCCAGCACGCCGGATACGAGGCGGCGGGGTTTGACCGGCCCTCGGCGTTCTGGGCGGCGATGAAGCGCCAGACGCCGGAGCTGGTGCTGCTTGATATCATGCTGCCGGAGGAGGACGGCCTCTCGGTGCTGAAAAAGCTGCGCGGCTCGGCGCTCTGGCGGGAACTGCCGGTCGTGATGCTCACAGCGAAAAACGCCGAATATGACCGCGTGGTCGGGCTGGATGCCGGAGCGGACGACTATATCTCCAAGCCCTTCGGCATGATGGAGCTGCTTGCACGGGTGCGGGCGCTGCTGCGCCGCACAGGCATGTCGGCGTCGTCCGACTATACCGTCGGCGGGCTGTATGTCTGCCGGGATAAGCACATCGTGCGCGTCTCCGGGCAGGATGTGCCGCTCACGAACAAGGAATTTTCGCTCCTCTGCCTGCTGCTGGAGCATTCCGGCGCGGCGCTCACGCGTGACCGGATCATGGACAGCGTCTGGGGCAGCGGCTTTGACGGGGAGAACCGCACCGTAGACGTGCATGTGCGCACGCTGCGCGCCAAGCTCGGCACGGCGGGGGCATACATCGAAACGGTGCGCGGCGTTGGCTACCGGTTCGCGCCGGAGAAGCGGAGCGAGCCGTGAAGGGAAAGCTTTTTCTGCGCGCAGGCATTCTGCTCTTTGCGGCAATTCTGCTCGGCTCCGCCGTAACGTTCGCCATTGTGCAGCCGCAGCTCGCCGGAGCGGAGGAAACCGCGCAGGCACTCTCGCACCTTTTGTGGGTGCTGCCGATTGCGCTTTGCCTCGGTGCAGCGGGCGGCTGGGCGCTCTCGCACAGCATTGTCGATCCCATCCGGAAGATCGACCCAGAGACTCCCGGCACGGAAGCACAGTATGAGGAGCTTGTGCCGCTGCTCGCGCGCATCCGCGCGCAGAACCGCGTCATCCGCCAGCAGGAAGAAACCCTCGGCCAGACGCGGCGCGACTTTGCCGCGATCACGGAGAACATGGGCGAGAGCTTCCTTCTGCTCGATAAGCGGCTGAATGTGCTCTCCCGCAACGTATCGGCCAGCTATCTTCTGCCTGCGCCCGAAAACGGCGAGGCGGACAACCTCAACCGCGGCGGCTGCCCGGAGGAGATCGTCCGCGCCGCCGAGCGCGCTCTCGCCGGGCGGCGCACGGAGCTGACGCTTGAAATGCACGAACGGTATTACTACGTGATCGCCACGCCCGTATTCTCCGAAAACCAGATCACCGGCGCCGTCGTTATCGCGCTCGATACGACCGAGCGGGAGCAGCGCGAGGCGCTGCGGCGCGAGTTTTCCGCGAACGTGTCGCACGAGCTCAAAACGCCGCTCACGTCAATCTCCGGCTTTGCCGAGCTTCTGGCAAACGGCATGGTGCCGCCGGAGCGCGTGGGGGAGTTCGCCGGGGATATTTACAAGGAATCCCAGCGGCTCATGGCGCTCGTGGATGATATCATTGAGCTTTCGCGGCTCGAAGAGGGGACCGCCGCCCCGGAGACGGCGGGTGTCGATCTCTACGCGCTCGCGGAGGAAACGCTCGCCACGCTCCGCCCGGCAGCGGAGCGGCGGGACGTGACGCTCACGCTCTGCGGCGGCGAAGCCGTCGTCCAGGGCGTGCGCACGGCGCTGCAGGAGCTTGTGTATAACCTTTGCGATAACGCCGTGAAATATAACCGCCCCGGCGGCAGCGTGACCGTCACGGCGGAAAAGCGTGTTGGGGAAACGGTGCTGTCCGTGGCGGATACCGGTATCGGTATTCCCTACGAGCACCAGAACCGCGTGTTCGAACGGTTTTACCGCGTGGATAAAAGTCACTCTCGGCAGCTTGGCGGCACAGGTCTCGGTCTTTCCATCGTAAAGCACGCTGCGGCGATGCACAAAGCGCGGCTCGAACTCTGGAGCGAGCCGGGCACCGGAACGAAGATCACCGTCCACTTTGACGGCCAATAAACCCCGGAAAAATCCCCGGTACGGGCAGTACAGTCCCGCGCCGGAGATTTTTTGCGTATTATGCAAAATGAATAAATTGAAACGTTTTCCTTTATATAAAACCGGCATTTAGTTTGAAAAATTCCCTGAAAGGGTTGCGTTTTGTGGGATTTACTTCCTCCGATGATATAGTACAATGAAAATGCAATGAGTCATAACGGCTCAAAACAAAAGGAGGAAATGAAGATGAAAATGAAGAAGCTCATGGCTCTGGTGCTGGCGCTTACGCTGGTGCTCGCGCTTGCGGCTTGCGGCCAGACGAACGCCCCTGCTGAGAGCGGCAACACCACCACCGCTCCCGCCGCCGAAGGCGAGCAGACCCTGATCGTCTATACCGCAAGAAGCGAGAGCCTGAACAACGCCGTCATCGAGAACTTCGAGGCCGACACCGGCATCCATGTGGAAGTCGTCACCGGCGGCACCGGCGAAGTCCTCAAGCGCGTGCGTTCCGAAGCTGCCAATCCCCAGGGCGATATCTGCTGGGCGGCGGACGAAGCGATGCTCAAGGATTACACCGACTGCTTTGAAGAGTATGTCTCCCCCGAAGACGCCAACATGATGGAAGGCTACAAGAACACCACCGGTTATTCCTCTCCCGCTTTCTGCGACCCCACCGTTTTCATCGTGAACACCGATCTCGCCGGTGATATCGAGATCAACGGCTTTGCCGACCTGCTCAATCCCGCCCTCAAGGGCAAGATCGCCGGCGGCGACCCCGTGAACTCCAGCTCCGCGTTCCAGTGCCTGATTGCCGGTCTCTATGACATGGGCAACGGCGACCCGATGTCCGACGCCGCCTGGGAGTGGGCTGCTGGACTCGTCGAAAACCTTGACGGCGTTGCTCTCACCAGCTCCTCGCAGGTCTACAAGGGCGTTGCCGAGGGCGAGTACATCGTCGGCCTGACCTGGGAAGATCCCGCTGCGGCGTATGTCCGTGACGGCGTTGCCGTTAAGGTCGTGTTCCCGGAAGAGGGCGCTCTGATGTCCGGTCAGTGCGTGTCCATCATCAAGGGCGCTCCGCACATGGAGAACGCCAAGAAGTTTGTGGACTATATGCTCAGCGAGACCTGCCAGAACTATGTCGGACAGAACCTCACGGTCCGTCCGCTCCGCCAGAACGTCCAGCTCAACGACAGCCTTACGCCGTGGAGCGAGATCACCCGTCTGGAGTCCTATGACGGCGTGTGGGTCGCCGCCAACAAGTCTGCCATCACCGAAAAATACAGCGAGTGCCTCGAAAACGTGGCTTAATTCGCAAGGAAAGCATCCCGTGCGGGTCTGCGGCCGTGCGCCGCAGACCCGCACATTCTACAAAGAATCTCGCAGAGAAAGGGAACTGAAACGATGGGAGCCACCATTACCATTGAAAACGCCGTCAAGCGCTACGGCAACGACACGATCATCAACGGCCTGTCTCTCGAAGTCAAGCCGGGCGAGTTTTTCACGCTGCTGGGCCCCTCCGGCTGCGGCAAAACGACGCTTCTCCGCATGATCATCGGATTCAATTCCATCGAAGGCGGTACGTTCAAGATCAACGACCGCGTCATCAACGATATCCCCACCAACAAGCGGAACATCGGCATGGTGTTCCAGAACTATGCGGTATTCCCGCACATGAATGTATTTGATAACGTGGCCTTCGGTCTGCGCAACCGCAAGCTGCCGAAGGATGAAATAGAGCGCAAGGTCAACAGCATTCTCAAGGTCGTCAAGATCGACCATCTCAAGGATCGCATGCCGGCCAACCTCTCCGGCGGCCAGCAGCAGCGCGTAGCGCTCGCCCGCGCCATCGTCATCGAGCCGGAGGTTCTGCTGATGGACGAGCCGCTTTCCAACCTGGACGCGAAGCTGCGCGTGGAAATGCGCAACGCCATCAAGCGCATCCAGCAGCAGTTCGGCATTACGACCGTGTACGTCACGCACGATCAGGAGGAGGCTCTTGCGGTCTCCGACCGGATCGCCGTGATGGACGGCGGCGTCATCCAGCAGATCGATACGCCGCAGCGCGTCTACCAGCGCCCGGCGAACCGGTTCGTCTCGAACTTCATCGGCCTGTCGAACTTCCTGAACGCGACGATCTCCCGCGGTGAAAACGGCGCGGAGCTCTGCTTTGCCGGGAGCGATTACCGCGCGGCGATGACAAATCTCAGTGCCGAGGCGACCGACGGCAGGGAAGTTCTCGCGGCGGTCCGGCCGGAGGAGTTTCTGCTCTCGACCGGCGAGGGCGAGGGCATCCCCGCCGTGGTGCGCAGCAGCGTATTTCTCGGCACCACCACGCACTATTTCCTGACGCTTCCTTCCGGGCAGGAGATCGAAGCCGTCCGCGACAGCGATGAGGAATGGGCCGTCATCCCCGACGGCGCGGAAGTGCGTCTTCGCGTGAAGCCCCGCCGCATCAACGTGTTCACTGCCGACGGAAAGCGCTCTCTCGTCATTCGGGAGGAGCTTTTATGAGATACGCCGGAGAAAAGCGCTTCAACGGCTGGACGGCGCTGACACTCGTTTTGCTCGCACTCTTTTTGCTGTTCGTCATCTATCCTATCGGCATGCTGCTCATCAAGAGCCTCTTTACCGGCGGAAAGATCGATCTGAGCTACTTTGCGAAGTTCTTCACGAAGAAGTATTACTGGGGCGCGCTTGTCAACAGCTTTAAGGTCACGGTCGTTTCCACGGCGGTGGCGTCGCTCATCGGTGTGCCGATGGCGTATCTGCTGCGCAGCGTCAAGATCCGAGGCGCGGGCCTCATCAACATTCTCATCGTCATCTCGTATCTCTCGCCCCCGTTCATCGGTGCGTATTCGTGGATCCAGCTTCTGGGACGAAACGGCTTCCTTACCCGCATCGTGAACGCCCTTTTCGGCGTGAAGCTGCCGGGCATTTACGGCTTTGCCGGCATCGTGCTCGTGTTCTCGCTCCAGTCATTCCCGCTCATTTACATGTACGTTTCCGGCGCGATGAAGAATCTGGACAACTCCCTGAACGAAGCTGCGGAGAGCCTTGGCTGCAACGCCTTCCAGCGCGTCACGAAGATTATCTTCCCGCTGGTGATGCCGTCGCTGCTCGCGGGTGCGCTGCTTGTGTTCATGCGCGTATTCGCCGATTTCGGCACGCCCATGATCATCGGCGAAGGATATAAGACCTTCCCGGTCATGCTGTATACGCAGTTTATGGGCGAGGTCGGCACGAACGACGGCTTTGCCGCCACGATGTGCCTCATCGTCATCGTCATCGCGCTGATGTTCTTCTTCCTGCAAAAGGCGCTCGGCCGCCGGTTTACCTACTCCATGTCGGCGCTCAAGCCCATGGAGGCCGAAGACCCGAAGGGCTGGCGCGGCGTTGTCGCCCACATCGTGGTGTATCTCGTGGCGCTCATTGCGGCGCTGCCGCAGATCACGGTGCTCGTCACTTCCTTCATCGGCACGATCAACGGCTCGCTCTTCACCGGTGAGTTCACGCTCGATAACTACCGCAACATCTTTGCCAAGAGCAACACCAGCGCCATTACGAACAGCTATCTCTTCGGCCTGATCGCGATTGTGATCGTGGTGGTGTGCGGTATATTGATCTCGTACCTGAGCGTCCGCAAGCGCAATGCGCTCACGTCGGTGCTCGATGTGCTCACCATGTTCCCGTACATCATTCCCGGCTCGGTGCTCGGCATTTCGTTCCTGTACGCCTTCAACGGCCCTCCGTTTATGCTCGGCGGCACGGTACTCATCATCGTCATTTCGCTCTCCATCCGGCGCATGCCGTATACGATCCGATCGAGCACCGCCATCATCGGGCAGATCAGCCCCAGCGTGGAGGAAGCGTCCATCAGCCTCGGCGCATCGCAGCTCAAAACGTTTCTGTGCGTTACCATCCCCATGATGCTGCCGGGTGTTCTCTCCGGTGCGATCATGAGCTGGATCACGCTCATCAGCGAGCTGAGCTCTTCGGTCATTCTCTACACCAGCAAGACCATGACGCTCACCGTGGCGATCTATTCCGAGGTCATCCGCAGCAACTTCGGCAACGCGGCGGCCTACTCCACGATCCTGACTCTCACTTCGATCGTGTCGCTTCTCCTGTTCTTCAAGCTCAGCGGCAAAAAGGATCTGAGCGTGTAAAGCGAAAAAATGCTCCGCAGAGGTTCTTGCGGGGCTGTGCGGTGCGCCGAACAGGTGCACCGCTTTTCGCCCTTTTCAGAAAGGGAAGAATATGGTAAAATGACGCCGGGAAAGAGAGGGACGGCCATGCATCGCGAACCGTTTCAAAATCAGCTGCGCCGCTCGTTCATCGGTTACGTGGCGGCCATTCTGGCGTTGATCCTGCTTTTGTATCTGGGCGGCTTTGCGCTGAACTTCTTTGCCGTTGTCGTGCGCGGCTGCCGGAGGGACAATCAGGAGCTCGAAACGGCGCTCACGCAGCAGCTCGCGGCGTATGACCGCGGGGCAGAGGAGTTGACCGGAGCGGACGCGCTGCGCCGCGCCGTCGGAAGCGGCGAGCGGAGCGAGTGCCTGGAGGCCAACCGCCTGCTCTATGACTTTACCAACCAACAGGAGCTGCGGGCGTATTTTGTGCTGCTCGGTGCGGATATGCAGGTGCTGAGCTCCAACTTCAGCGCGCACAACCAATCGATCTTTGCCTCGTCCGCGTTCGCTGCGGGCGCTGCGACGCGCATGCAGCAGGAGCCGTCGGCAACGCTCCGCTATGTCTGCACCGCGCCGGTGAGCAGCGAGCAGGCGTGTACCTATACGGTCTGCCGCGCCGTGCCGGATGAGAGCGGGGCTGCGGCGGGCTATCTGCTGCTGAATCTCCGGCAGGAGGGCTTCCGGGACGCCGTGCGCGATACCGATTCCGAAGTGCTGCTGACCGACCGGTACGATAATCTCATTTATACGACGCTCGACCCCCGAGAGGACCCGCAGGATAAGCAGCCGAGCAACAAGTTTTCTCTCTCGCTTGAAAGCGACGGCATCCTCTCGCTGGATGAGAGCCGGTACTATGCCGTCTGCGGCACGGTCGGGCCGCAGGCGCTGCGGCTCTATACGCTCACGTCCCTGGATGTGCAGCTTCGGATGCTGCTCTACAGCGGCGGCCTTTTTATCGTCCTTCTTCTGCTGCTCTCCGGCGTCGTCGTCGCCATGACGAAGGCGTTCACGCGCCAGAACGCCATGGAGCTCGGCGAGCTGACCGCCGCTGTGGAGAATCTTTCCAAAAACGGCGGCGCGGAGGCGCTGCCAAAGCAATGCTCCGAGGAGTCGCAGGCGCTCTACACCCGCTTCCGGGAGCTCATCGCCCATAACGACGAACTCCTTGACCGGCGGCGTCAGATGGAGATCAAGCATCTCGAAGAGCAGTTCAACCCGCATTTTGTCTACAATGTCATGGAGACCGTGCGCTACCAGATCAGCGAGGACCCGGAAACGGCATCGGAAATGCTGCTTTCGTTCGCCTCGCTTATGCGCTACAGCGTCAATTACGGCCATACGAAGGTGTCGCTCGAAACGGATGTGGAGTACGTAAACGACTATTTGCTGCTCCAAAAGGCGCGGTATAATAACTGCCTGCTCTATGAGTTTGCTATCCCGGAAGAACTGCTCGAATGCCGCGTTCCGAAGCTCCTTTTGCAGCCGGTCATTGAAAACAGCATTACCCACGGCTACCGCGCCGGACAGACGTTGCACATCCGTGTGCAGGCGGAGCACCGGGGCGATACGCTGCGCTTCACCGTCACGGATGATGGAGCGGGTATCCCCGCGGAACGCCTTGCGGAGCTGCGTGAGAGCTTCAAGCGCGATCTTACGAACGAGTACACCGCCCACGTGGGGCTTTATAACATCCAGAAGGTCATCCGCCTGACCTACGGCGCGCCCTATGGCGTGCAGATCGAGAGCACGGAGGGGCAGGGCACTGCCGTGACGCTTACCATCCCCTACGAAGTGGAGGAGAACGAGGAATGCTGAAGGTTTTGCTGGTGGAGGATGAAAATCTGATCCGCCGGGGACTGCAATACAAGATGGACTGGACGGAGGTCAACTGCGTCGTGGTCGGCGAGGCCGCCACCGGGCAGGAGGGGCTTGCCCAGATCAAAGCGCTGCGCCCGGATATTGTCATCACCGATATCCGCATGCCCGATATGGACGGGCTGGAAATGCTGCGCGAAGGGCGCGGCGTCTGCCCGTTTCAGGCGGTCATCATCTCCGGCTACGGTGAGTTTGACTATGCGCAGCAGGCGATCCGGCTGGGCGTGGCGGAATATCTTCTCAAGCCGGTGGATGTGAACGAGCTCAAAAACTGCCTGCGCCGCATCGCCGCCGGGACGCCGGCCGGACAAAGCGCGGAAGCGCCGGAGATGGATGAAAAGCCCGCGCCGCTGCAAAATAAATATGCCGAGGCCATGATGCAGTACATCCGGCAGCATTATGCTGAGCACATTTCCCTCACCGATCTCAGCCAGCAGCTCAACATTTCCTGCACGCACCTGAACGCCAAGTTCAAGGCAGAAACGGGCTACACGTTCCACGATTTTCTCAACTACTACCGCATCCGGCGCGCCGTGGAGCTCCAGAAGCGCGGCGAGCGCAAGCTCTATGAGATCGCGGAGCTGGTGGGCTTTTCCGATTATAAATATTTCAACAAGGTCTATAAGAAGTATACCGGCTATTCGCCCAACGTGATCTTCCCCCGCGAGGACGAAAAGGATCGGACATGAATACATCCCCTCCCGCGATCATAGGATGTCCGCGAGGGGGGATGTATTCATGATGACAGGAAAAATCGGCGGCTTTCTCTCACGGCACAATAAATTTGCTTCCAGCGCGGCGCTCGTGCTTGCCGTTGCGGCGATCTTTGCGTTCGTATATTCGCCGCGCGTTGTGGGCGCGGCGGTCACGGAGCGGGAGCTGCCCGTATACAGCGTGGAGCGGGACGGGAAATTCGTAAGCCTTTCGTTTGACGCGGCCTGGGGCAACGAGGATACGCAGATGCTCATCGATATCCTGGCAAAGTACAACGTGAAGGCGACGTTCTTTGTCGTCGGCGAGTGGGTGGATAAATACCCGGAGAGCGTAAAGGCACTCCACGACGCCGGGCACGAGGTGATGAACCATTCCGACACCCATCCGCACATGGCAAAGCTCACAGCAAAGCAGATCATCGACGAGGTGAACCGCTGCAGCGACAAGATCGAGGCCGTCACCGGCGTGCGCCCGACGCTCTTCCGCTGCCCGTATGGCGAGTATGACGACAACGTCATCGGCACCGTGAACGGCATGGGGCTTACGGCGGTGCAGTGGGACACCGACTCGCTCGACTGGAAAAAGCTGACCGCGGGCGAAATTTACAAGCGCGTAACGGGCAAGGTGCAGCCGGGGAGCATCGTGCTGTTCCACAATGCGGGACTGCACACGCCCGAGGCGCTACCCTCCATTCTGGAATACCTTCTTGCAGAAGGTTATACGGTCGTGCCGATCTCGGAGATACTGCTCGCGGGCGATACCTACATCGACCACACCGGCCGCCAGCACGCCGCCGACACATAACATATAAAATGGCTCCCTTGTGTAAAGGACGCTGGCTCACCGCAGGTGGGTCTGAGAAATTGCAAACCGCCTTCCCCTGCATACGGGGAAGGCGGTTTTCTTCACATGCCGGTATAAATGTCGCCCGCGAGGAGGACGAGAGCTTCCCGCGTCTCGCCGAGTGTATTGACATACGAACTGACAGCGAGCGGCATGGCGTAAACGTGAAACGTGTTGCCCTGTGTGAGCCGGTCAACGCTGCCGGGGACGATCACGAAGCAGGGGTACTGGTAATTCCGGTCGGCAGCAAAAATGCAGGTCATTTCCGCGCCGCCTGAGACAAGAGCGCCAGTGCGCGCGGTGATGATGCGCATGCTGTAAACTTCCATCCAGTATGGCTCTTCCCGGAAGGAATCGTCCGCAAAGCATTGTCCGATCCAGGCGTTCTTTGTAAAGAGCTCCTTGTAAACGGAGTTGAAGAAATCCTGATGATCCGTCCGCTCCCAGAGATCGGTTGTCTCGCGAAGCGCGGCAAGCTGGCTCTCCGTGAGCGTGAATACCGGCTCGCACGTGCCGAGTGAAACGAGCGTTTCGAGTCCGTCGGGCGTGAAGCGTCCGGCAGTGAACGTGCCGGTGCGCGTGTAGAGCGCTTCCGCATCGTAGGAAAGCGTTCCTTTGCCGTCCATGATACCCGCCGCCCATTCGCCCGTATAGGTAAACGGAATGCCGGATTCGCTCTCGGCGGTGAAAACACCCTCACCGTCCGGCAGGCCATCCTTGCCGTCTCCGGCGTAGCTTCCGGCCGTCTCGCGCCCCTCCACGGAGACGACGCAGTGCTCGTCCGTCAATACGCCGCTGCCCGCAATTTCGCCGCCGCTCCAGCTGCCATACCAGGTGAATTGCTGCCCGGCGGCGTTCATGCCGCCGAAAAGTCCCTCACCCTCGGGACCGGAGCTTTCGAGCGCGCCGGTGTAGGTCCCGGAAAAGCGGCTGCCGCCATGCTGGAGCTCCCAGGGGAGATCGGCTGCCTCGCCGCGCACGGCCGTGCCGCCGGAAAAAACGCCGGTGAACACCGCGCCGGAGGAGAGACGAAATTCACCCTTGCCGTCCGGCATGCCGGAGACGAGCGAGCCGGTGTAGGTTCCTTCCTCCACGCTCCCGAAGAGCGCGGCACGGCAGGGGACGTTCTCACCCTCGCCGGTGAGAAGGCGCTCGGCGGTGAGCGTTCCTTCAAAGCGCCAGCCGCTGCCCTGCACAACGCCGGTATAGGTATCTTTGGTGAACGTGCCGGTGAAGGAGGCCGTTTCCGCCGGGAAGGAGAGATTGAGCGGCTCCTCCGTCAGTTGCTTTGTGCAGCCGGTGAGCAGAAGAAGCGAGAGCAGCGCCGAAAAAAGAAGAAGTTGTTTTTTCATGTCTCTCTCCCTTCAGCCCGGCAGCAGCTCGCCCGCGAGAGAGCGCGGCAGCATATCGTCCGAGACGGTGAATTCCTTGTAGCCGTGGCGGGCGCGTGCCGCGTCGCTCATTTCGTATAGATCGGAATCGCCGTGGTCGCGGCGCACCGCCATTTCGATCTCCACATCGTAGGTATAGCGCACGCCATCGCGCAGAATCTCCACCCAGCCGTGCGGCGCGTCCTCCGCGCCGTAGGTGCCGCTGACGATCTTCGCATCAAAGCCGAGTGCTCGCGCCGCTGCCCAGAAAGCGGAGGCATAGCAGTAGCAGTTGCCGCGCCCGGTGGAGTACATCGTGAGCGCTTCCTGCATGGCCCAGCCGACATCGCCGACCTTGTAGTAGTGGCGGCGGAGATACGTAAAGCTGTCGCGGACATAGAGATACATGGCGCAAAGTCTCTCGTCGCGATTCATGGAGTCATCCGTCGCAGAACGGATGGCGGCGAGAACATAGCCGTCCAGCTCGCTGTTGCCGGAGGTATAGCGTCCGGCGGCGTCAAAATAGAGCGAACCGGCGTAGGCGTTTTTGAGAAAGTAACCGTCCGCCCCGGCATAATAAAGCTGGGAGTCGATCAGAACCGGCCCTTCGGCGGGACGGCCGTCCGGCCCGTCCCATACGGCGGCGCCGTCTGCGGCGGTGTAAATGTCGCCGCTGCCCCATTCGCCGGGGATAACGTCAGGATAAAACGCCGTTTCCATGTCGGAGGCGTCAAGGGAGAAAAGACGGTTAAAAAATACCGCGGCTTCGGCACGTGTTACGTTTTCGCCGCCGTGAAGCGCAATGGCGGTCATGGCGTCCGCGATCGCGTCCGGCGGAAAAACGTCTTCAAGCAATGCCGCAAGCGAGGATTCCGTGAGCGGGAGAGAGGCGTCCTCCACGGCAACGGAAAGACCGGCGGCGCGGGCTGCGGCCTCGGCGGCTTCCCCTGCGGTCAGCGTATCCGCGCCGCGGAAAAGACCGTTTTCGCAGAGCATGTACCCAGCGGCATATACCAGCGCGGCAGTTGGCTCCGGCGTCGGGATGGGCGCTGCCTCCGCTCCCGGCGTGCTCGCCGGCGAAGCTGGTGCGGGGACATTGGCGCGGAGCAGCCCGACGCCGGGGAAAAAGAGCGCAAATGCTGCCAGCAGGACAATAGCTCCCACCGCGCCCACGGCAATGAGCCAAACAGCCTTTTTCCGGCTTTTTACCGGTTTTTTCGTTTCGTTGCCTTCGGCCATGGAACGCCTCCGAAAAAAGAATGTACAGAGGATGCGCAAAGAATGAGCGGCGCGTGGAGCGCCGCTCGGAAAAGCCTCGCAGAGTTTACTCCCGCAGGAGCAAAGAAAGTTTAAAACATTTTTGCCGGCGGCGTGTACGTCGGCAAAAATACTTCTCGACTCGCAAACGTGCGAGCGTAGCGAGTGCGCTGCGGCGAGCAGCTATCCCCTCAAACAAATCCCTCAACGAAGTGGGGGGTGTTTGACTTACAGTAGATGGACGCCGCGGGCCTTGCAAAGGTTCACTGTTTCTTCGTCCCAAATACCGGATTGTACCTCGCCAATGTGCGCGCAGCCGATGAGCAGCATGCAAAGCCGCGACTGGCCGACGCCGCCGCCCATCGTGAACGGCATTTCGCCCGCGAGCAGCGCCTTGTGGAATGGAAGCTTCCGGCGGTCGTCGCAGCCGGCGAGCGTAAGCTGGCGGTCCATGCTCTCGGAGCTGACGCGGATGCCCATGGAGGACACTTCAAACGCGCGGTCGAGCACCGTGTTGCGGAAAATGATGTCGCCGTTCAGGTCCCAGTCATCGTAGTCCGGGGCGCGTCCGTCGTGCTTCTTACCGGAGCGGAGCGTTTTGCCGATCTGCATAATGAAGCAGGTCGGGTGCGTTTTGGTGTATTCGTTCTCGCGCTCGGAGGGTGTGAGATCGGGATACATGTCCTCGAGCTCCTGGCTCGTGATGAAGGAAACATCGCGGCTCAGATGCGCTTTGAGCTGCGGGAACTCCCATTCCAACTCGTCGCCGGTCATGCAGATGGCCGTAACGATGCGCCGCACGGCGTCCTTGAGATAGTCAATGTTGCGGTCTTCCTCGCGGATAACTTTTTCCCAGTCCCACTGGTCAACGTAGACCGAATGGAGGTTATCGAGCACAGGCTCATCGCGCCGGATGGCGTTCATGTCGGTGTAGAGCCCCTTGCCCTCGTAGAAGTTGTACTCGCGCAGCGCCCAGCGCTTCCACTTGGCCAGAGACTGCACGACCTGGCACTCTGCGCCGCCTACGGCGGGGACATCAAAGGAGACCGGACGCTCGATGCCGTTCAGGTCATCGTTCAGGCCGGTGTCGGTGCGCACGAACAGCGGCGCGGACACGCGCTTGAGATTCAGCGCCGAGCCCAGATTCTTTTGGAAGCTCCTCTTGATGAATTCGATGGCTCTCTGCGTCTCATAGACGTTCAGCCGGGGTGTGTACCCTTTGGGAATAATGCAGCCGCTCATGTTTACCCCTCCTTGTTAAAATTTTTTATGAGATATGCGCGGCAAAAAAACTAAATGTGATACGCTTCGGCGAGCTTTCGCAGATGCGCGCGCAGCGCTTCCACGGCGCTCTCCGGCGAGAGAAGCTTCATATCCCCGCCGAACGAGCAGACCCAGCCGAAAAATGGCTCGCTCACCGCCACCGGCACGGTCACGGTGAAATATCCCTCGCGCGAGGGGATGAGCATGGTGTCCGCGCCGAAACGGTCGATCACGGCTCCCGCGAGCGTATCGCGGCATTCGAGCCGGATCTTCTCCGGCGTACCGGAAAACATACCGAAGTGTGCGCTCGTATACTCGCTCATGTCGAGCGCGGCGAACGCTTCCCGCCCTTCACGTCCGTCTCCGGCGGTGCGCAGATCGCAGATCTTGTCCACACGGTAATGCCGGATGGCGGAAGCGGCGCTGTCGTAGCCGACGAGATAATAGTTCTCGTCGTCCCACAGCAGAGCGTAGGGACTCACATCGTACCAGGCACCGCTGCGGCGCAGCACGCGCTCTCCGCGCCCGTCGTACCCGGCGTAGTGGAAGCGGATGCGCTTGTCGCCGTTGATGGCAGCGTGCAGCTCGTCCACCAGATAGTATATGGACTCGTTCATCGTCTTGATACGGTTTTTGACGACGACCTGCCGCCGCAGCCCCTTGGCCTGATGGACGCTTGTGAGCCCTTCAAGCTTGGCAATCAGCTCCAGCGACTTTTTGCGCGTGATGAACCGGGAGGACTGCACGCTGTCGGCGAGCAGCCGCAGCTCCGGGAGCTGGAACACGCGTTCGCCGATATACCAGCCGCTGCTGTTCCCGTCGCGGACACGGATGAGGTCGAGACCGAAAGCCTGCAGCGTTTCCAGATCGCTGTATACGCTCTTGCGCTCGGCGCTGATGCCCTCCGAGGCGAGATACTCCAAAAGCTGCGCCGTGGAGATGGGATGCGCCTCGTCGGAATTGCGTTCAAGATACTCCCGGAGAAGCAGCAGTTTGAGCTTCTGGTTGGCGGAGCGCGCCACGGCGATTCCCTCCTCGAAGAAATATTTTCGCCATTATAATACCAAATCTTTCACAATGCAATGGGGAAAAGTCATTGAATCCAGACCCGGAAAAGATTATAATAAGAAAAAATGACGAATCATTCGCGCGCGGGGCCGCAAAAAGAGCTTTCCCCGCGAAAAAGAGAAAACCGGAGCAATTTATGGAAAACCATCGCTTTTATCTTTCGACGATCTCCGCAGACGCTGCCGATACCGCGCGGCGGTACGGTCTGGGACTGGAGATTGCGGAATACTGCACCGCCTACAACATGGACGAACGCTTTTTGGAAACGGACGAGGCGGTGCGCGAAAAGCTTTCGGGAATCGCGCGCGTGACGCTGCACGCGCCGTTCAACGAGCTTTTCCCCTGCGCCATCGACCCGCGCGCAAGAGCGCTCGCTGCGGAGCGCTTCCGCGAGGCAATCGCCCTCGCAAAGCGCTATGGCGCGGAGAAGGTCATTATCCACGGCGGGTATAACCCCAAAATGTACTACCCCTGCTGGTATACGGAGCAGTCGGCCGTTTTCTGGAAGGATTTTTTGCGTGTTGACCCCGGCGTGGATATCGTTCTCGAAAATGTGCTGGAAGAGGAGCCGGAGTATCTATTGGATATTGTCCGCACCGCAGAGCATCCGCGGCTGGGGCTTTGTCTCGATGTCGGCCACGCGAACGCTTATTCGGATGTTCCGGTATCCGAGTGGCTAAAGCGCTTCGCGCCGTATCTCCGGCATTTTCATCTGCACAACAACAACGGCTCCTGCGACGCCCACGCGCCGCTCGATGAGGGCATCATCCCGATGAAAGAGCTTTTAGAGAAAGCACTTGCGCTCTGCCCCGGCGCAACCTTCACGCTGGAGCTGCCGGAGAACGCCGCGCATGGCGCACTCTGGCTCAAGGAAAACGGATTTATCCCCAAGGAGACAAACGTATGACACTCAAGGAATGGACAGCAAAGATCACGCCGCCGAATGCTGCGGCTATGGAAGAGGCGCGCCGCCGTCAGGCGCAGCTTGCCAAGCCCCCCGGCAGTCTCGGACGGCTCGAGGAACTCTCCGTGCAGCTCGCCGGGATCACCGGGCGGGTGCATAACAAAATCGAGAAAAAGCATCTTCTCGTTTTCGCCGCCGACAACGGCGTTGTGGATGAGGGGGTGTCGAGCGCGCCGCGCTCGGTAACGCTCTCGCAGACGATCAATCTGACGCGCGGCAAGACCGGCGCGGCGACGCTCTGCCGGCATTTCGGTTGTGAGATCACCGTGTGCGATGTCGGCGTCGCGGCGGATATCCGCGAAAAAGCGGTGCTGAACCGTAAGATCGCCTACGGCACAAAAAATATTGTTCGAGTCCCCGCCATGACGCGCGAGGAGTGCGAGCGCGCGGTGCTCACCGGCATCGAGCTCGCCGCAGCAGCGGATGCGGACGTGCTTGGTGTCGGTGAGATGGGTATCGGCAACACGACAACGGCCTCCGCCGTGCTCGCGGTGCTGCTGGATGCGCCGGTAGAGGCCGTCACGGGCCGCGGCGGCGGCGTGACGGACGAGGCGTTTGCAAAGAAAAAGGCCGTCATTCAAAAAGCCATCGAGATCAACGCGCCGGACAAGTCCGATGCGCTCGACGTGCTTGCAAAGGTCGGCGGATTCGATCTCGCCGCCATGTGCGGCGCATTCCTCGGCGCAGCGGCGACGCATCGTCCGGTCGTGATCGATGGGCTCATCTCCGCTGTGGCGGCGCTCTGCGCCTGCCGCATCTGCCCGGACGTGCGCGCGTATCTCGTGCCGAGCCACGCTTCCTATGAGATCGGGTATAAGTTTGCCATGAACGAAATGGGGCTGGAGCCGATGCTGCTGCTCGGCATGCGTCTCGGCGAGGGGAGCGGCTGCCCGCTCGCCTTCGAGGTGCTGGACGCCGCCTGCGCCGTCATTAACGACATGGCGACGTTTGACGAGGCCGGCATTGACGACGGCTACCTTGACGAAATCCGCGAGGGCGATAAATTCACCGTGGAGGGCGCGCAATGAAGGCATTCATTTCCGGCGGCGCGAAAAACGGCAAAACAACGCTCGGGCAGGATCTCGCGGTATACCTCGCCGCGGGGGAAAAGCATTACTATGTCGCCACCATGATCTCCGCTGACGCCGAGGACGACGAGCGCATCCGCCGCCACATTGCCGACCGTGCGGGGCTGGGCTTTGAGACCATCGAATGCCCGCGGCATATTCTCTCGTGTCTCGATACCGCCGACAAAAACGGCGTTTTTCTGCTTGACAGCGTCACGGCGCTGCTGCAAAACGAAATATTCCCGCCGGAGAAAAACTACGCGCTCGATCTCCCGGCGGCGGAGCGGTGCGCTCGGGAACTGCTGGAGTTCGTCCGCTCGGTGCGCAGCGCCGTGCTTGTGAGCGACTATATTTTCTCCGACGCCGGGGAGTACGACCCCATGACCGAGCAGTACCGCCGCGCTCTTGCCGGGCTCGACCGGATGCTCGCGCGCGAGTGCGATACGGTCGTGGAGCTCGCCGCCGGGCGGCGCATCGTCCATAAGGGGGTGCTCCCGTTTTGAAAAAGTATCTGCACGCTCTGGCCATGTGCCGGAGCATGTTCTGCGCGATCCCATGCCTTTCTCGTGTGTGGGATGAGGAAGCGCGCGACAAAATGCTTCTGTTCCTGCCCGTCGTCGGGCTGGAGATCGGCGCGATCTGGGCGCTGCTTGCGTGGCTCTGCCGGTATCTGGCGCTCCCGGCGCCCGTATATGGCGTCGTGCTCGGCGCGTACCCGTTTCTTGTGACGGGCTTCATCCATCTCGACGGCTTCATGGATGTGACCGACGCCGTGCGCTCCTGCCGCGATCTCGCGCGGCGGCGCGAGATTTTGAAGGACTCACACGTCGGCAGCTTTGCCGTGATCGGCATCGTGCTGCTCGCGCTGTGCCAGACGGCGCTCTTTGCCTCCGCAAAGGAGACGGCCAGCCTCTGGACGCTCGTTCTTCTTCCGGCGGTCAGCCGGTGCGGCTCGGCGCTCGCCGTAACGGCGCTGCGCCCCATGTCCACGAGCCAGTACGCCGCGCAGAAAAAGCCGGGATCGCACATCGCTGTCCTCTGCGTGCAGCTTGCGGTATACCTTGCGGCGGGCTTCCTTGCCGGGTGGAAAACCGGCCTCGCGCTCACCGGCTGCCTTGCCGGGTACGCGCTCGCGCTTCGGAAGGCTTACCGCTCGCTCGACGGCATGAACGGCGACATTTCCGGCTATGCGCTGACGCTCTCCGAGCTTTGCGGCGCGGCAGTCTGGACGCTTATCTGAAGAAAAGGAGATACACCATGGTTTTTATTTTCGGCGGCGCCTATCAGGGCAAGACCGATTTTGCGAAAGAAACCTTTTCCCTTGCGGAAGAGAATATCTTCTCCTGCTCCGGCGCGGAGATCGATTTCTCCCGCCGGTGTGTGGATAATATCGAAAACTTCACGCTGGCCTGCACCCGCGCGGGGATCGACCCGGTCGAGTATTTCCGCGCACACAAGGAAGACTGGAAAGACAGCATTCTCCTTTGCCGGGATATGTTCTGCGGCGTTGTGCCGATGGGCGCGGAAACGCGCGCGTGGCGGCAGGATACCGGACGCCTTACGCAGTACCTGAGCCGCGAGGCCGAGCGCGTGAGCCGCATTTTCTGCGGTCTGGAGCAGCGGCTGAAATGAAGATTCTCCTGCTGCGCCACGGCCTCACCGAGGCGAACGAAAAGCATCTCTACTGCGGCAGCACCGACCTGCCGCTCTCTCCGGCGGGGCGCGCCGCGCTGCGGCGCATCGAAGCGCCCGCGCCGGGCACACGGTTTATCACAAGCGGCATGCGCCGCTGCAACGAAACGCTCGAAGCGCTCTTCGGCGCGGTGCCCTATGAGATCGAACCGGACTTTCGGGAGATCGATTTCGGCGATTTTGAAATGAAGAGCTACGAAATGCTGAAAGACGATAGTGCGTATCAGGCGTGGCTCACCGGCGATAACGAGAAAAATGTTCCGCCGCACGGCGAGAGCGGGGAGCATATGACGGCGCGCGCTCTTGCCGCCTTTGTGCGTGTGCAGGAAGCCGGGCGCGACGCCGTGATCGTGACGCACGGCGGTGTGATCGCGGCCATCATGGCGCACCTGTTCCCGGAGGGGAAAAACCGTTATGAGTGGCAAAGCCCGAACGGTGGCGGATACGTGATCGAAAACGGGCAATATACGCTCTTTTCCCCATGCTGAACAGCAAAAAGGCGTTGAAAGCGCGCTTTTTTGCCTGTATAATGAAGCTGCTATGAACGTTTATGTGCTGGATATCGCGCCGCTGCGCGGCCGCGAGCGGGAAGCGCTTGCCCTCCTTTCGGAGGAGCGCCGGGAAAAAGCACTGCGCATCCGGAGAGAGGACGCGCGGCTGCGGAGTATCGGCGCAGGTCTTCTGCTGCGCGAGGCAGGGATTGCATCGCCGTTTTCCTATGGCGGGCACGGAAAGCCATACATTCCCGGCGGTGTGCATTTTTCGCTCTCGCACAGCGGAGAGCTTTGCGCGCTCGCCGTGTGCGGCGCTCCCGTAGGGCTGGACGCCGAAAAAATCGCGCCCGTGCGCCGCGCTGCGGCGCGCGCTCTCACAGATGAGGAACGCGAGTTTATGGAGACCGATCCGGAGCGGCGGTTTGCCTATCTCTGGACGCGCAAGGAGGCTGTGCTCAAATGCACCGGCGCGGGACTCTCACAGCCCATGAACGCCTTTTCCGCGCTGGGAGATGCGGCCATTCTGGACGGCGAGACGCTCTCGCTCTATACCGTGGAATACGGCGGCTATATGCTATCAACGGCGGTCGCAGCGCCATCGGCGGCATTTGTGCCGCGGCGCGTCGATGCGTCGGAGCTTCTATAGGAGGATACGCTATGGAACTGAGAGAAACCGGAAAGACTGGCGCGGCGGCCGTGCTTCTCTGGCCGGACGACGGCATGGACGCCGCCGTATTTGCCCCGGTCGTTCGCACGCTGGAGAAATCCTGCCGCGTGCTCGTTCCTGTTTTCGCGCCGGAAGAGCCGTTCTCCGCGCGCGTCGCCGCCGTGGAGAGCGCCCTGCTCGCCGGGTACGACGGGCGCATCTGGGGCGCTTACGGGCTGCGCGCCGGGGGAAGCGCGCTTCTCTCGCTGCTTGCGGATGGCAGGGTGCGCGTGCGCACCTCCATCGTGGAAGGAGCGGTGGAGCTTCCGGCGCAGGGGCTCTCGGCGTATTCCGGCATACTTGTCCATTGGAAGGGAAGCAAGGACAAAGGCGCGGGAAAGTCCTGGAAAGCGCTGCATAAGGCGTTCCCGGCGCTCCGCTCGCTCTCGCTGCGAAAGCTCAAAGCGGGGCAGGACTTTGTATCCATTCGGCCGGACATTATGACAAAGCGGCTTTTGAAAGCCTTCGGCAGCGCGGGAACCGTCCGCGTGAGCACGCTTGTGCCGCACAGCGCTTCACGCGTCTGGCGGCAGCTCAACCGCCGCCCGGCGGGGAGGGCGCTCGGTCGGCTGCAAACGATGCAGCCGCTCCGCCGCACCGACGAGGATCGGACACAGATCATCGAGGGCACGGCGAAGGGCGTTCCGCTCTGGAGCCACATGACCCGCGTGGAGCCGTGCGGCAAGTATGGCGCAGTGTGCGTCGATCAGGTGGAAATTTCCGCGGGAAAGCTCACCCCGGCGGCCATGCGTGTCGCGGAAATCTATCTGAAAGCCGTGCAGAAGAGCAGAAACCGCCAAATGCGAAAAGAGTGACGGATTATAAAAAAATCGGAAACAGATGCCCTGTTTCCGATTTTTTTGCGAAATTTGTTCATTTACCTATTGAATGTTCGGCTCCTGTGGATTATAATCTTAAATGTCGAATAAATAACAAACCCACACAGGAGGAACCGGATAAATGGCAGAACGGGAAACCGAAGACCGTCGAGTACGGAAAACAAAAAAACAGCTTCGCGGCGCGCTCACGTCGCTTCTTCTGGAAAAGGACATCAGCCGCGTAACGGTGCGCGACGTGGCCGATCTCGCGGACGTGAACCGCGGCACCTTCTACGCGCACTACAGTGACGTATACGATCTTCTCCACCAGCTGGAGGACGATCTCCTGCGCCGTCTGGACGATGTCGGCAGCCGCCACAACGCCCGCCAGTCGGATGGGAAAACGTTCCGGTATCTGACGGATCTTTTCACGCTCGCGAGCGAGTATTCGGACATTTTCTACACGCTCTATTGCCGCAGCGGAGATTCCGAATTCCAGGACAAGATCTTCAATAAGCTCAAGTACCAGTATCTTTATGAGTTCCTGTCCATCTTCGGCGGGAGCGAATCCGAAAAGCTGGATTACTGCGCCTCGTTCATCGTGGCCGGCATGTGCACGCTTGCCAAGGTGTGGATCGAAAACGGCATGCGTGAGACGCCGGAGGAAATGGCGCGTCTCGGCGGTGCGTTCGTGATGCACGGCGTCGAAATGCTCCAGTAATCCAGGCATGGTTCATATTCTGGAAGCGGGCATGCTCGTCTGCTTCGGGCTTTCGTGGCCGTTCAATATCGCGAAGTCCCTCCGCTCCCGCACGGCGAGGGGCAAGAGCGCTGCGTTTGAGGTGCTCATCATTGTGGGCTATCTCTGCGGACTGATCGGGAAATTTATCCTCGGCGATCTGAGCTACGTGGTGTTTTTCTACATCGCCGACATTCTCATGGTCGCGACCGACCTCGTCCTGACGCTCCGCAACCGCCGCCTCGACCGCGAGCGCGACGGCTGATTTTCCCTGCACTATAAAGACAGAAAACCGGAGAAATGCTGTATCAAAGGCGCTTCTCCGTTTTTTTATATAAAAAATGTAAGAATAAATACCGCCTTGTTGTAAAATGTGAAACGGTATGGTATTATTTTCATGAGCCTAAGCGTTCCGGCGGGAAAGCAAAAGGTCCCGCCGACAGGCGGGACCTTTTGCTTTCACACACTGTGAATCCGCATAATGCGGTAAGGGCGCAGAACGCTTATTTGAACTTGTAGTGTAATCCCAAGTGGTAGTCGGGATCACTTATATTTTTAGCATATTTTTGGAATTTGTCAATAGAGGAGAATGCAAAATGGAAGAGAAAGAGACGATCCGGCGAAATCCTCCGTATTATCTTGGCCTTGACGTAGGGACAAATTCTGTTGGTTGGGCAGTAACCGATCCGGAGTATAATGTCCTGCGCTTTAAGGGAAATTCCATGTGGGGCGCGAGATTGTTTGAGGAGGCAAAACCGGCGGCGGACCGGCGCGCGGCGCGCATTGCCCGCCGGCGTCTGGAGCGGAGAAAACAGAGACTTTTGTATCTGGAAGAATTCTTCTCCGCGGAGATCGGGAAGTCTGACCCGCTCTTTTTCCGCCGGCTGCATGAAAGCGCGCTCTTTCCGGACGATAAGACGGCCGGAACCGGGAAATACACGCTTTTCAATGACCCGGATTTTACGGATCGGGATTATCTGCGCCGGTACCCCACGGTGTACCACCTGCGCAGCGAACTGGTGCATTCCTCCGAGCCGCACGACCCGCGGCTCGTATTTCTGGCGCTGCACCATATCATCAAGCACCGCGGGCATTTCCTTTATGAAACATCGGAGAACGGCGACGAATGCCCGACGGTAGACGCTGCGATGCAGGAGCTGACAGAGTATCTCTCGGCAGAAATGAATGTGGAGCTGGGATTGGAGCCGGAGTACTTCACGATCCTTACCGACCGCAATATGCGCATATCCCAGAAGAAGGCGGCGCTGCGCGCCGCTCTGGGGAGGTCGGTGCAGACGGAGGAGAGCGGCGCGGATATTCAGGCTCTGTCCGATCTGCTTGCGGGGGCCAAAGTCAAGCTGGCTGCGCTCTATGACGATGAGTCGCTCAAAAATGCCGAACCGGCGAGCGTCGCGCTGAGCGACGATCTGGACGCCGTGTTTGACGCTCTCTCGTCGGCGTTGGGCGAGCGGGTGGAGCTGCTGCTTGCGGCAAAAAAAGTGTTTGATGCGGCGCGGCTGTCGGAAATGCGCGGCGGCGAAGCGTATCTCTGCGATGCAAAGGTCTGTCAGTATGAGAAAAACCATGCCGACCTTCGTGCGCTGAAAGCCTATGTGAGAGAAACATCACCGGATAAATACCGAAGCATTTTTTACAAAAACACGAAATATCCCAACAACTATGCCGCCTACAGCCGCTATCGCTCGGAGAGCGGCGATAAAACCTGCAAGCAGGAGGACTTTTGCACATTCCTTAAATCTACACTTCCCAAGCCGGCGGCGGAGCATCCGTTCGCGCCGCTGTATGCGCAGATTGAGGAGAAAACTTTTCTGCCGAGACTTACCGGCAGCGAAAACGGCGTCATTCCTTACCAGCTCCATCGGCAGGAGCTGCAAAAAATATTGGATAATGCATCGGGGTATCTGCCGTTCCTGCTGGAAGAGGACGAGGACGGCATCTCTGTGCGCGAGAAGATCGAAGCGGTGTTTTCCTTCCGTGTGCCGTATTATGTCGGGCCGCTGAAAGGCCGTTGGGCAGAGCGGACGGAAGAAGCAAAGCAAACCGGAGAAAAGGTCTACCCGTGGAACTTTGAAAAAGTTGTGGACTTGGATGCGAGCGCGGCTGCCTTTTTGAAAAAACTGATCGGGAAATGCACCTATACCGGCGCGCCGGTACTGCCGAAGGACTCCCTGCTGTACAGCGAATTCATGCTTCTCAATGAGCTGAACCCGCTGCGTCTCAACGGAAACGAGCTCCCGGTCAGCGTAAAGCAGCAGTTGATCGAAGACCTGTTCAAAAAAGAAAACCGCCGCGTGACGAAAAAACGCATTCTGGACTATCTGGTCATGCACGGCTATGCCGCAAAAACCGATGAGATCAGCGGCATTGACGACCCGGTGAAGACCAGACTGCGTTCGTACCATGATTTTGCGCCGCTCATCCCCGTGCTCGGCGAGGAAGCGGTGGAAAAGATCATCGAAGGAACGCTGGTATACAGCGACGACAAGCGTATGCTGCGCCGCTGGCTGAAAAAGAATTTCCCTGCGCTGAACGAGGACGATGTGCGGAAGATCTGCCGTCTGAAATATGCCGACTGGGGACGCCTTTCCAAAGAGTTTCTGACGGAACTCTATTCCGGCGCGGATGAGCAGGGCGAGGCGCAGAACATTCTGTATTTTCTGCGAAACACCAATCTCAATCTCATGCAGCTGCTCAACGATCCGGAGCACGCCAATCTTCCGGCCGCGGCGGAAGAGCGGCGGCTCGCCCGTTTCGGAAGCAACAGTCTCCGCTCACAGCTGGACGAAATGTACATTTCTCCCGCCGTGCGCCGCAGCATCTGGCAGACGCTGAAGATCACCGAGGAAATCGCGCATATCCGCGGCGGTGCACCGGAGAAGATATTTGTTGAGGTAGCCCGCGGCGAAGACGCGGCGAAAAAGGGAAAGCGGACAAAATCAAGAAAAGAGCAGCTGCTGGAGCTTTATAAAGCCTGCGAGGAGGATAGCGGCAAGCTTTACGACCAGTTGGCGGCAACGGACGAGAGCAACCTGCGGAAAGACAAGCTGTTCCTTTACTATACGCAGTTCGGAAAATGCATGTATTCCGGCGAACCCATCGATCTGGAAACGGCTCTGCGCGATGATACAACGTATGATATCGACCATATTTTCCCGCGCTCCCGCATCAAGGACGACAGCATCGATAATCGTGTGCTGGTCAAGAGCGTTCTTAACCGTGAAAAGACAAATACGTATCCCATTTCCCAGGACATCCGCGGGAAAATGTATTCGTTCTGGAGCGCACTGCATAAACAGCATATGATCTCTGATAAAAAGTTCGACCGCCTGAAACGGAATACAGAACTGACGGAGGACGAACTGGCGTCCTTTGTACAGCGCCAGCTGACGGAAACGCAGCAGTCCACCAAGGCGCTTGCCCAGCTTTTAAAGGAACGGTACCCGGAGTCGGAGATCGTATACTCCAAGGCGGGCAACATTTCGGAGTTCCGGCAGAAGTTTGAAATGCTCAAATGCCGCGAGGTGAACGACCTGCACCACGCCAAGGACGCCTATCTGAACATCGTTGTCGGCAACGTGTACAAGACAAAGTTCACCGACCGGTTTTTCCTGAATATCCGAAAAGAGAATTACAGTCTCAAAAAAGTCTTTGACGGGGATACGCCGGGCGCGTGGAAAGCGGACGGAACGAGCATCGCCACGGTGAAAAAGTACATGGCGAAGAATAACCCCATCATCACCCGCATGCCGCGAGAGGAGAATGGTTTGCTTTTTAAGCAAACCATTATGCCTGCCGGACTGGGCCAGCTTCCGATCAAAGCCGGAAAACCCATTGAGAAATACGGCGGATACAACAAGTTGACCGGTTCGTATTACTGCGTTGTGGAGCATACGGAAAAGAAGAAACGTGTTCGTTCCATTGAAACGGTACTGCTTTACGCACGGGGACTGTATGAGAGCGATCCGGTAAAGTATTGCCGTGAGATACTTGGTCTTGTTGATCCGGTAATTGTCGCACCGAAGATTCGCATAGACGCTCTCCTGGAGTTGGACGGTTTCCGGCTTTGCCCATCGGGAAGGACAGGAGATAGTATCGTTTACAAGCACGGGTATCCGCTCGCAATTGACGCAGGAAGAGAAACGTACATTCGCAATCTGACAAAGTACATTGATCGCTGCGCCAAAGCCGAACTTCCGGTAACGGCTTATGATAAAATCAGCGCAGAGGAAAATGTGGCGCTGTACAACTGGTTCATTGAGAGGCTTGAGAGCAGCGTGTACGGAAAGCTCATGCCGGCTCTTCTCACAAACCTGAAAGCAAGTACAGAGACATTTGAAGGTATGAGTATTCTCTCGCAGGCGAAAACGCTGATGGAAATATTGAAAGCCTTTAAGTGCGACGCACAAAATCCCAATTTGAAGGAGCTTTGCGGAAAAGGCGTGGTTGGAAGAATTGAGAAAAACTCAAATCTGAGAGTTTTCCAAACGGCCTATCTCATCCACCAGTCGCCGACCGGCCTGTACGAATACCGCACCGATCTTCTGCATTAAAAAGCGATGAGCTGGCGGGTTGTAACGGTGTCCAGCCTGTCCAAGCTGGATTACAAAATGGACTATCTCGTCGTGCGCAATACCGACGGCGTAAAGCGCATTCACCTGAGCGAAATATCCGTTCTGATGATCGAATCCACGGCGGTCTCGCTGACGGCTTATCTGCTGTGTGAGCTGAATAAGCGGAAGATCGATATCATCTTCTGCGATGAGCGCCGCCTGCCTTACGGAATGCTTCTGCCGCTTTACGGCAGCCATAATGCCAGCTTGAAGCTCCGCGAACAAATACAGTGGACGGAATCGGCTAAGGCGGCGCTGTGGGCGGAGATCGTCCGGGAGAAGATCGTCGGCCAGATCGCTGTGTTGGAATCGGAAAACTGCACGGAGGCTTCATTGCTTTTGTGCGGTTATCTGGAGGAAGTGCAGCCGGGCGATGCAACAAACCGCGAGGGACACGCGGCCAAGGTCTATTTCAATGCACTTTTCGGAAAGGCGTTTTCCAGAGAGCAGGAAAACGCATGGAATGCCGCGCTTGATTACGGATACAGCATCGTCCTTTCTGCGGTGGCGCGGGAGATCGTTTGCTGCGGATATTCCACGCAGCTCGGCATATTCCACGATAATATGTTCAATAAGCTGAATCTGGCGTGTGACCTTGTGGAGCCATTTCGCCCGCTGGTCGATTATGCCGTGCGGCAGATGGCGCCGGAAAAGCTGGAACACGATGAGAAAATGAAGCTTGTGCAGATATTGAACCGCCAGATTCTGATCGACGGCAGCCGCCAGTACCTGCTCAACGCGATCCGTATATTTGTCAAAAGCGCTATGGATGCAATGCGGGAGGAAAACCTTTCTTCCGTTCGGTGGCCGGTATATGAGCTACAGATTTATGCGAATGATGATCTTCTTTGATCTTCCCACCGATACGATCAAGGATCGGCGGGAGTATGCCCGCTTTCGCAAATACCTCATTAAAAACGGCTTTGTCATGATGCAGGAGTCGGTGTACTGCAAACTGATTCTGAACCAGAGCGCGGTGCGCCCGGCGGCGGACGGCATACGAAAAAACCGTCCGCCCAAAGGCCTTGTGCAGATGCTTTGCGTAACGGAAAAGCAATATGCCGGTATGGAATACATTGTGGGCGTCGGCGAGAGCGACGTGCTCACAACGGATGAAAGGTTTGTGGAACTATGATGCTGGCGCACCCACTCCTGCAAAGCCCAATCAAGTTTAGGGAAAACAGCGTACCGGTTCTTATTGTGGAAAACGGACAACTGTTTCGCCAACTGATCGCCGATTTTCTGGCGCAGGAAAACGGCGAACCGGGAGAGTTCGCGCTTTCCGAAAACGCCAGCCTGATAGAGATCGGGAAAAACGTGCAGATAACGCTGAACCCTCTTTTTCCGGAGCTTGACGGACGGCGTATTCTGACGAAGATCCAGCAGATGGCGGTGACAGCGGCGGAGGATCAGCCGACGAAAACGGCAGAGTGCCTGGCGGCGATAAATGACTACGGCGCGGCGCTTACTGCGGCCATTCCTTTCAATGTTACGTTTTCGGAAATGGAGAGCGCCGATGATGTGGTAAAAGCGCTCGCCTTCCGCGTGGATACCGAAGAAATGTCCATCCCGGAACAGCTGCTGGAAATGATGCGGCTGCACCGAGAGTGCTTTCGGAAACGGCTTTTTGTGTTCGTGAATCTCAAGTCATTCTTTTCGGAGAATGAAATAACGCTTTTTTATCAATCGGTGTTTTATGAAAAACTGTCCGTTCTCCTGTTGGAGAGCGGACAGAAAGAGCCTGTCAGACCGTGTGAGGAGGTGCGGATCATCGACAAAGACCTTTGCGAATTTTGATTTATGTGCTATAATCGTTTTGCTGCCGCCGGATACTCTGTTGTAGTGTCGGAGTGCTGCTCCATGCCGTTGTCAAAATGCGGATTTTTACGCATTTTTTGAAATTTGAGGTTTGAGAGTAGTGTAATCCCAAGTGGTAGTAAAACCTTTTGGCCAATACCTCCCGGCCTCCCAGAGTTTGAGAGTAGTGTAATCCCAAGTGGTAGTAAAACGCAACCGTATTAGCACAACTATGCAAAACAGTTTGAGAGTAGTGTAATCCCAAGTGGTAGTAAAACCGCCGATCACGCCGGAGTACTGATCCAGCAGTTTGAGAGTAGTGTAATCCCAAGTGGTAGTAAAACTCTTGCGGTTTGTCTCGTCCTGTCCGCGCCGTTTGAGAGTAGTGCAATCCCAAGTAGTAGCAAACCCAGCATACAACAATCGGATGAAGCAGATCGGTATGAAAGTAGCGTAGATTTGGCGCCGGGGTTGTCGTTGCGTTTGAGAGTAGTGTGGTTTTAGCATAGCAACTCCTACGGGACGTATTGGACAAGTGGTGCCCGGTATGCGCCCCGCTCCTTTTTTACAATCATTTTACGAAACCGCGGTAACGGATTTTACCGCGGGGCGGTATGCTTACGTCGTACCGAAGGGTAAGATGTGATTTGAAAAAGGAGAATGCAATTATGAAAGCAAAGAGAATTATTACGCTGGCCGTTGCGGCTGTACTGACGCTTGCGCTGCTCGCCGGCTGCGGCGCTGCCGCCCCGGCGGCCGATCCCACCGCTGCTCCCGCCACGGACGCCCCGGCGACCGAGGCTCCTGCGAGCGAAGCGCCCGCCGCTCTCTCCGGCAGCGTTTCCACGAACGGCTCCACCTCGATGGAGAAGGTCGTCAACATCCTCGCTGAGCAGTTCATGAACGACAACCCCGGCGTCAGCGTTACCTATGACCCCACCGGCTCCGGCACGGGCATTGAGTCCGTCCGCACCGGCAGCTGCGACATCGGCCTTGCCTCCCGCGCGCTCAAGACGAGCGAGACCGGCCTCACCGGCACGGTTGTCGCGCTCGACGGCATCGCGATCATCGTCAATAAGGACTGCCCCGTCGAAGACCTGACCGTTGAGCAGATTGCGGCCATCTTCAAGGGCGAGATCAAGAACTGGAACGAGCTCGGCGGCGAAGACCTCGCGATCTCCTGCGTCGGCCGTGAGGCCGGCAGTGGCACGCGCGACGGCTTCGAGTCCGTCACCGGCACGAGCGATGCCTGCGTCCTCGCGCAGGAACTGACCTCCACCGGCGCTGTGATCTCCGCCGTGGCGGCGAACCCCAACGCCATCGGCTACGCCTCTCTCTCCGCGGTCGAAGGCCAGGACGGCATCAAGGCTCTGAAGGTGAACGGCGTTGACTGCTCCGAGGAGAACGTTCTGAACGGCAGCTACACCGTGCAGCGCCCCTTCGTTCTGGTGACCCGCGAGGGCGAGACCCTCTCCCCGGCGGCGCAGGCGTTCTTTGATTACGCCACAAGCACCGCGGCGAACGACCTCATCCGCCAGGTCGGCGCCGTCCCCGTGGCGAAGTAATCCAACAAAAACCGCATAGCCAAAAGCTCTCCGGAAACCCGGAGAGCCTTTTGGCTTTTAAAAAACGAAAGGAAACGGTATGGACAAACGCATTTTAACAGTGCAGGACATCTCCTGCGTGGGGCAATGCTCGCTCACTGTGGCGCTGCCGGTTTTATCGGCGTGCGGCGTGGAAACGGCGGTGCTGCCCTCGGCGGTGCTCTCCACGCACACCGGAGGCGGCTTCACGGGCTACACGTTCCGCGATCTGACGGCGGACATGCCCGCCATTGCGCGCCATTGGCAGAGCACAGGGCTTTTCTTTGATGCGGTGTATACCGGCTATCTCGGCAGCGGCGAGCAGATCGCCCACGTCCGGCGCATTATGGGCACGCTGCTCGTGCCGGGCGGCGCACGCATCGTTGATCCCGCCATGGCCGATAACGGAAAGCTGTACCCCGGTTTCGATGCTGCGTTTGTGGAGAAAATGAAGGAGCTCGCATTTTCCGCGGACATACTGCTTCCCAACATCACGGAGGCGGCGCTGCTCACCGGCATGGAATACCGCCGGGAGTACGATGAGACATATATCCGCGCCCTCACCGATGCGCTGCATGAAAAGGGCGTCGGCACGGTCGTGCTCACCGGCGTGAGCTACGAGCCGGAGACGACCGGCGTTGTGGTGAGCGGCAGAGAGCTTTCCGGCTACTACCGGCACGCGCGTCTTGCGCGAACCTGCCACGGCACAGGCGATCTTTTTGCCTCGGCGTTCACGGGACTTTTGTGCCGAGGGTATGAGCCGTTCCCGGCGGCAGAGGCCGCAGCGGAGTTTGTCCTTGCGTGCATCCGGCGCACCGAACCGGAGCATTGGTACGGCGTGCGGTTTGAGCCGGTGCTCTACACGCTCGCAGCGAAGGCCGCGGGGATTGATCTGCCGGAATAACCTTGCCGCCCGCCGCGGCGCGTGCTATACTGAGGTAAGAATGCCTCCGGTTTTCACCGGAGAAAGGGGAATAACGCTATGATCCTTTATTTTACCGGCACAGGAAACAGCGAATACGCCGCAAAGAAGCTCGCCGCCGCGCTCGGCGAGGAGGCAATGCCGCTCATGGAGCGCATCCGCTCAGGTGTTACGTCGCCGCTGGAATCGGAGACGCCGTGGATCGTATGCACGCCGACATATGCCTGGCAGATTCCGCACATCGTGCGCGACCATCTGCGCACAACGCTCCTGCGCGGCAGCAAAGAGATGTATTTCGTTATGACCTGCGGCGGGGAGATCGGCGAGGCGGGGAAGTACGCCGCCGCGCTCTGTGCGGAGAAAAATCTCGCGTACCGCGGCTGCGCCCAGGTCATCATGCCGGAAAACTACATCGCGATGTTTGATGCACCGGACGAGGCCGAGGCGCGCAAAATCGTTGCCGCGGCAGACCCTGTGCTTGACCGTCTGGCGGAGCTTATCCGCGAGAGAAAGCCGTTCCCGGCGGCAAAGATCGGCGCTGCCGATAAGATCAAGAGCGGCATTGTGAACAAAACGTTCTATCCGCTTTTCGTCCACGCCAGGCAGTTCACCGTGAGCGCGGACTGCATCGGCTGCGGCCTGTGCGCGAAGCTCTGCCCAACGCGCGCCATCACGCTGCGCGATGGCCGTCCCGTGTGGGAGGATAACTGCACCCACTGCATGGCTTGCATCACCCATTGCCCCGCGGAAGCGATTGAATACGGCAGAAAGAGCCTCGGCAAGCCGCGCTACCGCTGCCCGGCGAAGCTTTAATATAATCCCTCCCTGTCAGAGGGAGCCGATGAAAAAAGCCTCCCTCTGACGAGGGAGGTGGACAGGTTATCATGTGAAGTGCAACACCCCCGAGAAAAGGGGCGGTAGTGCGAAAAAAAGAAAGACAACACGAC
>CAKSWA010000012.1 GCA_934511165.1 uncultured Oscillospiraceae bacterium | reverse complement strand
AGGCGCAAATAGAGTATCAATCATTTTCTCCGGCGACATGCGCGTCGGAGAAAATTCCTCTCGGCTCGCAAACGTGCAAACGTAGTGAGTGCGCTGCCGCGAGCCGCAGCCCCTTTTCAAACGAACCCCTCAACGGAGTGGGGTTCGTTTGAGAGTGAAGTTCAAAGTAACGTGCTGCCGTTGTAGCTTACGATGTTAACGTCGGAAACGCCTTCGTTGTCGAGCAGCGCTTCGAGCGAATCCATCTGCTTGGCGGTGAGCTTCGCCTCCACGACGAGCTCGGTCTCGGAAAGATTCATCGTGCGGCTCTTGAGTTTATATTTGCCGAGATTTCCGAGCTTTGCGCGCACCGCGCTCTCGCCCTCCGGCGTATAGCGGAAAACGACGAGATACGAATTGGTGTGCAGCTTGCCGGAGAGAAGGTTGAGCGCCAAAAACAGCGCGCCGAGCAGCAGCGCCGCGAGGATCGCAACGGTAATGTATCCTGCGCCGGTGATGATGCCGGTGACGATGCTCCAGAACATGAACACCGTGTCCATCGGGTCCTTGATCGCCGTGCGGAAGCGGACGATGGAGAGCGCGCCGACCATGCCGAGCGAGAGGACAACGTTGGAGCGCACCGTCAAAATGGCGAGCGCCGTTACCATCGAGAGCATCACGAGCGAGAGCGCAAAGCTCTTGCTGAAGCTGACGCCGCCGTAGGTCACGCGGTAAATCACAAGCACGAAGAGCCCCAGCACGAAGCTCAGCAGAAGCGTCGTGAGCAGCGTGCCGACGGAAATGGCGGTGAATTCCTCAACGAATTTGTTTTTGATGAGATCGGAAATACTCATTGGTTTTTACCCCTCTTTATTCCAGAATGTCCAGGCATTTGGTGTACTTGGAAACGGCGCAGCGCTGTTTCGGCACGCCTTCGAGCAGCGCGCGCACCGGCGCGGGGAGAAAAGCATCGTACTTTACCTCCAGCACCGCCTCGCCCTCGTCGAGCACCGGCACGGTGAGCGCGCGGTCATCAAAGAGATCGGTTTTGAACGGCGCGGTGCGAAGCTCCGTGTCGATCGTGACGCGGACGTTGCCGGTCGGATACACGAACGGATACCGGACGTAATCGACCAGCACCGCCGGCTTCCAGCCGTTCTGCCGCAGCCGGGCGAGCTCCCGCGCGAGCCCCTCGGTTTCGCGCAGCGCCTCGCCGCCGGTGAGAAACGCCTCGGCGAGTTCACGGGATATGCGCACCGATTCCTTGCCGGAAAAGTCGCCGTCCTTGCTCTTCTTTTCGAGCGTGATGCGCGAATCGTCCATGTTGTAAAACCGGATGCGGTACTTTGTGCGCTCCTTCACGCCCGCGATCTTCTCGTGGTAGGCGCGGTAATCGGTATCGTCAAAATAGAGACTGCGGATAAAGTAGCTGCCGTCGGCGCGGACGTGCGGATCGGGCCGGAGCAGGGCGCGCAGCCGGTATTTCAAAAGCTCCGCCTCCCGCAGGGAGATGATGTATTTGATCTCGTGGCGTTTGATCTCTGCCATAGCTCTCCCCCTTACCCGTTGGCCTTCCCCGGCGTGGGGGAGGCGCATTCGCGCCAATCGGAGCCGATGAGCGCAAGCGAAGCGTCCGCTTCGGTCTGCGTGAGCTCCACGCGGCCGGCGGTGCTGCCGATGGGCGTTGTCAATATAACGCTCTCACCCGCAGAGAGAGCAAAATCGGTGTGCAGCTCGCCCTGCGTCCGGTTTTTGCCGGAGGCAAAGATCACGCAGTATTCGCCCGGCGTGAGCGTGATGTCCGGAATGCGCCAGCGCACCGGCTTCTCCGGATCGTCGGAGAGATACCAGCCGTCGAGCGAAACGCTCTCCGTTCCGGCGTTATAAAGCTCGATCCAGTCGGGATAGTCGCCGTCGGCATCCCGGAGCGTTGTCTCGCTGCGGAGGCAGACCTCGGTGATCTGTACGTTAACATTGCCGAAGCCGCGTTCCGCGGCAAAGGCGGCATAGCCCTCATCGGTGTTTGCGTAGCCCGGCGTCGGCCGGTTCATAACGCACCATTCGCCCGAAACGCGGGCGTAGGACGTATCGTCGGCAAGGAACGGCGTCTGGACGCGATCGAGCGTGTTTCCGCCGGCATCGGTCAAAAGGACGCTCTCCCCGGCCTTGGCAAGCCGGATGGCGGCATAATTTTCGCCCTCCGTCCCGTCGCCGGAGCACCAGACGACCGTGAACGCGCCCGGCGCGAGCAGCGTTCCCTCCGGGAACGTGTAGCGCGCCTCGCCCGCCTTGTCGGACAGATGCATGCCGGAGAGATTGGCGGTCTCGCTGCCCGTATTTTCGATCTCGATCCAATCGCAGAGTGCGCCGTTCGGCGCGTTAAAGAGTGTTTCGGCGGCCATAACTTCGCTCAGCCGCAGCGTGCCCGTCCCCTGGCCGGAGGCGGCGAGATACGCGGCGTATCCTTCCGCGGTGTTCGGATAGCCCGGCGTCGGCGCGGCGGAGAGCGTGAAGCTTCCGTCCGGCTCGCGCACAACGGACGTATTCTTCCGGCAGCGGAGCGTTTCGATCTCGTCGAGCACCGTGTTGGCGCTGTTCATCAAAAGAAGCGTCTCCCCGCCGAGACGGCGCAGCGAAAACGGCGCATACAGCGCGCCGGCCGCCTCCGGGTCGCAGTAGACGACGATGTACCCGTCCGCCGGGATCACCGTTCCGGTCGGGAACGCGTACTTTGCCTGCGTCACATCGTCCGAGAGGCGGTAGCCGGAAACATTGAAGGGCTTATCCGAGGTATTATGGATCTCGATCCAGTCGCACACGCGCCCGTCGGCGTTGGGGTACGCCGTGTTGGAGCTCATATATTCGCTGATGCGCAGCGGATGCTCCCCGCTCTGCACGCGGTCGCTGCCCGCGCCGCGCGAGAGCAGCAGCGCAATCGCCAGCACCAGCGCGAACACCGCGCATGTCGCGGCGAGGATCGCGATCTTTGTTTTCTTTTTCACCGGAACCATAGCCGCGCTCCATTCAAAGAAAAGACTTAATAAATTTTACTCTATTTCCCCGCCGTTTTCAACCCCTCGGCATCAGACGACCTGGAACAGGTAGAATTTGAGATAATCCGTCTCCGGCACGCCCCAGAGGATCGGGTGGTCGGGACTCTGTTGGCGCGCCTCAATCTGGCGGAGCTGTACGCTCGCATCGCGCGCCGCATCCGCGAGCATGGCGCGGAAAAGCTCGTCCGTCATGAAGTGCGAGCACGAGCACGTCGCAAGATACCCGCCCCGCGGCAGAATCTGCATGGCGCGGCGGTTGATCTCCCGGTAGCCGCGCCGCGCGTTTTCCACCGTCGCACCGCTTTTCGTAAAGGCGGGCGGGTCGAGAATGATGTAGTCCCACGGCTTCTCGCCGCTCTTCCCCAGCTCCGTGAGCAGCTCGAACACATCTGCCTGCCGGAACTCCATGCGCCCTTCAAGGCCGTTGCGCACGGCATTGCGCCGCGCCTGTTCGAGCGCGGACGCGGACACATCCACCGCCGTGACGCTCTCCGCGCCGAGCGCGGCGCAATGGAGCGCGAATGCGCCGGTGTGCGTGAAGCAGTCGAGCACGCGCCGGCCGTGAGCGAGACGCCCCGCCGCCGCGCGGTTATATTTCTGGTCAAGGAAATAGCCGGTCTTCTGGCCGTTTATGTAGTCCACATCAAAGTAGATGCCATTTTCACAGATTTCCGCGTGGCCGGAGGGGTTTGTCTCCAATCCGGGCGCCGCGTATGCCCCCTTGCCGCAGGTCATGCCCTCCTTTTCGCGGATGAGCGATTCGTTGCGCTCATAAATGCACGAAACGTTCACGCCGAGCGTCGCGAGCTCCTCGCGCAGCAGCGCATAGAGCATCGCGCGCCGCTGCTCTATGCCGAGCGAGAGCACCTCGCTCACGAGCACATCGCCGTAGCGGTCCACCGTCCAGCCGGGGAAGCCGTCCGCCTCGCCGAAGATGAGACGGCAGGCGGCGAAGTTCTCGCCCATGACCTGCTGCCGGTAGGCGAGCGCATACCGGACGCGGCGGCGGAAAAATGCCTCGTCCATTTTGTCGTTCGTATTGCGTGAGAGAATGCGCACGCGGATGAGCGAGCGGCTGTTATAAAACCCCGCGCCCTGCCAGCGGCCCTTTTCGGTATATACGTCCACGATCTCCCCGTCCGGGCAGGGGTTCTCCTTTGTGAGCACCTCCCCGGCGAACACCCAGGGATGCCCGCCGCGCAGAGCGCGCGCGGCCTTTTCCGTGACGGTAACGCTTGCAAACGGTCTTTCCATCGTCTGTCCTCCTGTGTGATAACGACTTATTATACAACACAATTCCACATTTGGCGAGAGGCTGAGCAAAAGAATAAGCCGCCTGATCACAGGCGGCTTATCCTTTGTAAAAAAGAGGAGAAAGAGAAGAAGAAAAAGAGAAACATGAAATAGGCGGTTTCTTGCGAAAAACTTCCACCAAGGAGCTTGCAACCGAACACAATCCCCATTATGTTCAAGTTAACAAACACATTTTTATTGGTTCGCCCTTTTCGGTTCATATACTACCACGTTTCGTCAAATAACGCAATCATTTCTTTATTAATGTTTTATGAACTTTTGCGCTGTGCACCGGCGCTTGACAGCGTTTTTACCCGGTATTATTATAATTTATAGTTTATTGTATAGTTTTCCCCGAAAGGCAGGGCAAAGCATGACGAACATTCTCGTCGTTGAAGATAACGCCGGACTGCGGCGGCTGATCGGCATCCACCTGCGCCGCGCCGGATATGAGGTCTCGGAGGCCGCCGACGGACAGGCGGCGCTCGACCTTTTGGAGCACAGCCGCGCGCATCTCATCATTACCGATGTGATGATGCCCCGGCTCGACGGCTACGGGCTCATCCGCGAGCTGCGCGAATCGGGCGACACAACGCCGGTGCTGATGGTAACGGTAAAAGACTCCTTTGACGATATGCGCACCGGCTTTCACGCCGGGGCGGACGACTATCTCACAAAGCCCGTGAATTTTGAAGAGCTGCTGCTGCGCGTGGAGGCGCTGCTGCGCCGCTGCGGCATCCAGCACTCCGGCGAGATCGCCGTGGGCGGATGCACGCTGCACGCCGACACGCTTCTCGTCACCGGCGATGGCTACTCCTACGAGCTGCGCCCGCGGGAATTCGCGCTGCTCCAGACGCTGCTCGCCGCACCCACCAAAATTTTCACGCGCCAGATGCTCATGGACGAGCTCTGGGGGTATGACAGCGAATCCGACCCGCGCACCGTGGACACGCACATCCGCCGACTGCGCGAAAAGCTCGCCGATGTGCCGGATTTTAAAATTCAGACCGTCCGCGGTCTCGGCTACCGGGCGGTGATCCGATGAGACGGGTACGCTCACGGCTGACGATCCTTCTTTTGATTCTTGTGATCGTCACGTCGCTTTTCTCGCTCACGATCGGCGCGCTCGTGCGAAACGGCATCATCTTCCAGCGCGACAACATGCGTTATCTTCTCTTCGGCTATGCCGCGAAGGATGTATTGCTGCTGCTCATCGCCGTGGCGGCAGTCGCGGTGCTCATCACGGTCACATCCCGCTCGACAACGAACCCCATCCGCGAGCTCTCCCGCGCCGCGCGCGAGATCGCGGGGGGCAATTACGATGTCACGGTGCCGGAGCGCGACCGTGTGGAGGAGTTCGGCGAGCTCGAGCGCAACTTCAATCTCATGACGGCGGAGCTCCGCTCCAACGAATATCTGCGCAAGGACTTTATTTCCAGTGTATCCCACCAGCTCAAAACACCGCTTTCCATTCTCAACGGCTATGCCCAGCTTCTCGCCGAGGGCGGGCTTTCCGAGGCCGAAGAGCGCGAGTACAGCCAGTACATCGCGCAGGAATCCGACCGGCTCGTGGGTCTCATCGACGACATGCTTCGTCTCTCGCGCATCGACCACCGGGAGATCCAGCGAAAGGCGGAGATCTTCCCGCTCGGCGAGCAGCTCCGGCGCGCCGTATTGCAGCTTGAGCCGCGCTGGACGGAGGCCGGGCTCTCCGTTTCCGCCGATATCCCGGATCTTGACTACGTCGGTGACAGCGAGCTTCTCTATCAGGTGTGGGTGAATCTTCTGGATAACGCCGTGAAGTTCACGCCCCCCGGCAGGCGCATCGGCGTCTATCTCGCCGCGGCGGCGGACACCGTCACCGTCACGGTGTGGGACACCGGCTGCGGCATGGACGCGGAAACGCTCTCGCGCATCTTTGAGCAGTTCTTCCAGGGCGACACCGACCGCCGTGCCGACGGCTGCGGGCTGGGGCTCACGCTCTGCAAGCGCATCGTGGAGCTGCACGGCGGAACGATCGCCGCCGAGAGCCGCCCCGGCGAGGGCAGCCGCTTCACCGTCACGCTGCCGGAAAAAAGCGTTAAGAGCACGTAAAACCTACGTAAAACTATCGTATAAAATATATAGCAGAGGAATGTTTCACGTTCAGTTCACATTCCTCTGCTATATTAATATCCAGATTTTTATATGTTAGCGAGGCCATACCGTGAAAGCCATCAATCCCGGACATTTTCTTTTGACCTGCCGGCTGGACAACTGGGTGCACCTGTTGGAAGAGAACCATTTCCGCATCGCCCGCGACCGGCTGCCGCAGGCGCTGTACATTTCCGCAACATCGCTCGCGCTCGCGCCTGCGGCGGCGGCGGAATCGCTCATTTACCGCAAACGCATCCGCGAAACGAAGATCGAGAAGGATCCGATCTTCATTCTCGGCCATTGGCGCAGCGGGACGACGTATCTTCAAAACGTCCTCTCGCGCGACGAGCAGTTCGGCTGGTTCGATCCCGTGAATACGATCGGCCTGCCCTACTCGCTGCTGCTCGGGCGGCTCATCCAGCCGCCGATCGAAAAGGGCATCCAGAACGGCCGCCCGCAGGATAACGTGCAGTATTCGCTCGATCTCCCGATGGAGGAGACATTCGGCGTGCTGACAATCTCGCCGTATTCGATCATCCACATGATCGCGTTCCCGGAGAACTATAAAAAGTACATGGAGGGCGCGTTTGTAAGCGACCTCCCCATTGAAGCGTTGCGCAAATGGGAGCGCAGCTACGATTACGCCATCCGCAAGCTTACCTACATCAAGAAGGGCAAACAGCTCATTCTCAAAAGTCCGGACAACACCGCGCGCATCCGCGAGCTGTGGGGCATGTATCCGGATGCGCGGTTCATCAACATCCACCGCGATCCCTATAAGACCGTCCGCTCCACGATCCACATGTTCCGCACCGAGATGGACTCGCTCCGCCTGACCGAAGCGCCGGACAATCTCGACGAGCTCATCGAGGACACGGTCATCGATATCTTTGAGCGCATGTACCGCGAGCTTTTCGAGCTCGAGGGCTTTTTCCCGAAGAACCGGTACGTGGATATCGCGTACACCGATTTCTGCCGCGCCCCGGTCGACACGCTGCGCGATATTTACCGGCGGTTGGAGCTCTCCGGCTTCGAAGCGGCTGCGCCGCGCTTTCAGGCGTACATCGATTCGCAGCGCGGATACCAGAAGAACAAGTTTGACATTTCGCCCCGGCTCGTGCGCAAGATCAACGTGAAGCTGGGCTTCTACATGGAACATTATGGCTATGAAATGCGGGAGGTTGAGGAAGAATGAGAGATCATCTCGATAAACTGGAAAGCAAAAGCGTGCACATCCTGCGCGAGGCTTACGCCGCGTTCGGCAATCTCTGCATGCTCTGGAGCATCGGCAAGGACTCCACGGTCCTTCTCTGGCTCGCGCGCAAGGCGTTTTACGGCCACGTTCCCTTCCCGCTCGTCCACATCGACACACATTATAAAATTCCCGAAATGATCGAGTACCGCGACAAGCTCGCCATGGAGTACGGTCTTTACATGGTCTACGGTGAGAACCGCGAAGCGCTTGAAAACCACGAAACGTTCCCGGACGGGAAGTGCTCGCGCGTCGAGTGCTGCCGCCGGCTCAAAACCGAGGCGCTCACCCACACGCTCGACGGCACCTGGCCGCGCTACCGGCTCAATCTTCAGACCGGGAAATACGAGCGCGACACGAACACCGACGCCTACACCGGCGTCATCGTCGGCGCGCGCGCCGATGAAGAGGGCTCGCGCAGCAAGGAGCGCTATTTCTCCCCGCGCGACAAGCACAACGACTGGGATCTGGACGACCAGCCGCCCGAGTTCTGGAACCAGTTCAAAACCGACTTTGCCCCCGGCACGCATGTGCGCATCCACCCCCTGCTCGACTGGACGGAGCTGAACGTCTGGGAATACATCGAGCGCGAGCACATCCCCACCGTGTCGCTCTACTATAATCAGGGCGACGGCACGCGCTACCGCTCGCTCGGCTGCGCGCCGTGCACAAAGCCGATCAAGTCTGAGAGCCGGAACGTACACGAGATCATCGAGGAGCTGCGCACCGGCGCTCTTTCCAACATTGCCGAGCGCAGCGGCCGCGCCCAGGACGCCGAGGACGGCGGCGGGCTCGAAACGCTTCGCCGGGGAGGGTACATGTAATGGAAGAAACGAAAACCGCTTGGGAAAACGAAGAGCTTTTGAATATCGTCACCGTCGGCCACGTCGACCACGGCAAATCCACCGTGATCGGCCGTCTTCTCGCCGACGCCGGGGCGCTGCCGAAGGGCAAGCTCGAAGCCATCCGCGAAAACTGCCGCCGCAACTCGAAGCCGTTCGAGTATGCCTTCCTTCTCGATGCGCTGCACAACGAACAGGATCAGGGCATCACGATCGACACGGCGCGCTGCTTCTTCAAGTCTGACAAGCGCCGGTACATCATCATCGATGCGCCCGGCCACATTGAATTTCTCAAAAACATGGTCACCGGCGCTTCCCGCGCCGAGGCCGCGCTTATGGTGATCGACGCTGCGCGCGGCGTCGAGGAAAATACCCGCCGCCATGGCTACTTCCTTTCGATGCTCGGCATCCGACAGGTGGCGGTACTCGTAAACAAAATGGATCTCGTCGGCTATTCCGAGGAGGTCTACCGTTCCATTGTCACGGAATTTACCGAATTTCTCGCAAAGATCCACATCACACCCGCGGCGTTCATCCCCGTGAGCGGCATGGAGGGCGACAACATTGCCATCCGCAGCAAACGCACGCCGTGGTACTTTGGCCCCACGGTGCTCGAACAGATGGACGCTTTCGTCCCCGTGCCGAGCCCGGAAAACCGCCCGCTGCGCATGCCGGTGCAGGGCGTTTACAAATTCACCGAAGGCGGCGACGAACGCCGCATCGTGGCCGGAACGCTCGAAGCCGGAAGCGTCCGGGCAGGCGATAAAATCGTATTCTACCCCTCCGGGAAGAAAACGACCGTCGCGTCGCTCGAAGTATTTTCCGCGCCCACGCCGGAGAAGTTCATCGCCGGGGATGCCGCCGGCTTCACCATGACCGAGCAGATTTTCGTCCGCCGCGGCGAGATTGCGTGTCTGGAGAGCGAGGAAGCGCCGTTTGTCGGCGTTCGGCTGCGCGCGAACGTGTTCTGGCTCGGCAAAGAGCCGCTGCGCCCCGGCAAGCGCTATCATTTCAAGTGCGGCACCGCCAAGGTGGAAGCAAAGCTTGAGAGCATTCTCCGCGTCGTAGACGCCTCGGAGCTCGACAGCATCGAGCGCAGCGAGGTGCAGAAAAACGAAGTCGCCGAGGTCATTCTCCGGCTCGACCGCCCGACGGCGTTTGACACCGCCGATTCCGGCTGCGACGGTACGCGCCGGTTCGTCATCGTGGACGACTATGAGATCGCGGGCGGCGGCATCGTTACCGAGGCGCTGCTCTCCGATGATTACGACAAGCGCAACATCCGCTGGTCGGCCGAGGCCATGACCGGCGCCGAGCGCGAGGAAGTCACCGGACGGCGCGGTCTCGTCGTGTGGATGACCGGGCTTTCCGGCTCCGGCAAAACGACGATCGCGCAGGAAGTCGAGCGGCGGCTCTGCGAAAAGGGCGTCGCCGCCTACATGCTCGACGGCGACAAGCTGCGCCGCGGTCTCTGCGGCGATCTCGGCTTCTCGGACGAAGACCGGATCGAAAACATCCGCCGCGCCGCCGAGGTCGCGGGGCTCTTCCGCGATGCGGGCCTCGTGACGCTCTGCACGTTCATCTCCCCGTTCGCCGCCGGGCGCGCCGAGGCGCGCCGCATTGCCGACGGGCGCTTCCTCGAAGTCTGGGTGCGGGCAGATCTGGAAACCTGTAAGCGGCGGGACCCGAAAAAGCTCTATCAGAAAGCCCTCGAAGGGAAGATCCGCTCCTTCACCGGCATAGACTCTCCGTATGAAGAGCCCACCGACGCCGAGCTTGTGCTTGATACCGAAGTCCTCAGCGAGGAGGAGTGCGTTGACCGGCTCACCGATGCCATTCTTGACGTTCTGGAGGGCGGAGACACACTATGAACTGGGGCAGATTTATCCTTTTTATCATCATCGGCTTTGCCGCGCAGATCATTGACGGCACGCTCGGCATGGCCTACGGCGTGAGCTGCCGGACATTTCTCAAAACCGTGGCGGGGCTTCCCTCCGCGCTCGCGAGCGCGGTCGTCCATGTGGCGGAGGTACCCACGACGCTCGCGTCCGGCCTTTCCCACATCAAGCTCAAAAACGTGGACAAGTCGCTCTTTCTCCATCTGGCGATCCCCGGCGTGATCGGCGGCGTGGCCGGTGCGTGGTTTCTTTCCAGCGCCGGAGACGCGCTCGAGCCGTTCATCGACGCCTATCTCATCATCATGGGCTTCGTCATACTGCGCAAGGCCTTTCAGAAGCGCCACAAAGAGCGCCACATCGGCAAGGGCATTTACCCGCTCGGTCTCGCCGGAGGCTTTCTCGACGCCACCGGCGGCGGAGGCTGGGGGCCGGTCGTGACATCCACGATGCTCGCCGTCGGCCATGATGTGAAAAAGACGATCGGCACCGTAAACACCGCCGAATTTCTCGTGACACTCGCCGAGACCACCACATTTGTCGTCCTCATCCGCGACTTTACGTCCTATTGGCAGACGATCCTCGGCCTCATCATCGGCGGGGTGTGCGCCGCTCCCCTCGCGGCGTGGATCTGCAAAAAGATTCCCGTCCGCCCGCTGCTCGCCATCGTCGGCATTCTCATTATCGCGCTCAATCTCTACAGTCTCCTGCATTACCTGGCAATATTCTGAGAAGGCGGTATCACCATGACACAGATATCGGCACAGCAGCGCTTCGCCTCCGTCCGCGCCCGGCTGGAAGAGCTGGGGCTCTGGGATGAAAATGCGCTCGTGATGAGCGCGCCCGGCGCCGTATACAGCGCCGCCGGAGAGCCGGTCACAACGGAGCTTTTTTCCGCCGTTTCCGCCCCGATGGCCGTTTTGACCGCCGGGAGGTACGCCCGCGAATTTGTCCGGAACCCCCACGCTCTTCGCGCCGAGACGGACGACGCCGCACAGATGTTCGGCGTGCGCGTGCCGGTGCGAAGCGCGCCGCGGCGCGGCGACATTGCGTGCCTCGTTCCGGGCGTCGGTTTTATCGTAACGGCGCGGTTTGAAAATGAGCTCATTGCCGCCTGCATTCTGCTCGAAAAGCTATGTATGACGGCGCGGCTTTCCCCCCGCATCGGAACGCCGAAGCCGCTCTCCGCGCCGCTCTGCCTTATGGAGCACGCTGTCTATACGAAGAAATACTCCCGCCCGTCGCTCGCTGCGGCGCAGGGCGAGGAGCGAGTACCGGAGGCGCAAAATGTTCCCGATCTCGCGCTGCGTGAATCGGTCATTGCCTACGGGAAAAAGCTCGTGGAAAACCGCCTCATTCAGGCAACCTGGGGCAACGTCTCGGCGCGCATTGATGAAGATCATTTCCTCATCACGCCGTCCGGCGTGGACTATGACCGCATCCGCCCGGAGGACATTGTGGAAATCCGCATTTCGGACGGCAGCTTCGCCGCCGGGCAGCGCCCTTCGAGCGAGCGGGAGATGCACCGGCGCATTTATGCCGCGCGCGGCGACGTGCGCGCCGCAATCCACACGCACTCCGCAGCGCTGCAAACGTTCGCTGCGTGCCGGGAGAGCCTGCGCGCGCCGGGCCTCGAAGCGCCCTGCTCTGCCTACGGCGTGAGCGGATCGAAAAAGCTTGCGGAGAGCGTGTCCGAGGTGCTGCGCTCCCACGATCTCTGCATCATGGCAAACCACGGCTTTACCGCAGTCGGGGCGGAACTGGAAACGGCGCTCTCGCGCGCCGTCGCCGCCGAGAAGGCCGCAAAGCAGATACTGGAAGTCAAATAAAAACTTACAGGAGGGCGGAACATGGGCGAATATTTTGCGCGGGGCCGGTCGGCGGAGGTTTTCCGCACGGAGGACGGGAAGATTTTAAAGCTCTTCTTCCCCGATTATCCGAGGGAATACGCCGAAAAGGAGTATAAGAATACGAAAATCGCCGCGTCTCTCGGCTGCACGGGGATGCAGGTCTACGACATGGTCGAGCGCGGCGGGCGCTTCGGCTTCGTGATGGACTGCATTGACGGCGTTTCGCAGAACGATATGCCGGGGAAAAATCCGGCGTATCTTTTTAAGGCTGGCAAAGACCTTGCCCGCTGCCACATCCGCGTGCAGAAAGCGCACACGCGCGAGCTCGACGACGTGCGCGAGGTATGTCTCGGCATTCTCAATGAGGACTGCATGGCATTTCTGATGCCGGAAGAAAAATCGCGCGCCGCCGGATATCTCCGCGCTCTCCCGGACGACGACACGGTGCTCCATCTCGACTTTCACACCGGCAACGTTCTTGTGGACAAGTCCGGTGAGTGCAAGATCATCGACTGGATGACCGCCGCGCGCGGCAATCGCGCCGTGGAGGAAGCGCTCATGGAGTTTTTCTTCTCGGAGGCCGAGCTGTTCCCAGAGGCAAGCAAAACAAAAATTGCGCTCTTTTCCGCCATCCGCGGCTCCATCGGGAAGGGCTTTTTCAAGGAGTATCAAAAGCTCTCGCCGCTTTCCGCAGAGGAGATCGACCGCTACCGTCTGGCAGCGCTCATCCTGCGCCGCCATTGGAACATCGCGTTTGAAGAACCGTATCTCACCAAAACCATCCGCGCGCTGATCGAAAAATACGGCGTGGAAGAAAAGGAGACGATCGAATGAAAGTCGTATGCATCTGTGACGCCGGTGTGCCGGAAATGCTCATGCAGTACATGAAAAAGCTCCCCGGCTGCGACGTGACGCTCTATATCGAAAAGACGCTCACGGACATCAAGTCCCTCACGGTGTGCGAGCGCACCGCCGAGCTTCGCGGCGCGGAGGCGTGCAGTGTGAGCGCGGAGCTGCTTGACGCCGTGCGCGAGGCGGAAATTCTCGTAACACACGTTGCGCCCGTCAATCGCGCGGTGCTCGACGCCGCGCCGAACGTGAAGATCGTCGGTGTGCTGCGCACCGGTACGGAAAACGTCAATCTTGACCTCTGCCGCGAGCGCGGCATCGCCGTTTATAACGCCGAAGGGCGCAACTCCACCGCCGTTGCCGATCTCGTCGTGGCGCTTATGATCTGCGAAATGCGCAACATCGCCCGCGCGCACGGCGCGCTCGTGCAGGGCAAGTGGGTCAAGATGTTCCCGAACATCATGATGAACCGCGATATGTGCCGCTGCACCGTCGGCATCATCGGCGTCGGCAAGATCGGCACAATGGTCGCCGCGCGGCTCAAGGGCTTCGGCTGCCGCATTCTCGGCTGCGACATTTTCCTTTCCCCCGAGGAGATCGAAAAGCGCGGCTGCGAGCCGGTGTCGAAGGAAGAACTGCTCCGGCAGTCTGACTTCATCACCATCCACATGCGCCACGAGGCCGGACAGCTCGCCCTCATCGGCGCGGACGAGCTTGCCATGATGAAGAAGAACGCCATCCTCGTCAACTGCGCCCGCGCCGGGCTTGTGGACACGGCGGCGCTCATCGATGCGCTGCGTGCCCACCGCATCGGCGGCGCGGCGATCGACGTATTTGATGAAGAGCCGCTCTCGCCGAACTCTCCCCTGCTCACGCTCGACAATGTCACGCTCACGCCGCACATCGCCGGGACGACCGTGGACGCCTTTGCCAATTCCGTGGAGATCATGCTCCGCCAGCTCTCGCTCGTCCTCGCCGGGGAGGAAGCACCCAACCGTGTCATTTGAGCGTGTCAAAAAGTATTTTTGACGAGCTCTCAAACGAGACCCACTGCGTTGGGCTCTCGTTTGAAAAGGCTGCGGCTCGCCGCAGCGCACTCGCTCCGAGAGCACGTTTGCGAGCCGAGCTTGCCATCGATAGGCAGGGAGACACGCGGTTCTACCGGGCGGAAATGCCCTCATATGGCGTCAAAGCCCTTGCGAATACAGAAAGTATTCTCTGCGGGCTCTTCCTAATCTGAGAGCATTTCTGCTCCGGCAGAACTGCCTCGCATCGGACAGCCTTGGATTTTTGAGGGATTTTTGTTCTTCTTTGGCGACGGCGGGCTGCCGCCCGCCGAGACAAAAAGGGCAAAAAGCACCAAAAAGACTTACCTGTCCGACGCATGGCTCCCTGCCTATCGATGGCCGATTTTCTCCGACGCACATGTCGCCGGAGAAAATGATTCCATTTATTTGCTCCTGCGGGAGCAAACTCTGCGAGGCTTTTTGACAGACTGCAAAAACCGCCGAAGGGAAACCCTTCGGCGGTTTTGCTGTACTTATACTTTTTTCAGCTGTTGATGATCCGCTTGGTCGCGGCGGTCGCATGGGCAATAATGTCCTCCGGCGATTCGCCGACGTGGTAAACGCCGTTTTCGTAGAGGATTCTGCCGTTCACCATTGTGAGGAGCACGTTGGTGTTTGAGCCGCTGTAAACAAGGTTTTTCACCGTGTTGTGCTCGGGGTGCATGTTCGCCTGATGCAGGTCGATCACAACGAGATCGGCGAGCTTGCCGGGGGCGATGCAGTCAGCGTCAATGCGCATGGCGCGCGCACCCGTGGAGCACGCGGCACGGAGAATTTCGCGCGCGTCGCACGAAGCGGCGTCCTCTTCGCGGAGCTTCTGCAGCACCGCGGCAAGATACATTTCGCGGAACATGTTGAGCGCGTTGTTGCTCGCCGGGCCGTCCGTGCCGATGGCCAGAGGGATCTTCCGGCGCAGAAACTCACTTACCGGCGCGATGCCGCTTGCGAGCTTTGCGTTCGAGGCCGGGCACGTCACGGCGTACAGGCCGCGGCGGGCAAAAATGTCCATGTCCTTCTCATCGAACCACACGCAGTGGAACCCGCCGCCGCCATGTTCGAAGAGGCCGTTCTCCTCGAAAAGCTGCGTCGGCGTGAGGCCGTGGCGCTCGATGCACTCTTCCACTTCGCGTTTCGTTTCCGAGTTATGGGTGAAAAACGGCAGCTTATACTCGTCCACGAGCATTTTCATGAACATAAGCAGATCGAGATTGGCCGTATACTCGGCGTGGATGCCGGGGATATAGGAGATGAGCGGATGGAGGTTGTTGAACTTGATCGTGTCCATCTCGCCGACGGTCCAGTCGTCACCCGCCGCGAGCGCGCCGCAGAGCACCATACGATAGCCGCAGTCAATGGCCGCCTGCGCGAAGGCGTCGCGCTTGTAGTACATATCAAACGCGCTCGTGATGCCGCCGCGGAGATATTCGAGAATGGCGAGCTTTGTGAGAGCGTAAATATCGTCCGGCGCGAGCTTGGCCTCGAGCGGGAACACCTTGTCGAAAAGCCAGCTCTGGAGCGGCAAGTCGTCCGCGTAGGAGCGGAGAAACGTCATCGCGCTGTGCGCATGGGCGTTTTTGAAGCCGGGCATCAGGAGATTGCCCTTGAGATCGATCTCGCGCTCAAACGGCGGGTGCGCGCCGATGGCGGGGCCGACATAGAGGATCATTGATTCCTCGACCCATACCTCCCAGTCGGAAATTTCAAACCCGTCGCTGAGCGAAAGGAGCTTGCCGTTATAAAAGCGGATCATGCCTTTTCCTCCGTATGCATGGCGGCGATGGAATCCCACATGAGCTTCTTAAACCGCGGCGCGGCGGCGTTGGCCGCTTCGATGACCTCTTCGCCGCTGAGCTTCTGCTCGGAGAGACCGGCGGCAAGATTGGCGATGCACGATACGCCGCATATGCGCATCCCGGCGTGGTTAGCCGCGATGACCTCCACGACCGTGGACATGCCCACGGCGTCCGCGCCCCAGGCGCGGGCGGCGCGGATGTCGGCCGGGGACTCGTAGCTCGGGCCGGTGAACTGGATATACACGCCCTCCTTGAGATCGATGCCGTCCTTTTTCGCCGTCTCGCGCAGAATGGCGCGAAGCGCAGGATCGTAGGCGTGCGTCATATCCGGGAAGCGGACGCCGAGCTCGTCGATGTTCGCGCCGATGAGCGGGTTCGGGATGAGCGCGCTGATGTGGTCAGAAATGCTCATGAGCGTTCCGGCGGTAAGATCGCCGCGGATGCCGCCGGAGGCGTTCGTAACAAACAAAATCTTCGCGCCCATGGCCTTCATGAGCCGCGCGGGCAGCACAACGTCGTGCGGCGTGTAGCCCTCGTAAAGGTGCACGCGCCCCTGCATGACGACGACAGGCGTTTCCTCCACATAGCCGAACACGAACCGTCCGGCATGGCCGGGCGCGGTGGATACCGGGAAGCCGGGAATTTCGCTGTACGGCACAACGGCAGCCTGCTTGACCATGTCGGCAAAGCCGCCGAGACCGGAGCCGAGCACAACGGCGACCTCCGGGACGAAGTCGGTATGTCGCCGCACCGCGGCGAGACAGTTCTGGATGCGTTCCATTTCGGGATGCATAAAAGAGCCTCCTTATGTATGTTTTATTCTTCGGTGAGATCGGCGAACTGCGCGCCGATATAGTCTGCCAGAGTCTCGGGGTCAACCCCGATCTGCGCGCCGAGCCGCCCGGCGCTGCAAAAGAAAGCGTCCGTCAAAAGCGCCGTCTCGTCGATCCACGTGGGAAACGGCTTTTTCATCCCCACCGGGGAGCAGCCGCCATGGACGTAGCCGGTGAGCGGCAGAAGCTTCTTCTGCGGCAGCATCGCGATGCTCTTCACGCCCGCGGCCTTCGCCGCCTTTTTGAGCGAGAGCGTTTCGGGTGCGGGGATGACGAACACAAAGTGCTCGCCGGTATTGGCCTCCGCCACAAGCGTTTTGAAAACGCACTCCGCGCTCTGACCGAGCGCTGCGGCCACCTCCGTGCCGGAGGTGAGCGAGGCGTCATAATAATGCGGCGTATACGCAATGCCCGCCTGATCGAGCAGGCGCATCACATTGGTTTTTTCGTTGGTTTTATCCGATTTTGCCATGAAAGTATTCCTCAATTTCCTCTCGGGAAGCGCGGAGACTCCCCTGAATCATGCCCGGCGCGCCGCCGCCCCGCCCGGAGAGCGCGGCGTTGATGCTCTTTGCTGCGGCGCGAAGGTCGGTCGTTTCCGATGCCATCACATACCGATAGCCCCCATCCTCGGCGCAGAGAGCGGCACAGACGCCCGTGCAGCGCGTCTTTCCGCCCTCGGCGAGGGTACGCAGCGCGGCGGGCGAAAGGCCGTCCTCGAAAAAGAGCCGGTTCCCCTCGCACGGCGTGAGCGCCGCGAGCCGTGCCTCCACATACCGCCGCTCCGCGGCGGCTCGCTGATACTTCTCCGCTTCCAGCTCGCCAAGCACGCGCCCGGCAGCCGCACAGAGGGCATTCTGCGGCGCGGAAAAAAGGTGTGAGAGCGCTTCGGTCTCGGCCGCGCAGAGCGCGGCGTCCTCATACGCCGCGCGCCCGGCGAGCATCGTAAAGCGCACGCCGCCGCGGTGGCGCATCCGGTCTTTCAGCCGGATTAGGCCGATCTCGCCGGTGAAGCTCACGTGCGGCGCGCAGCACGCGCACCGGTCCACGCCCGGCACTTCCACAATGCGCACCGGCATTGCGAGCACCTTTTTCTGCCGGAACGGCAGCGCCGCGAGTTCTTCCTCCGTCGGCCAAAGGATGTTTACGGGAAGATTCTGCCACACGGCCTCGTTCGCCAGCCGCTCAAGCTGCGCGAGCTGCGGCGCGTCCAGTTCGCGGTCAAAGTCGATCGTCGCGCCGTGCTCGTCCATATGGAAGCCGATGTTCTCGCAGCCCCAGAGCGCGTGCGCATGGCCGGACACCAGGTGCTCGGCCGAGTGGATCTGCATGCGGGCAAAACGCGTTTCCCAGTCGATCTCGCCGGTCGCTTCCGCGCCGGCCGTGAGCGGAGCAGCGCAGAAATGGACAATCTCCCCGTTCTCCTCGCGCGTATCCGCCACGCGCACGCCGCCGAGTGTGCCAACATCGCCGCCCTGTCCGCCGCCCTCGGGGAAAAAGGCGGTGCGGTCGAGCGTCACGGCATAGAGCTTTCCGCGCTCCTCGCACGAGAGGACGCGCGCGGTGAACTTTCGCATATGCGCGTCGGCATAAAAGAGCTTTTCGGTCATAGGGTTTTAGAATTTGAACAGGTTGAGGCCGGTCACATCGTCCCTGAAGCGGTCAACCGTGCCGTCGATCACGCGGATAATCATCTCGCACGTCGCGCTCACGCGCGCGGCATTGAGATGCCCGCCGACGACCGCGCCGGACTCGTTCGCGGCGCTCATGTGCAGGTGGCTGTAGTATTCGCCGTTCATCGTGTTCACCGTGCCGGTCAGTGAGACGATCTCGTGCGCGCCGGTAAAGGTGAGCGCGTGGTACTGATGCTCGTCCACGTTGTACACGCCGACGGTGAACTCGTCCGTCGCGCCGAGCGCCTCAACGCTCGCCAGGCGGATGTTTTCCTTTTCGCACAGCGCGCGAAGCTGCGCCGTGATCTCCTCGCCGCGGTCGAAACGCGCAACGATCGTATTTTCAAAACGCCGGTAGTCCATGATCTGTATCTCCTCAGAGTGGAATATATTTGTATTATAGCCGTTTGGGGCGCGTAAATCAAGGTTGTCAAGGCCCGGCTCATCGCGTATAATATCGAAAGAAATGAAAGGAACGGCCTATGGAGAACTTTTCCCGTCCGCTGGTGGACTGGTATAAAAAAGAGGCGCGCCCCCTCCCCTGGCGGGAGGAGCCGACGCCGTACCGCGTATGGGTCTCGGAGATCATGCTGCAGCAAACCCGCATCGAGGCCGCGCGCGAATACTTCAACCGCTTCACACGCGCGTTTCCGACCGTGGAAGCGCTCGCCGCGGCAGAGCTCGACGATGTACTCAAGCTCTGGGAAGGGTTAGGGTATTATTCCCGCGCGCAAAATCTCCACAAATGCGCGAAAACCGTGTGCAAAGAGTTCGGCGGCGTGTTCCCTGCGGACGCCGCAGCGCTGCGCGCGCTGCCCGGCATTGGGGACTACACCGCCGGGGCGATCGCCTCGATCGCCTACGGACTGCCCGAACCGGCCGTAGACGGGAACGTGCTGCGCGTGCTCGCGCGCATGGAGTGCTTCGGTGAGAGCATCGGCAGCGACAAGGTGAAAAAGCGCTTCCGCGAAGCGCTGCGCGCGATTTACCCCGCGGGGGACTGCGGCGCTTTTACAAGCGCGCTCATGGAACTGGGCGAGACGATCTGCACCGTTGGAACGCCCGAGTGCGCGCGCTGCCCGGTCGCCGCATACTGCGAGGCGCACCGCCGCGGCGAGGAAACGCTCTACCCCGTACTGCCGGAGAAAAAGCCGCGCCGGATCGAAAACCGGCGGGTGCTTCTGCTGCTCTGCGGCGATACCGTCGCGGTGCGGCGGCGCGAAAGCACAGGGCTTCTCGCCTCGATGTGGGAGCTTCCGAACGATCTTGCGCCGGAAGCGCCGGAAAACGGCGAGCCCTGCGGCGAGGCGGTACACGTGTTCAGCCACGTCGAGTGGCATATGCGCGGGTACATTGTCCGCTGCGAGGAAAGACTGCCAGACTACGTCTGGGTGACGAGAGCGGAGCGCGAAGCGCTCGCCATGCCCACGGCGTTCCGGTATTACCGAAAAAAACTGGAGGAGATGGGATATTGAATATCTGTGTATTCGGCGCGGCGCGCGATGAGATCGGCGAGGACTTCATGGCGCTCGGCACGGCGCTCGGACGCGAGCTCGCTTTGCGCGGGCACACGCTCGTATTCGGCGCGGGCGGCCACGGCATGATGGGCGCCGCAGCGCGCGGAGCCTACGAAATGGGCGGAAAGATCGTCGGCGTTGTGCCGTACTTCTTCAACGCCCCCGGCATCCTCTTTGAGCATTGCACGGAGCTCGTGCGCATGGAGACGATGGCGGAGCGCAAAACCATCATGGAAGAGCGCTCGGACGCCTTCATCGCCCTGCCCGGCGGCATCGGCACAATGGAGGAAATTTTCGAAGTCATCACCCTCTCATCCCTCGGAAGGATGCAGAAAAAGAGCGCATTTCTCGATGCGGAAAACTACTGGCAGCCCGCCGTCGAGCTGCTGCGCGGCGCGGTGGAAAAGGGCTTCGCGACCGAAGAACTGAGCGGCCACTACGCGCGCTTCACGGATGTGAAGACGTGCCTCGATTATCTGGAAGTTTAAAAGCTGAAACACCCTCGGAAGGAAACGCGTCACGTTTCTTTCCGAGGGTGTTTTTGTTTTTATTGCGGGTGGCGCAGAAGATCGATCATATCCATAACCTCGTCCGAGGGGACGTTCTGCCGCCCCCAGACGACGTACGCCTGCGAGGCAATCTCCGGCTGCACGATTTTCCTTTTGGAGAGCGTTTCACAGCCAAGAAGCAGCGTAGAGGTATATGGCACAATGGCCACGCCGAGTCCGGCGTGCGCCCAGCTGATAAGCGATGTGACCTCTTTGTTCTCAAAGACGATATCCGGCGCGAAATTGAATTTTGCGCACTGGCTGATGAGCATGGGGACATACCGGTTATGGATGACAAGCGGAATGCCCTTGAGCGCCGCAACCGGGACCTCTTTCTCCGCGCCGCGGATGCCGGAGAAAAACGAAGCCTTCCCGATGGCGAAGAAGTAATCCTGATCCATGCCTACCTCCTTGAGCGCCTCGTCGTAAAGCGGAGCCATCTCATAGTCGGTCTTGCTCAGCTCGATCGGCTCGCGGATGATGCAGATGTCCAGCTCCCGCTGCTCCAGACGGCGGGCAAGCTGCGGCGAGCTCTCCTCATGCACGACCACCGAGGTGTGAGAATGCGTTTTCTTAAAGCGGCTGATGCGGAAGGGCAGAATGCGCGAGGAAATTGCGTTGATCGAGCCGATATGGATCGTGTTGACGCGCCCAACCTTATGCGCATAGAGCGCGGCGCGCATTTCTCCCATGTCTGCGGCGACCTTCTGCGCGCCGGAGAGGAAGATTTTTCCGGCAACGGTCAGTTCCATGCCCTTTTTCCCCCGGAAGAAAAGCTCCACGCCAAGCTCGTCCTCCAGCTGTGCAAGCGCACGGCTCAGCGGCGGAGCCGATACATGAACGGCGTCGGCAGCGCGCGTAATGCTGCCTTCCCGGCACACGGCAAGGAAAAACTCGATTTGTCGTAATGTCAAGGCGATCACCCCATACCATATGGAATCTAAATGGAACTGCAAGAAACCCCGGCACATCAGAACGATAAAACCCAATATATATATATATATATATATATGATGTCAAGAAAATTTATCGCCAAATGCCGCGGAATATCGAGCCATACCGCAAACGCAGGCCAATCATTACCTTTTCGGTAAACTTCCGCAAAAAAGTCGTCAAAAAAGGAAATTGCTTTTCGGCCGTTGACGTATTACACTAAGAAGCGTAAATAGGGCGTTAATTTTTGTGTATATTGCACAGTGCTTTTGCGTCCAAAAGAAGAAAGAAAAAAGGAAACTGGAGGAAACGATCAAATGAAACGTTCCAAGAAAATCACCAGCCTGTTTCTCGCCGCGCTGATGCTTCTCTCGCTCTGCGCCTGCGGCAGCACCGGCGGCACGACCGAGGGCGGCTCCGGCGACAAGCAGCAGACAACCTATCTCAGCTTCGGCACCGGCACAACCGGCGGCGTGTTCTACACCGCGGGCATCGGCATCGGCACTCTGCTGACCGACAAGACCTACATGAACGTTACGGTCGAGGCGACGAAGGCGTCCGCCGAAAACTGCAACCTTCTCAAGGCTGGCAACATCGAGATCGCTACTATGTCCTTCCCCACGACACTGCAGGCTTATCTCGGCGACATGGCGTTCAAAGATAACAAGATCGACGTTTGCGTTCTCTTCCAGATGTACGCCAACCCCGTTCACATGATCGTTATGAAAGACTCCCCGTACAAGAGCGTGGAAGATCTTCGCGGCAAGACCATTTCCGTTGGTCAGGCCGGCTCCGGCAACTATAACGTCGCTGTTGCGTTCCTCGAAGGCCTTTACGGCATGGTCGAGGGCGTAGACTACAAGGCCGAGTATCTGAACTACACCGAATCCGTCGAAGCCTTCAAGAACGGCACGATTGATGCGGCGCTGTTCGACACCGTTTCCCCGCACGCCACAATCATCGACCTCGCTTCCTGGAAGCCCATCCGTCTGCTTCCGTTCGACGCTTCTCTCATTGAGCAGACCGACAACGTCTATGCCCAGAACTTCATCACCATGACGATCCCCGCCGGCACCTACAACGGTCAGGATGAGGACATTCTCTGCGCCGCTCACGGCAACTACGTGACGACCTCCTCCACGCTCGACGAGCAGGTCGGCTACGACATCGTCAAGACCGTCATGGAAAACCTGGACTACATGGCCACCGTGCACGACGCGTTCAAGCTTCTCTCTCTGGAAGAGGGCTGCCAGACTGGCGGTCTGCCCCTGCACGCCGGCGCCCAGAGATATTTTGAGGAGCAGGGTCTGACGTTCTAAAACAGTCTTTCCTTACTTATCCCCTTTGGTGCTCCCTTTTGTCCCATGCAGCGGAAGTGCCGTCGGAGACACGCTCCGGCGGCACTTTTCCAAAAACAACCATCTGTTTAAAGTAAAGGAGAGAAAAGATGGCTGAAAAACTTATTAAGAAGATCAATCTGGTGTACGGCTTTCTCTGTGCGCTGCTGGCCGGATTTGTTCTGTATACCGCCATTTTCGGCGTTCTGACCGCCGTTATCCAGCGCGGTCTCGTTCTCGGCGTTACGCTCGTCCTTACGTTCCTCTCGCTTATCAAGGGCGATCTGGAGAAGAAGAAAAAATTCTCCATCGTCTCGGTGATCTATACGCTCCTCATTCTCGTTTCGATTGCCATGACGATTTATATTGTTGCCACGTTCAAGCTGACAGTTGAACGCGCCGGCGCTTACACCGCGCTGGACATCGCCGTTTCGATCTCCGTGTTTGTCGTGATGATCATTGCCGCGCAGCGCAGTCTCGGCTGGCCGATGGTTATCATCTCCCTTGTTTTTTTTGCCTACACGATCTTCGGCCGCTACATCCCCGGCACGTTCGGCCACAGAGGCTACTCCATCTCCCGTGTTATGCCGTATCTGTCTCTCGGCACCGAAGGCATTTTCGGCACGTCCATGGGCGTTGCCGCCGGCGTTATCGTGACCTACTCCGTGTTCGGCGCGGTCATGGAGCGCTTCGGCATCGGCGACTACTTCATCACCGTAGCCTACGGCCTTGTCGGCCGCAGCAAGGGCGGCTCCGCCAAGGCGTCCATCGTCGCCTCCGGCCTGATGGGCACCGTTTCCGGCAGCGCCGTGGCAAACATCCTCACGACCGGCTCGTTCACTCTCCCGCTGATGACCCGCTCCGGCTACAGCAAGCGTACGGCAGCGGCCATTCTCGCCGTTGCGGCAACCGGCGGTCTGATCATGCCCCCGGTCATGGGCGCTGCAGCGTTCGTTATGTCCGAGATGCGCGGCGTATCCTACGGCTCCATCTGCATTGCAGCGGCGATCCCCGCCATCCTCTACTATCTCGCTCTCTTTGTTCAGTCCGGTCTGGAAGCTGACCGCGTCGGCATGAAGGTTCTCACGAAGGACGAGCTCCCGGCCAAGAAGGAATGGCTCCCGAAGCTCTATCTCTTCCTCCCGCTGCTCATCCTGCTGTTCCTGCTCGTTGTTCTGCAGTGGCCCGCGGGCAAATCCGCCTGCATCGCCATGGCGGCGATCCTTGTGATCTCCTTCCGTGACCGCGAGTTCTGGCCGACGCCCAAGAAGCTCTATGAAGTGCTCAAGTCCGGCGGCTCCGGCGTTATTTCCACCATTCTCACCTGCGCTACGGCGGGCATCATCGTCGGCTGCCTCTCCATCACCGGCCTCACGGTGAAGATCTCCGCGCTCATCATCTCCCTCTCCGGCGATTCGGTCGTTCTGAGCCTGTTCCTCACGATGCTCATCGCCCTTCTGCTCGGCATGGGTATGCCGCCCGTCGCCGCGTACATCATCCTCGCTTCGATGATCGTTCCTTCGCTCGTGAAGATCGGTGTGCCGCAGATCGCCGCGGATATGTTCTGCTTCTACTTCTCCTGCATCGGCAACATCACCCCGCCGGTAGCGCTTGCGGCGTTCACCTCGGCAGGCCTCGTAAACGAGGATCCATTCAAAACCGGCTGGCAGGCGTTCAAGTACGCTCTCGTCACGCTGCTCGTTCCCTTCGCGTTCTGCTCCAACACCGCGCTCCTGCTTCAGGGCGGCAACGTGCTGGAAATGATCCGCTGCTGCGTCACCGCCGGCATCGGCGTTTCGGTGTTCGGCATTGCTATGATCGGCTGGTTCAAGGGAAAGGTGAATACGGTGTTCCGCATCCTGCTCGGCGCTTCCACCATTCTGCTAATCATGCCGAGCGCCATTACGGATATTATCGGTATTGCTATCATCGTTGTTGTATTCCTTGCTCTGTTCTTCATCCGCAAAAAGAAACCAGCGTCTGTAGCCTGATAACTCTATCGCAGGAAACAGAGAGCTGCCGCCCGCGCTTTGCGGCAGGGGCGGCAGCTTTTTGCGCGCAAAATTCAAAAATTCAATAGAAACGAGGGGAAAATGCATGAAAATCGGCTTTATCGGTCTTGGCAGCATGGGCTCGCTCATGTCCGCGCAGCTCGTACGGCGCGGATATGAGGTCATCGGTTATGATATTCTGCCCGCGGCGCTCACCGCCGCGGCGGAACGCGGTGTCGTTCCGGCGGCAAACAGCGCCGAAGTCGCGGCGCAGTGCGACACAATCGTATGCATGATGTCGCAGTCGCGCGACACGCGCATGGCGCTCTTCGGCGAGCACGGCGTGCACGAGAACCTCCGTCCCGGTATGCTGATCCTTGACATGAGCACCGGTGCGCCGACGGACACGAAGGCGATCCATGCGCAGCTCAAGGAGCAGGGCGTCGCATTTGTTGATGCGCCTGTCAGCGGCGGCGTTGTCCGCGCGGCGGACGGCACGCTGAGCATCATGGCCTCCGGCGACCGGGAGGATTATGACCGCGCGCTCGAAATATTCAATGCGCTCGGAAAAAGCGTTTTCTATGTCGGCGAGAGCGGTACCGGCCACACGATCAAACTCATCAACAACATGCTCACCGGCATCAACCTTGCAGGTATCTGCGAGGCGATGGTCATGGGCATGAAGGCCGGGATCGACCCCGAGCTTCTCCTCAGCATCATCAACTCCAGCTCCGGCATGAGCTACTCCTCCAAAATGAAAATCGAAAACTTTGTTTTCCCGCGGAAATTCAACAAGGGCTTCAAGGTTTGGCTCCAGCTCAAGGATATGAAGCTGGCCTCCGATCTCGCCAAGGATGTCGGCGCACCGACGGTGCTCGGCAACGTCGCCAAGGAATATTACATGGCGGCCTACGCCGCCGGACTTGCCGACGAGGACGCCTCGGCAATCGTAAAGCTGCTCGAAAACGTCTGCCATGTGGAAGTTGTTCCGCAGCCGCATGTTGACAAGGAAGGAGAAAACGCGTAATGTTTGAACTGAGAAAAATTGTCACGATCACCGAGAATACCTACCGCGAGGGCGGACGCCCCTGCCCGGAGATCATCCACAAATGCGCAGTGATGGCCGTTATCAAAAATGACGGCGCAGATCAGTATTTTGAGGATCTTCAGGCTTTCATAGACGAGGGCGATAAGCTCGGCGAAATGCTCACCACCGTCGCCTGCGAGATCCTTGGCCGGGAGAATATCGAAAGCTTCGGCAAGGGAGCCATCGTCGGTCTGGACGGCGAGATTGAGCACGGCGCCGCCATGAACCACGTCAAATTCGGCAACGCCATGCGCCGCGCGCTCGGCTTCCCGTGCAAAACGATCGTACCGTCTACCGTAACTCGCGGCGCGGCGGGCGCAACGCTTGATGTGCCGCTCGTTCACCGCGAGGCCAACCTCGTCCGCAGTCATTTTGACGCCATGAAGGTGAGCATCTCGGACGCACCGCGCAGCGATGAGCTTGTGATCGTCGCCGTGTTCGCTACTGGCGGCCGCCCGCAGGCGCGGCTCGGCGGACTTACCAAAGACAATATCATCGGCGACGGTCTGCGCTGAGCCGATAAAGCCAAAGAAGGAGGCGCTCCTATGCTGGACAGCTTTCTCTTCAGCGCCAATATCGTTCTTCCGTCGTTCATTCTGATACTGCTTGGACGGCTGGTGACAAAATTCAATCTTGCAACGCAAAAGGAAATGGACAAGCTTGCGAAGCTTACCTTTACCTATGTGCTGTCTACAAAAATCTTCATGGACGTGGCGGGCAACGATCCGAGCGCCTTTTCCAACTACAAAATGGTGCTCTTCATCTTTGTCATGATCGTCGTGCTCTTCTGCCTTATCTGGCTCATTGCGGCGCACACACTCAAGAAAAAGGAATCGGTCGGCTCGTTCGTGCAGAACTGCTTCCGGTGCAGCTTCACAGTGCTCGGCATGTCGATGATCGACTCGTTCGCCGGGTCCGAGGGTGTGGCAAAGTGCGCTCTCCTGCTGGCGATGACGGCAGTGGTGTTCAACATTCTCGCGAGCCTTGCCCTCACGCCGCGCGGCGGGAACGTGCCGTTTTCCGCGCGGGCCAAAAAGACGGCAAAGAGCATCGTTACAAACCCGCTCATCATTGCAAGCGTGCTTGGCCTTATTGCAAGCTTCTGCCGGCTGCATCTGCCGTACATCATTGAAAAGCCGCTCAAAGACATCGGCGGCATGGCAGCGCCCCTCTCCCTGCTCTGCATAGGCAGCAGTCTGACAAAGGACCGCGTCAAAGGAAGCTTCAAATACGCCGCGATCGCGGCCTGTGTAAAAACGTTCGGTCAGGCGCTCATCGCCGTTCCGGTTGCTGTGCTCTGCGGTTTCCGCGGTTTTGAGCTGACGGTCATCGCCATCTTCTTCACGGCGGCGAACCCCTCGGCGAACTATGTCATGGCGCTTGCCGCCAACAACGACAGCGACCTCGCCGCCACCGGCATCGTGCTTTCCACCATTTTGTGCGTCTTTACAAGCATGGGCTTCATCACCGTCCTGCGCGTGCTCGTGCTGATCTGACGCAGAAGAAGCCCTGCAAAACGGAACACCAGCCCCCATTTGCTTGGCAAATGGGGGCTGGCTGTCTTTTTTATTTATATGCTCTGCGGCGCAATTTGAGGAAAAGCGCCGTTAGTACTGCGAGCCAGAGAAACGCCAGCGCCGCCGCTCCGGCGGCGATATAGGCGACGGTTTTCACCGTTCCGCTCTCTCGTGCGCCGGGGATTTCGCCTGCCTCCACGATCTCTCCATTCGTGAGCGTCACAGTGAGAACGCCGTTCTCATCTACGCTCACGGCGGAAATGCCGGCGCCGGGCGCGCCGTCCTCGCCGGTGATTTTGCCGAGGTTTGTCTCCGTCCCGTCCGTGAGCGTGACAATCAGCTCGCCGGAATCGCTGAGAGAGACTTCCCGGATGCCGACGCCGTCTTTCCCATCTTTGCCGTCCATGCCGTTGCGTCCGGCGGCGCCTGTTGCGCCGGTGGCTCCGGTAGCACCCGTAGCGCCCGTGGCTCCGGTCGTCCCAGCGGCCTTCACGCCGGTGTCGGTGCCGCCGAGCCACCAGTTGCCGTTGCCGCCGATGGAGGGCGTCAGGCCGGGCGCACCATCGGTTCCATTGGCCCCGTCTTTCCCATCGACGCCATCCTTACCATCGATGCCGTCTTTGCCGTCAACGCCGTCCTTGCCGTCGGCTCCATCTTTTCCGTCCGCACCATCTTTCCCATCGATGCCGTCCTTGCCGTTCACACCATCCTTACCATCGACGCCATTCTTGCCGTCCGTCCCTTCGGCTTTCACGCCGGTGTCCCTACTGCCGATCCACCAGTTGCCGTTCGGACCGACGGAAGGCGTCCGGCCGTCCCGCCCGTCCTTTCCGTCCTCTCCGGTGGCTTTCACCCCAAGAGATTTCCAGGTGGTCCCGCTGTCGTAGGATACTTCCCATTCGTTCGTGTCGGGATTGACGCGCAGCTTCGAGCGGAATGGATCGTCCATCTGAACGAGACTCAGCGGCATTCCGCCCGGATAGGGACACGTCTCGAAAATGGACGGCATATAATCCCTGCTGAGATTTGTTTTCCAGCGGTAGAACTCCGCGCCGATATACAGCCCCATCTGGCCGCCAAAATGCTTGGCAGTAAAGCTCCCGCCGTTAAAATAGAGTCCTCTCTCCGATACGGAACCGCTCACCGGCCGGAGATCGTCGGTGATGAACGTGCCGCTATCCATCGTCAGCTTGGTGATGTACGTTATTCCGTCGACCAGGGTAAGCGAACCGCTGCCTTTGATAATAACGTCCCCAATATTGATTGGCACCGAGCTCCCGTCCGGTACGGTAAGCCGGTTTTCGCCGATCAACTCTATCGTGATCGGTTTACCAACCATTGTATAGGCATAAAGGATGGTGGATGCCGACTTGGTTCGCGTCAAAACCGCATTGCGAAGAACCAGCGTCCTGCTGCGGGCGTCATAGTAAAAATTGTAATCCTCTTCCGTGGCTTCGGAATAGCCGGTAGGTGCGGCGAGGTCACTTTTATAGTATGTGTTTTCATCAATGCTCACGTCATTGATGCGAAGTATGCTTTGCGTTCCCTGGACAGCGGAAACTGCCGCCGCTTCCAGCGGCTGTTCCTCCGACTCTTCCACGATTGGCGCAGGCGTTGCTTCCACCGGCGCAGGCGTTGCTTCCACCGGCGCGGGCGTTGTTTCCGCCGGCGCGGGCGTTGCTTCGACCGGCTCTTCCATAGGCGCGGGCGTTCCGTTTTCCGTATCGCCGGCCAGCGCCGGGATATATAGGCTCGTCAGCGCAAGGCAGACGCAGAGCACGGCGGCAAGAATGCGGTGCTTCATGGTTTTGTTCCTCCCTGTTTTCTCTTTCGGGCGGGTCTCCCAGCTTTCTGGGCAGGTCTCCCTGTCTGTATTATGCCGGAACATCGGGTGCTTTGCAAGACATTTTGGCTTGTATGCCGAAAAAGGTAAAAAATCGGCTGTCTTTTTTTCGAGACAGCCGATTTTCGCGCTTATTCGTTTTCCACCGGGGGCAGCAGGCGCGTCATGCTCTGGAGACTCACGGTGAGCGTATACGCATTGTGCAGCAGCGCCGAGGTCGCCGGGGGCAGGATGCCCATCACGCCGAGACAGATCAGCATAAAGTTGAAGCCGATGATGTTCCGGTAGTTTGTGTGGATGCGCTCCATAAGCGCGCAGCTGAGCCGCCGCAGCGTCAAAAGCGAGTAGAGATCGTTCGCGCCGATGGTGATGTCCGCCACCTCGCGGGCAATGGCCGCACCGTCGCGGATGGCGATGCCCGCGTCCGCCTCGGAGAGCGCCGGGGAGTCGTTCACACCGTCGCCAAGCATAATCACGCGCCGTCCGGCCTCGTGCTCGCGGCGGATGAAGTTGGCCTTGTCCTCGGGCAGGACTTCGGAATAGTATTCGTCCACGCCGACGGCTGCCGCTACGGACTTTGCCGTGCGGTCGCTGTCGCCGGTCATCATGACAAGCTTCGTAAAGCCGAGAGAGCGCAGTCCGCGTACCACCTCGGCGGCCTCCGCGCGCAGCGGGTCTTCAATGCAGATGACCGCGGCGAGCACGCCGCCCGCAGCGAGATAAAGGTGCGAATACTCCGCCGGGAGCGATTCGAACTTTTCCTCCTCCCCCGCCGGAATGACGCACTTCTCGTCCTCGAACACGAAGTGGTGACTGCCGATGACGACCTTTTCGCCGTCCACGCTGCTCGCGATGCCGTGCGCCACGATGTAATTCACGCTCGAATGGCGCTCTTCGTGGGTGATGCCGCGCTTTTCCGCCTCGGTCACAACGGCCTTGGCCATCGAGTGCGGGTAATGCTCCTCAAGACAGGCCGCGAGCGCGAGCATGTCGTTTTCTTCCTTGCCGCCGAACGGCACGACAGCCGCCACGCGCGGCGCGGCATGGGTCAGCGTGCCGGTCTTGTCAAAGACAATGGTGTCCGCCTGCGCCACCGCCTCCATGAAGCGGCCGCCCTTGACGGAAATGTGGTGGATGCCGGCCTCCTTCATGCCGGAGAGCACCGCGATCGGCATGGAGAGCTTGAGTGCGCACGAGAAATCGACCATGAGCACCGCGAGCGCGCGGTTGACGTTGCGCGTCAGAAGCCAGATGAGCCCCGTCGCGCCGAGACTGTACGGCACGAGCCTGTCCGCCAGATGCGAGGCCTGCGCCTCGGTATCGGACTTGAGCTTTTCAGATTCCTCGATCATGTGGACGATGCGGTCATAGCGTCCCGAGCCCATGCTCTTATCGACGCGGATCGTGCATTCGCCCTCTTCCACAACCGTTCCGGCGTAGACATAGCTGCCCGCCGCGCGGCGCACGGCCAGCCCCTCGCCGGTGATGGACGCCTGGTTGACCATCGCCTCGCCCGCGACGACATGGCCGTCGAGCGGGATCATGCCGCCGGTGCGGACAATGATCCGGTCGCCGGGGCGCACATCGCCGACCGGCACGGCCACGCTGCCGTCCGTCGTTTCAAGCCAGACCTTATCCACCTGCAAAGCCATCGTCCCGGCGAGATCGGCAACGGACTTTTTGTGCGTCCATTCGTCGAGCAGCTCGCCGATGCCGAGCAGGAAGATGACCGAGCCCGCCGTTTCAAAGTCGCCGCGCAGGATGGATACGGCGATGGCCGTTGCGTCGAGCACCGGCACTTCGATCTTCCCGTGCAGCAGACAGCGGATGCCCTCGCGCAGAAAGCGGAGCGAGCAGACAAATGTGCGGATCGCGCGCAGCGGCGCAGGCAGGATGAGCTTCAATGCGTACCGGCGGACAACGCGGAAAATGAGCTTTCCCTCATACTCGCGGTTGAGCGCGCGGACGCTGTGCTCCGGCGCGAGCGCGGTGGATTTCTCGTAGGAAAACGCGGCGAGCGCCGCGACGATACCGGCGCGCGAGCCGGTATAAAGAATCGTAGCGTTGCCGGTGCGGTCATGGACCGTTACATCAGCAACGCCGGAAGTGTTTCGCAGATACGCCTCCAGAATGTCCGCCTGGAGCAGCGACATGCGAGGCTGCTCCAGATGGACACGGATGCGTCCCGCCGTATCGTGCAGGATCGTGCATTTCATGGCGAATTACTCCGCGGCGTCCTCAATGGTCTCGCCCGCGTCCTCCGCGGCATACTTCTCGTTGAGCGCCTTCGCGTCGGCGAGAATGTCATCCGCGCCCTCGCGGATGTTCGTCGCGGTCGTCATGACGGCTTCCTTGGCGCGCAGCGCCGCGGCGGTCGTGAAGGCATAGACCTTCTTCGCATCACGGCTGGTGAGAATCTTGATGCCCGCCGTGCCAAACAGCACACCGCCCGCGAAAAGTCCAACTTTACCCCAATTCATGAGAATATCCTCCTTATCTTTTTGGGATTTCGCCCGCATTTTATCTTTATGTTCCGGCATTGTCAATAGATTTTCTGTTAAATTTTGCATTTTTCAGTAAAATATTAGCGCAGGCTTCCTTGAGTTAGTCATAATTAACTCATTGACTTTGGAATGGCGGACTGCTATCATGCATCGCGGAGGCGATACTATGAAAACGTTACTCAAGGAATTCAAGGAATTTGCCGTAAAGGGGAACGTGGTCGATATGGCGGTCGGCGTCATTGTCGGCGGCGCGTTCGGGAAGATCGTCACATCGCTCGTCAACGACGTCATCATGCCGCTCGTCGGCGTGCTGACCGGCGGGATCGACTTCAGCAATCTTTTTCTCCCGCTCGACGGGAATACCTACGCCACGCTCGCCGAAGCGGAGGCCGCGGGCGCGGCGGTGCTCAAGTACGGCTCGTTCCTCTCGCAGGTGCTCGATTTTCTGATCGTGTCGTTTGTGATCTTCCTCTTTGTAAAGAAGATCATGACGCTTGGCCGGAAAAAGGAAGCGCCCGCTCCGGAAGCGCCGAAAACGAAGGTCTGCCCCTACTGCAAGAGTGAGATCACCATCGACGCCACGCGCTGCCCGCACTGCACCTCGGAGCTCCCTTAAACCGTTTAAATTACGTCCTGGAGGTATGCCATGCAGACACTTGAAACGGAACACTACCTTCTTCACTATGGTGCAGGCACCCCGGCGGAGCGCGATATTGAGAAGATCGCCGCGCTGCAGGAGAGCTGCTTCTCCCACATCTGCGCCGTGCTGGGTCTTACGCCGGACTTCAAGATCGAGTACTTCCTCTGCGATTCGCCGGAGGAGGTAGGACGCATCTGCGGCGACGACGAGCCCTGCAACGGCTTTGCCGACCTGCCGAGCCGCATCTACGCCGTGTATAACGAGACCGTCCAATGCGTCGGCTTCCACGAGGATGCGCACCTCATCAGCTTTGTCCACAACCGTCCGGTCTGTCCCGCCGTGACAGAGGGGCTGGCCATGTACTTTGACCGCAAGTGGTGGGGCATCGAAAATCTGGACTGGACGGGCTATTATCTCAAAACCGGACGGTATCTGCCGATGGACAGGCTGCTGGAGCGGGAGTTTTTCTTTGAGCACGACTGTGCCTTCACCTATCCCATTGTGGGCACGTTCACCGACTGGCTGCTCACGGTCTACACCAGAGAGCGGTACAGGGAAATGTACTCCCAGCCAGACCCCGCCGCCGTCATGGAGCAGGTATACGGGAAATCCCCGGCGGAGCTGAACGCCGAGTTTGAAGCATACGTCCGCCTCTTCCGCACCGACGAGGCGCTGGAAGCGCGGATGGAAGAGCTCCTGCGGCAGGAAAACGTTATATAGCATTAAACGCCCGGATGTTTTTTCATCCAGGCGTTTTTATTTCTTTTTGGCGCGGCGTCGGGTCAGAACATACGCCCCGACCGCGAGGACGGCTGCTCCGCCGAGCCCGGAAGCGCCGCTCTTCTCCGAACCGGCAGCTTTGGCCGCCGCTGCGCCTGTGAGCCCGGCAGAGCTGGGCGCGGGCGTGACCGTCGGGGACGGTGAAGCCGCGGGAGCGGGAGACGGCGTATTGGACGGCGAGGGCGAAGGCGAGGCATCGGAAGCATCCGGCGCCGCAGCGGTAAGCCCGCCGTCCAGTTCCGGCGGGCGGCATACCTTGCAGGCGCGGTAGCCGCGCGCAAGAGCGTCGGCAAGCGTCGTCTCGATCTTGCTCTTTTGAAGGAAGCGGCATTCTCCGGTGTGGTAGCATTCGCCGGTGCGGGTGATGTAAACGACCGTCGAGCCCGGCGCCGCCAGCGCCGAAGAAGTCAGGATGAAGACCGCCAGAAAGAACCCGAGAAGCTTTTTCATAACTCTTTCACCGCCGGTTCCAATATACCAGAACCGGAAGAATATGACAAGCAAAATACCCTTACCGACAAAAAAGCCCGCATCTTGCGATGCGGGCTTTTGGTGGGGGCGGGTGGATTCGAACCACCGTAGGCATTGCCAGCAGATTTACAGTCTGTCCCCTTTGGCCACTCGGGAACACCCCCATATGCACTTGACCCACCGGGAAAAGTGGAGCTGGTGGACGGATTCGAACCCCCGACCTGCTGATTACAAATCAGCTGCTCTACCGGCTGAGCTACACCAGCAGGAAATCCAGCGAGGGATATAATAGCAAATCCGCTCGCATTTGTCAACACCAAAAACAAAGAATTCCGGCGGCAGAGATATTCTCTGCCGCCGGAAGCCATTTTACTCCTCGGTGTGCTCTTCCGGCTGCTCTTCCGTGGTCTCCGCAGCGGGAGCTTCGGGCTCTTCCTCGATGGTGATCTCGACGGAAATGTCCTCGTCGCCGCCCTCGTCCTGAGAAACGACATCCTCAAAGCTTGCGTCCTCGCTCGCGTGGAACGAGCCCTTGAGCGAATCGATCTCCGCCTGCATCTCCTCGATGCGCGCGTTGACCGCGTCCACTTCCTCAACGAGCTGCGCGTACAGCCCCTCGGCATCGCTGTGGTGCTCTTCATAATACGCCTTGCCGAGCTCAATGTACGCCTTCTTGAGCGCGTCCTTCTCGCTCGTCAGCGCAACGGTGAGCTTGGCGAGACGGGCGGCGTCTCTCGTTTTGTCCATGGCAACGTTGGCGTATTCCGCGCCGCGCTCACGCAGGTTGGTAATGGTGTCCATAAGAGAATCGAGATTGAAGTTCATGATCTATTTCCTCCTTCAAGATTTTGGTTTTGAAAATTTGGTTTCCGGCTATCAGACGGTTTTATCTTCCGATTCGTTCAGAGTTTTTTCTTCTTTCTCCGCCGTGGCGCTCTGCGCGCGGACGCGGTTCACATAGAGATCCTCCGGGCGGTGCGGCTTTCGGCTCTGCACGATGAGGATCACGAGCGCGACAAGGCACATGCCGCCGCCGATCACCTGCGAGGCGCGAAGCACCGTACCGGGAATGAGCAGGGGCGAGGTGCGCAGCGGCTCGAGCAGGAAGCGGATGAGGCCGTACCATATAAAATAAAGAAGCGTTGCCTGCCCGTCGTACTGCCGTTTCCCCTTCTGCGTCCAGATGGCGAGGAAGATGAAGCCCACAAGATTCCAGAGCGACTCATAGAGGAACAGCGGATGGACATAGTACGTCGTGCCGCCGGTCGTAAGTCCCATGCGGCAGAAGATATCCGTTATCTCACCGATATACTCGCGGTTCATGAAATTCGACCAGCGCCCGATGATCTGCCCGATGAGCAATCCGAGCACGACGCAGTCCATGATTGCGCCGAAGGGGATTTTCTTTTTTCTCGCGTACAGCCACACGCACAGCGTTGCAAGCAGCAGCCCGCCGGGGATGGCCGTGCCGCCCTCCCAGATCTTGCACCAGTTCCAGAGCGTCTGCCAGACGGTGTCGCCGACATAGTTCGACCAATGGCAAAAAACATAGTAGAGCCGCGCGCCGATAATCGCCGTGGGCAGGCCAATGAGCACAACGTCGGTCAAGGTGTCCTTGGAAACGCCGAAATCCTTCGGCGCGCGCCACATGCAGTAGATCGCGGCGAGGATGAAGCCGAGGCCGATGATCGCGCCGTACCAGTAGAGTGTATGGCCGAAGAGCGTGTATGTACCGCTCGGGTTGAGAGAAAAGCTCTCGCCGAGCATGGGAAACGTGATGATTGCGCCGGGAAATGCTTCAGGCATGGGGAAAACTCCTTTCGCTGCGGAAAAATCAGGCGTTGGGACGGATCACGGAGAGCGCCATACGCTCACGCGTGAGATTCTCGCAGAGGAACGCCTCACACTCTGCAAGAGTGACGGATTCAAGCGCCGTGAAAGCGTCGAGCGCGTCCCAGCCGTCGAGCCTGCTCTCGGCGAGCGAGATGGCGTAGGCGGCAAAGGAATCGAGCGAACCGAGTCTCTGGCCGTACATCGCGCGGCGGCAGCGCTCGAGCGCGTCCTTATCCAGCCCGCGCAGCGCAACGCCGGAGACCGCCTCGTGCACCGCTTCCGCCACAGCGTCCGGGTCACGTCCCTGAGCGCCGAGGAACAGCATGGCCGTTCCGGCGGAGGAATCGTATTGGACGGTGCAGTCGCCGTTCAGAAGTCCTTTGGCATAGAGATCGTTGAAGAATGCCGACGCCTTGCCGAACAGGCACTCCCCGGCAAGCTCCGCGAGGAGCTTCTGCCGCTCCCGTGCCGCGCCGTCTGGTAAATACGGCAGCTTCACGCCGAGCAGGAACTGCGGCGCGGAAACGCTCATCGTTTTCTCGACGCGCATGCGGGCAGGCAAAAGCGTTTCGGGCGCGCCGTAGTCACGCTCCGGCTTCTCGCCGGGTGTGTCCGGCAATATCTCGCGCGCCGCCGCGGTGATCGCCTCGGGATCCACGTCGCCGACGCAGCAGAGCACCATGTTCGAGGGATGGTAAAAGATGCTGTGGCAGTGGTAAAGCGTTTCGGGCGTGATCTGCGCGATGCTCTCTATGGAACCGGCGATGTTCTCGCGGATAGGATGGTGGTCGTAGAGCGCGCTCAGAAGCTGGAAGTATCCGGCGTAGCCGGGGCTGTCCTCGCCCATGCAGATTTCCTGCCCGATGATGCCCTGCTCCTTGGCAACGCTCTCCTCGGTATAATACGGCGTAGAGACATAGGTGAGCAGCAGCCGGAGATTTTCCATGAAGTTCTCCGAACCCGTAAAGTAATATGCCGTGTGGCCGGTGCCGGTGAAGGCGTTGGGACTCGCGCCGAGCGCGGCAAAGTCCGAAAGGACGTTGCGCCCATCGGGCATATCAAACATTTTGTGCTCGAGAAAGTGGGCGACCCCCGCGGGCGTATCGATCCACTCGCCGTTTACCTTGAAGCGGCGATCGGCCCCGCCGTAGCGCGTGGCGAAAAAGGCCGCATTTTTGCGAAAGCCCGGCTTTACCGCCACGAGAATGGAAAGTCCGTTCGGAAGGACTTCCTCATACAGCGTTTCGCCGAGATGCGGATATTCGTGCTTGTTCATTCGGTCCCGGCCTCCTCTCTGCGGAGAAAGTATACGGCGTCGAGCTCCACGCCGCGCGCAATGGCGGCCACGTCCTCCGCCGTGACGGTCTCAGCGAGCGCCGCGATATCGTCGGGCGAGGCGTCCGTCCCCTGCACGGTCTCGCGCAGATAAAAGTCCGCGAGATAGTACGGGCTGTCCGCGCCGGTGCGAAGATCACCCGCCACGCTGCGCCGCGCCGCGTCGAGCTCGGCTTCGGAAATATCGCCCGCGCGCACCGCGTCGAGCTGGGCGAGGATTTCATGGAGCGCTTCATCGTACTTATCAACCTCGATGCCGGAGAGCACCGCCATGATGCCCTTGAGCGCGTCGGTGCTGGAAAAGGCGTAATAGCAAAGCGAAAGCTTTTCACGAACGTTCAGAAAGAGCTTCGAGGTAACGCCCGCGCCGTATACGGCGTTGAACACGGCGAGCTTCGCCGGGTCAGGATCGTCCATACATTCACCGAGCCGGAAGCCAACGGCGAGCACGCCCTGCGAAATTTCATCCTCCTCGGTGAAGTACCGGGGCTCTTCCTCCACGGCGTTCATGCGGATATCGGTGCCAAGATCGAGATCGATCTCGCCGCGCGGCAGCAGCGCAAAAGCCTCGCGCAGCATGTCCGCCACTTCCTCGCCCGGACGGCTGCCGCAGTAGAAAAACTCCATCGGCGACGCGGCAAGGAGCTCTTTATAGTGCTTTGTGAGCTTCACATAGTGGATGCTCTCGGCCTCGTCCGCGGTGCCGTAAGCGCCGGTCGCATAGTCTTCATAGGCGCACATATTTTCCCGCAGACGCTGGAACGCCCAGCTGCGCTTATCGTTTTTCACGCGCTCAATGCGCTCGACAAGCTGTTCGCGCTCGGAATCGACGTACGCGGGCAGAAACAGTCCGCCGCGCGTTGCGGGCGAGAGCCACAGCTCGCCGAGCAGGGATACGACCTCGCCGAGCACGTTCGTCTCGCCGGGGAGATACGCGTCCTCGGCAAAGCCCGCATAGAAGCCGACGGCCTGGATTTCGCCAAGCTTTCGCACCGAGGGCTCGATCTCCGTGCCGTAGAGCGCGTCAAGCCGTTCGGAGATGCGGCGCATGTCCGGCAGCGACTTTGTGCCGCGCCGCAGCACATACGGCAGCACGGCGTTTTCCGCCGCCGTTTCGCGGTGGAGCTGCGTGAGCAGATACGCCGTCATACAGCCGGTTTTGAATTTGTCGGTCTGCACCGCCGTCAGCGATACGCAGGGGAACAGTTCTTCGCGGAAGTATTCCATACGGTCACGCCCCTTTTCCTTTTTTGATCAAGGCCCCCCTGTGCAAAGAGGGCTGTCAGCCGCAAGGCTGACTGAGGGATTGTTTTTCTTGAGTATATCACGTTTTTTCTGCCGTTCATAGCGCAAATGTGAATTTTTTCCTCACGGCGCTTCGCCGTACAGCTCGCGCAGCAGCCGGTAATACCAGCCCGCCGCGCCCGTATACCAGCTCCAGCCAGCGCGTCCTTCCTTTCCGGGCGCATATGCGATATCTGCCGGGAGAACGAACGGCTCCGCGCCGTATTCGTCCGAGGCGAGCGAGAGCGCGATATCCTCCGCGAGCCTCTCCGCCTCCTCCCGCCGCCCGGCGCGCAGCAGTGCGAGCGCAAGCCACACCGCCGCGTGGGTATACTGCCCGCCGTTTTCGCGAAAGCCCGGCCCGTAGGTTGAAACATACCCCGGCGAGCGCTCCTCCGGCAGAAACGGCGGAGCATAGATGCGGATAAGCCGTCTCTCCCTGTCCCAAAGCGCGGCAAGCGCCGCGGTGAGCGCGGTCTGCACGCGCTCTTTCCCGGCATAGGGCGAAAAGGCGGCAAAGCTCTGCGCCACGGAGTCAATGCGGCACGCCGCCGCGCCGGACGCGCCGAGAGGCGTGCCATCCGAATAATACCCGCGCAGATAGTGATCGGCGTCCCACGCCTCGTTCGCCGCCGCACCGAGAGACGCCGCGGCGGTCTCATACCGGTCCGCGCCCGGCTCGCCAAGTCTCGTGAGCAGGGCGGAAAATTTGTGGAAAACGCCGGAGGCAAACCACGTGAGCCATACGCTCTCCGCGCTCTCGCCCATGGCGTCAAAGCCGTCGTTCCAGTCGCCGCCGCCCATCAGGAGCAGCCGGTGCTCCCCGATGCCGCGCCGGAGCACGAGCGCTGCGGCGCGGTGGCAGTGGTCGAGCACGGTGCCGCGCTCTTCGGAGAGCGCGGGCGTTTCGTACCGGCTGCGCTCGCCGCGAGCAAGCGGCGGCGAGGCAAGATATGGCGCACTCTCCGCGCAGAGGCTCTCGTCCCCGGTCACTCGCACATGCTCGCACACCGCCCACGGCAGCCAGAGGAGATCGTCGGCGCAGTCGGTGCGCACGCCCTTGTCGGTCGCGCCGCCGGCCGGATGATACCAGTGCTGCACATCGCCCTCGGCGTACTGATGAGCGCAGCACGAAAGAATGTGCGCCCGCGCCCCGGCGGGATCGACGGGCAGGAGATTGACCCGATCCTGCAATTGATCCCGGAAGCCGACCGCGCCGCCGCTCTGGTAGAGACTCCCCCGCCCCAGGACACGGCAGCAGAGCGCAGCATAGATGCTCCACGGCACGAGACGCCGCACGCTCTCCGGCATAGTTTTGGAATACTTCCCGCCCATCACGCGCTGCACCCACCACGCCTTCGTCTTTGCAAGCGCTTCTCTCGCCCGCGCGATATTGAGCAGCACCGGAACATCTGCCGTACCGAGCAGCAATACCGCCTCTTTTTCCAGCCGGAACGTCCCGGCCAGCGCCGGGAAGCCGCGGCGGAGAGTGCCGGACATTTCGCCGCAGAGGAAGCGCGCGTCCGTCCCGGCTGAGACCCACGGCACGCTGCACCGCAGCGTCACGCGCACATCCTTATACGGACAGCGCGGGTTTTCCGCGCAAATTGCGCCGCCGTCGCGCCAGACGGATGCGGAAGCCGCGTCCTCCCGCTCCGGAGCGAGCTGCACAGGCGCGAAGTACGTGATCTCGCACGGCGCGGTGCTCTCGATCAGCAGCACGCGCACCGGCGCGTCCGGCACGATAAACGCCGTGACCGCGATGCGGTTTCCGCCGGTATGGCGCTCCCAGCGGGCATAGCCGAGGCCGAACGTGATCTCACAAGCGCCGCCGTCGGAAAAGAGGCTTTCTGTGCCGTTTTCCGTCTCAACCCACAGCCGCTCCGCGCCCTCGGCCGCGAGCGCATCGCCCGGCCACGGGACGATGGGGCACTCGCGCGCATTTTCGAACCAGAGCGCCGCCGGGCCGGCGTCCGCCGCGGCGCAGCCGAGACCGCCGCCATAGAGCATGTTCGTCCAGACGCGCGGCGGCAGCGGCGGCAGCAGAAAGTGCACTTCCTGTTTTTCGGAATAAGACACGCCCGGCATGCCGGTCTCTCCCTCCGCTGCCGGAGGGAGGCGGAGCACGCGCGCCCGTCCCGCTGGGAGGGACGTTCCCGCCGCGTCGCCGAAAAGAGCGGCACAGGCGAGAAGCGCCTCCCGCTCGCTGCGGGAGGCAAAGTATACCCCGCCCGGCAGGGAGAGCGTTTCGGAAAGGCGCATTGCCTCGAGCGCCGTCTCGATCGCCGCGCGCTGCTCGTTCCGGTAGTCTCCGGCGGGCGCGGTGAGGAACACGAGATCGTACTCCACGCCGCACGCGCCGAGCAGCGCATGCCGCCGAAGTTCCCGGAGCGCGGCCTCTGTGCCGTTTTCCCCGCCGTCGAACACCATAATGGGGAGATCGCCGGAGATGCCGAGCCGCCAGAGCGCTTCCCGCGTTCCGCCCGGCAGGGCACGTCCCTCGGCGCAGAGCTGCGGGAAGGTGAGCGCGCGAAGATATTCCATGGCTGCGGCGCTCTCCCCCGGCTCCATGCCCCAGACCGCAGCGGCCGCATCCGCCATGGCAAAGCCGGAGGTTTCTTGGAGCATATCCTGCGCGCCGCGCGCGGCGGTATCTGCATCCCCCGCAACGCAGAGCGCGAAGGCAATTTCCCGCGCGCTTCCCTCCGGCAGGGAAATGCGCGCGGCGATATACGGCTCATTCTGCCAGCCGGTATTCGCCCGGAACGTCCCTTTGCCCCCGCGGGCGGGAAACTGCCGGAAATCGGAGGAAAACTCCGCCTCCTCCGAGCAGGCGAGCGCGAGATACTGCGCGCTCTGGCTGCCCCGCGGCGCGCGGTATACGATGAGCACACCGTCCTCTATCGATGTGCAAAGCCCCAGCCGGGCAAAGGCCGGGTGCGCGGCATAGTCGCGCGCGCCGAGCAGCACCGGCTCAAAGCCGATAATAACGGCGTCCGGCGCGGCGCTCTCGGAGCGCAGGCTGAGCCGCCGCAGCTCGCCCGGATGCGTGCGCGAAACAGTGCAGCGCATCTCCCAGAGTATATCTTCGCTCTGTCCCGAGAGGCGCGCCTCCCCGGCGGTAAAATACCAGCGCAGCGCGCTCTTCTCCCCTGGTTTCGGCAGGAGCGACCGGCAGATGCCGCCCCTCTCCGCCCAGAGTGCCATGCCGGGCGCATCCTCCCACGGCGTCCGGGCGCCCCGGTACGGGATGAGCGTGCCGCACGCGGCGCGCGATGCGCCGTTCGCCGTTACGAGCAGACGGTACGCACCATTGGAGAGCGCCGCGCCGTCCGGGAAAAAGGGGTCTGCGCCCTCGCCCCTGCGGGGTGCCTCGTACCCGGCGCGCTTCCCCCGCTCTCCGGCCGCTGGCACACGGCGCAAAAGCTTCCCGCCGAGGGGGATCTTCTCCTGCAAAAGCCCCGTGTACGACGCCATGGCCGGATCGCTCAAAAACCACCGGCACAGAACGCCGCCGCACAGCGCGTTTGCAATGGCGCAAAGGCTCATGCCGAGATGGTGCGCCATGACGCACCGGACGCAGATCGCCCCGCCGCCTGTGCGCGAGGGCGTAAAGTCGACCGCCTCCCACAGCCCGTATGGGCCGGAAAGCCCGGCCTCCGCCATGCGTCGGAGGTTTTCCACCGCCGCGTGCGGCGCGGCGCAGAGCGAAAGATAGCTGCTGTAGGGCGAGACGACGCTCTCGCCGCTTCCATCGCGGCAGAGCGCAAGAGGCGCGCAGCCGTGCGCCTTGTAGCGGTAGTGCTCCGTAGCGTCAAAGGCGTAGAAAGCGCTCTCAGAAATGCCCCAGAGCTTTTTCGCGCCGAACGTGCGCCGCCGCTGGACGTATACGGCAAAGCGGGCGCTCTCCCAGAGATGCGAACCGCGGTACAGCGGCAGGAAGAGCTCCGGCATCAGGTATTCAAAAAGGCTCCCCGACCAGCTCACCATGCCGCGCCGCCCCTGATAGCCGACCTGCGCGCGGCTGAGCTGCCGCCAGTGGCGGTGCTCGATCTGCCCGGAGGCGATGGTGAAATACGCCGTCAGGCGCTCCTCACTCTCCAAAAGATCATACCAGCTCTGCGCCGCGGCGCTCTCGCCGGGCAGAAGCCCAATGCGGAAAAGCCGCCGCTTCTCATCATAGAGCGCGCGAAAATCCATCGCTGCGGCAATCGCTCTCGCCCGCTTTGCGAGCGCAGGCGCACCGTGCGCGGCAAGTCCTGCGGCACAGGATACGAGCGCCGCGGCAAGGTTGCCGCTGTCCACGGTCGAGATATACGCCGGAGCGAGGGGGCGGAGCGTTTTCGTATCGTACCAATTGTATAGATGGCCCTTCCATTTACCGAGACCCTCAACCGCTTCGAGAATCCTCCCGCAAAGCGTGAGCGCCTCGGTCTCCGACACGATGCCGAGCTCCAGCGCTGAAAGCGCGCCCGAGAGCGCCATGGCGATGTTCGTCGGGCTCGTCCGGTCCGCGCTCGATGCCGGAGGCGAGAGCTGCACGTTGTCCGGCGGAAGATAGTGCGATTCCGCCGTGCAGTTTTCGCGAAAATACCGCCAAATCTCCGCGGCGCGGCGCAGGAGGAATTCCCGCTCTCCGCTGTTGAGCGGCTTTTCCTTCTTCTCCCGTCCGAGACGGTAGGCAAAAAGCGGCGTGAAGATCCAGCAGATCGCGGCAGCGCGCCCGGCGAACGTCTGCGAAAAGGCGAGCAGCAGCCCGGAAAAGTATACGACCGGCCACAGCGCGGCGAACGTGCCGGCAAGACCGGCGCCGCGGCGCTCACTCTGCTCGGCGGTCTGCCATTGGAGCAGCCGCCGGTGCGAAACGCCCATCCGCCAGAGCGCGAGAACGATCGCTGAAACGCTCGTCCATGCCTCCGCCGCGAGGAAGAGCGCCCGCGTGAGCGCGCGCGTCAGCTCGCCGCCAAGGCCGTGCAGCGCCGCGCTTTTGTAGCGCACCTCGCGCCCGTCACGAAAGAGAACGCCGAGGCAGTACCGGAGCACCGGCAAAGCCAAAACGAGCAGCGCGCAGAGCGCCGCGGCCCTCGTCGCAGCGTTCGGCGCGAGAAACCACGCACCAAGCGAGACAAAAAGTCCCACCGGCAGCAGCGCGCGGCGGAAGGAATCAAAAAGCCGCCAGCGCTCGATGGGCGGCAGCGCCCTCCCGCGCCGGAAGAGCCACGACAAATTCTGCACATCGCCGCGTATCCAGCGGTGCGCACGGGCAAAATAGCTCACCGCGCCGGAGGGGAAGCCGTCGGTCAGCTCCACATCGCTCACATACCCGCCGCGGAGGAACGCCCCTTCGAGCGCATCGTGGCTCAAAACGCGCCCTTCCGGGATGCGGTCTCCCAGGCATGCGAGATATGCCCCCACGTGGATGATCCCCTTTCCGGCAAAGCCGCCGCTCTGGAAGGCGTCCATATACACCTCCCCGGCGTCCGAGCCGTAGGGGTCGCCGCCGCCCGCGGGAGCAAAAAGGCGTGTAAAATCGTTCCGGTATGCGCTTTCCAGAGATACCGCGATGCGCGGGTGCAGCACGCCGTGGCCGCGAAAAACGATTCCGCGTTTGGGATCGACCACCGGGCGGTTGAGCGGGTGGAGCGCCGCGCCGATCAGTGCGCGGGCGCTCTCCGGCTCCAGGCGCGTGTCGGCGTCGAGCGTGAGGATATAGCGCGTGCCGTGCAGCATGGATGCGTCTCCGGCGCGGACGCGAAGACCGGTCTCCTCCCCGGCGAGCAGACGGCACAGCTCCAGCATCGCGCCGCGTTTCCGCTCCCAGGGGGCAAATTTGCCGCTGTCGCGGCTGAAAAGCCGGTCGCGGGTAAAGAGATAAAAGCCTCCGCCGCAACGCGCGTTGAGTGCGTCCATTTTGGCGGCGGCATCATCGAGCAGCACGCGGTCGGCGTGCGAGAGCGTTTCGCCGCTCTCCGGCAGGTCACAGAGAAGGCCGAAGAGAAGATTTTCCCCGCATTCGCGGGAAGCGGCGCGAAATTCTTCGAGCCGCCGGAGCGCACTGTCCGCCGCCTTCTCTCCTGTGAGCAGTATGGAGAGCACGCAGACCGTCTTTCCCTCGGGCGGAACGCCCTTTCGCAGCGCGAGCCGCGGCACATGGCGCGGCGGCACAGCGCGGAGCAGCACGCGGTCAAGAACGCTTTTCACGATCTCCGAGACCGGCAGGAGCGAGAGCGCCGCCGCGAGAATGCTTCGCGTCCAGAACGCAAGCGCGGCGGAGAGCGCAAGCGTAAAGAGAACGTTTGCCAAAATGTACGCCGCGCCCGTTTTTCGCGGCACGCCGGTGCCGAGGGGATTTTCGAAGAGCCAGTAGCCGATGTGCCTCCGCCGGACGCCCTCGGCGCGCCTAGAGAGGCGCAGCGCCTCTTCCGCAAAGCGCACTTCGCTCCGATTTTTCCGGCGCGAGAGCGTTTCGACGCGTGCGCGATAGTCGCGGCGGCTGCGCTCGTCCATGAGCGGGTACACCCCCGCCGGGTCGCACCGGAGGATGTGCTCCACGGCGTCTGCCTCCTCCAGCACCGCGTCCAGATCGAGCGAGGCGATGTGCCGCAGCGTCGTAAAATGCAGAGCGGCCGCGCTGCCGGACGGTGTATCGCTGCGGTAGAGCTGCGCGAGCCGGACGAGCGCCGCCGCGCGCAGCGACGCGCCGAGCAGCCCCAGCTCGCGCCCGGTGAGCGCCGTTTTCCGCTGAAACCCTTCGAGAAACACGGCAATGCGCTCCTCGTCCACGCGCCCGCCGCCGGAGGCCAGCAGCACCCGGCAGAGCGCGGGGACGAGCGCCCCCTCGCACGTTGTGCGAAGCCGCCCGGCGGCATGGAACGCGGCAAGCGCGGAGGCTCCCTCCCGCTCGCACAGCCAGAGATTATCGAGCAGCCACCGCGCGCCGCCATCCGGCGCGTCAGCCGCCGATTCCATCCGCCGCCGCGCGGCGCGAAGCGACCGGAGCGCGTACCGGATCTGATCCTCCGCCACGGTGCGCGGCACCACGCCCGTCACGGGCATCGTGCGCGCCGTGCTCTCAGCATAGTGCGCGAGTTCTCCGAGTGCAATCGTGACCGTTTCCATACTTTTCTGCCTCCAACGCATGACATTTACGGAACATTTTTCCCCGAAGCGCTGCGCGATATGCGTTTTTCCCTCCCTGTCAGCGAAAAAGCCTTGACAGACTCATCCCGTGCGGGTATAATGTGCCGGTGACAGGGAAAAATCCTTGACAGAGGGAGGCAGAGAGTATGGAAGAAGCGCTCTTTCGCACAATGCTCTTTGACTCTTACGGCGAGCTGCTCACCGAAAAGCAGCGCGAGTATTTTGACCTGCATTATAATGAAGACCTCTCTCTTGCCGAGATCGCGCAGAGCGAGGGCGTTTCCCGGCAGAGCGTGTGGGATATCATCCGCCGCGCCGAGGAGACGATGCGCCGGTTTGAAGAGAAAACCGGGCTGGTCGCGCGCTTTGCCGCCGAGCGGGACATTCTCGCCGCGGCGCGGGAAAAGCTCGCGCGGCTCGAAACCATGACCAAAGGCGACGCGCAGACCTTAACGCGCGAAATCGCCGCCACATTACAGGAGCTGGGACATGGCATTTGAAAACCTTTCCGACAAACTCAATAACGTATTCAAGAAGCTTCGCGGCAAGGGCCGTCTCTCGGAGGCGGACGTAAAGGAAGCGATGCGCGAGGTGCGTCTCGCGCTGCTCGAAGCCGACGTGAGCTACAAGGTCGTCAAAGACTTTGTCAAATCCGTCAGCGAGCGCGCCGTCGGCACGGACGTGCTCGAGAGCCTTTCCCCCGCGCAGATGGTCATCAAGATCGTCAATGAGGAGCTGTGCGCGCTCATGGGCGGGCAGAGCCAGAAGCTCAACATCGGCTCCAAGTCTCCGAGCGTTGTGATGCTCGTCGGCTTACAGGGTGCCGGTAAAACCACGAACGGCGCGAAGCTCGCCGCGCTCATGCGCAAGAGCCAGAACAAGCGCCCCCTGCTCGTCGCGTGCGACGTATACCGCCCCGCCGCGATCGATCAGCTCAAAACCGTCGGCAAAAAGCTTGATCTTCCCGTATACGAGGAAGGCCAGGGCGACCCGGTGGAAATTGCAAAGCACGCCATCGACCATGCCCGCCGCCACGGAAACGATCTCGTATTTCTCGATACCGCCGGTCGGCTCCATATCGACGAAGCACTCATGGACGAGCTGCGGCGCATCAAGGCCGAGACCGAACCGGCGGAGATTCTGCTCGTTGTGGACGCGATGACCGGTCAGGACGCCGTGAACGCCGCCGCCGCCTTTGACGAGGCGCTCGGCATCACCGGCGTGATGCTCACCAAGCTCGACGGCGACGCCCGCGGCGGCGCGGCGCTCTCCGTCAAAGCCGTGACGGGCAAGCCCATCAAGTTCGCCGGTGTCGGCGAAAAGCTCGACGCTATCGAGGTCTTCCACCCCGACCGCATGGCGAGCCGCATTCTTGGCATGGGCGACGTGCTCACGCTCATCGAAAAGGCGGAGGCCGCCGTCGACGAGAAAAAAGCGCAGGAGCTTGCCGAAAAGCTCAAAAAGAACCGCTTCACGCTGACCGACTATCTCGACCAGCTCAACTCCATGAAGAACATGGGCTCGCTGCAGGAGCTCGCCGGAATGGTGCCGGGGCTGGACGCCAAGGCGCTCGCCGGCGCGAAGATCGACGAGAAGGCCATGGCGCACACCGAGGCGATCATCCTCTCCATGACTCCCGCCGAGCGCGAGAACCCCTCGATTTTGAACTCCAGCCGCAAGCGGCGCATCGCCGCGGGCGCGGGCGTCGGCGTGGTGGACATCAACCGTCTGCTCAAGCAGTTTGAAATGATGCAGACGATGGCGCGCCAGTTCTCCGGCAAAAAAATGAAGCGCTTCCAGCGCGGCGGCGCCAAAATGCCGTTCGGCTTCTAACCCGCTTTTTGTTGCACAGCAATAAAAATATAAAATTTTAAACATCTTTGGAGGAAAAACATCATGGTCAAAATCCGTCTGCGCCGCGCCGGCGCCAAGAAAGCTCCGTTCTACCGCGTCGTCGTGGCCGACAGCCACTTCGCCCGCGATGGCCGCTTCATCGAAGAGATCGGCACCTACGATCCCCTGACCGAGCCCGCCACCATCAAGATCGACATGGAGCGCGCCAAGTACTGGATCGCCAACGGCGCCCAGCCCACCGACACGGTCCGCGGCCTGCTGAAGAAAGCCGAAGCCTGATTCCGAGGGCTGCCGGAATGAAAGAACTGCTGACCTACATCGTGCAAAGTCTTGTGGAGAAACCGGACGAGGTCTCCGTGACAGAGCACGAGACCGGCGGCGAAACCGTTTTTGAAGTGCGGGTCGCCCCCGGCGACATGGGCAAGGTCATCGGCCGTCAGGGCCGCGTGGTCAAGGAGATCCGCGTGCTGATGAAGGCCGTCGCCCAGCGACAGGGAAAAAAGGTCTCGGTCGAGATCCTCGACTGAGTCTCAAACCCAAAACCCAAACCGCAGGGGTGGGGCGCTGCCCCGTCCCTGCGGTTTCCATATCTGGAGGTTTACCTATGGCAAAGGAGCCGTATCTCGAAGCGGGAAAGATCATCAACACGTTCGGCGTGCGCGGCGAGGTCAAGCTCGACCCGTGGTGCGACAGCGCCGAGTTTTTAAAGCCGCTCAAAACGCTCTACATTGACGGCGCGCCGCGCGCCGTCGCCTCGTCGCGCGTCCACAAGGGCATGCTCATCGTCCGCTTTGCGGATGTGGAGGACGTGAACGGCGCGATGCTTCTCAAAAACAAGATCGTGTACTTCGCCCGCAGCGACGTGCGTCTGCCGAAGGGACGGCACTTTGTCGCCGATCTTCTCGGCGCGGCGGTCGTGGACGAGCAGGGCACGGAGATCGGCAAGCTCACCGAGGTGCTCGATATGCCCGCCGGACAGGTCTACGTCGTGCAGGGCGAGACCGAGCACACGATCCCCGCCGTGCCGGAATTTATTCTTGACATCGACGCGGACGAGAAAACGATCCGCGTTCATCTGATAGAAGGGATGTGACGCCATGCGCATCGACATTCTGACGCTCTTCCCCGACGCGGTGGAGGCGTCGCTCAAGATCAGCATTCTCGGCCGCGCCGAGAAGAAGGGCATTCTGGACATCCACGCCGTCCAGATCCGCGACTATACCGAAAACAGGCAGCAGCAGGTGGACGACTACCCCTACGGCGGCGGCTGGGGCTGCGTGATGATGGCGCAGCCGCTCAAATCCTGCCTCGACGATGTGTGCGCCAAAGCGGGTGAAAAGCGCCGCCGCGTTATCTACATGTCTCCGCAGGGGAAAACGTTTGACCAGGCATGCGCGCGCCGCCTTGCGGCGGACTACGACCATCTTGTGCTCGTATGCGGCCACTACGAGGGCGTGGACGAGCGCTTCATTGAAGAGTGCGTCGATGAGGAGATCTCCCTCGGTGACTTTGTCCTGACCGGCGGCGAGATCGCCGCCATGGCGGTGACGGACGCCGTGTGCCGTCTCATCCCCGGCGTGCTCGCCAACGAGGAGTGCTTCACCGGCGAGAGCCATTGGGACGGTCTGCTCGAATACCCGCAGTACACCCGCCCGGACGTATGGGAAGGTCGCGAGGTGCCGCCGATCCTCCGCAGCGGCGTAGACCGCGAAATCGCCCGTTGGCGGCGGAAGAAGATGCTCGAACGCACCATGGACAAGCGCCCGGAGCTCTTCGAAAAGTTTGTGCCGCAGACCGACGAGGACAAAGCGCTGCTCGACGAGATCGACGCTGAGCGCCACCCGCGCCCCGTGCCGCCGAAGATCGACTGCCGCCGCGCGGAGGAGGGCGATCTGTCCGCCATTCTCGCCATTGCCGGCGAGGCCAAGGCGTTTCTCGCCTCCCAGGGGCTTGACCAGTGGCAGCACGGCTACCCCGCGGAGGAGGATTTCCGCCGGGATATTGAGCGCGGCGACGGCTGGTTTTTCACCGCCGACGGAAACCCGGCCGGTTATCTCTGCATCAGCCGCCGGAGCGAGGCGGCGTATACCGCCATCGAGGGCGAATGGCTCTCATGCGCGGGGCCGTATCTCACCGTCCACCGCATCATGGTTTCGGACGCCTGCCGCGGCCACGGCATCGCCTCGGAAATGCTCTCGCTCGCGGACGATCTCGCGCATGCCTACTGCTGCGCGGGCGTGCGCATCGACACCGCCCCCGGCAATGAGCCGATGCGCGCCATGCTGCGCAAAAACGGCTTTGAGACCTGCGGCACGATCCGCCTCGTCGGCGGCGTGGACGACGGTGCGCTGCGCATCGCGCTCGAAAAGCTGGTGGAACGATGAATCTGACTGATTACCGCGATATAACGGCGCTGCTGCAGCGTCACGGCTTTCATTTTTCCAAATCGCTGGGGCAGAATTTTCTGACCGCCGCGTGGGTACCGCAGCAGATTGCCGCCGAGAGCGGCATCGAAAAAACCGACGGCGCGCTGGAGATCGGTCCCGGTGTCGGCTGTCTCACAGCGGAGCTCGCGAAAACCGCCGGACGCGTCACGGCCATCGAGCTGGATGAACGGCTGCGGGACGTGCTCGCGGAAACACTCGCGGATTTCGATAATGTATCCGTCGTCTTTGCCGACGCTCTCAAGGCAGATTTGCCGGCCGTATGCGCCGAAACGTTCGGGAACCGGCCGTGGAAGGTGTGCGCCAATCTGCCGTATAATGTGACGACGCCGCTCATCACCGCATTTCTCGAAGCGGGCTGCTTTGAAAGCGTCACGGTGATGATCCAGAAAGAGGTGGCTGAGCGGCTCTGCGCCGCGCCCGGCACGGGCGAATATGGGGCGTTCTCCGTGCTCGTGCAGTGGTACGCCGAGTCCAGGCTCCTCTTCGACGTGCCGCCGCACTGCTTCGTGCCGCAACCGAAGGTGACAAGCGCCGTTGTGCGCATGGATCGGCGCGCCGCGCCCCCCGCGCAGGTGGACGACGAAAAGTTTTTCTTCCGCACCGTGCGCGCCGCGTTCGCCCAGCGGCGGAAAACGCTCGCAAACGCTCTGCGTTCCGGCTTCTCCGAGCTCGACCGTGCCGATATTGCGTCCGCCATGGAAGAAGCGCTTCTCCCGCCCGCCGTGCGCGGCGAAACGCTCTCCATCATGCAATTTGCCGCGCTCTCGAATGCACTTTTACGCAAGTTCGACAAATGAAAATTGCAAATTTGCCCACTTTTCTCGACATATGCCATTGTCAAATGGAACTTTTCCGTCTATTATGAATAATATAATGTAAAACCAATAGGAGGCTCCGGGCAATGGCATATACGATCAATCACCATATCACCGACTGGGTTGAGGAAAGCCGCGCGCTGATGCAGCCGGACAGCGTCGTCTGGATCGACGGCACGGAGACGCAGCTGGAATCGCTGCGCCGCGAGGCATACATTACCGGCGAGCTTATAAAGCTCAACCAGGAAAAGCTGCCGGGCTGCGTTTACCACCGCAGCGCGCTCAACGATGTCGCCCGCGTTGAGGGACGCACGTTCATCTGCTGCAGGAAGGAAGAGGACGCCGGCCCCACGAACAACTGGATGGCGCCGGACGAGATGAAGGCGAAGCTGCGTAACATCTATGCCGGCTGCATGAAGGGCCGGACGATGTATGTCATCCCCTATTCGATGGGTGCGATCGGCTCGCCGTTTGCCAAGTACGGCATCGAGATCACCGACTCGATCTATGTTGTCTGCTGCATGGCGATCATGACGCGCGTCGGCACGAAGGTCTATGAAGCGCT
>CAKSWA010000011.1 GCA_934511165.1 uncultured Oscillospiraceae bacterium | reverse complement strand
TGCGCCACTCCGCTTAAACTTCATATCGCCTACATAGGGGGCTTTTTGTGCTGTCCGCACAAACTGGAGCAGTTCAGTGGACAGCCGGGAGTTCTTTATGGCTTTGGGGAATTATTCTTCGTTTTCCCAGTTGTGCCAGACGTTCTGGACATCCTCGTTATCGTCGAACATCTCGAGCATCTTGGACAAATTCTTGATATCGCCCTCATCAGTGAGAGTGATGTAGTTCTGCGGAACCATTTCCACCTGTGCGGAGAGCAGATGATACTTGGCGGAAAGCGCTTCAGCTACAGCGGCAACATCGTCCGGCTGGGTATAGACCGTGAAGATGCCCTCTTCCGCTTCGAGATCGTCCGCGCCAGCTTCCAGCGCCGACTCGAAAACGGCTTCCTCGTCAAGATCCTCGTCCTCGTTATCGATCACGATGACGCCCTTCTTATCAAATGACCACGAAACGCAGCCCGCGGCGCCCATGTTTCCGCCGTACTTATCGAAGTAATGACGAACGTCAGACGCGGTACGGTTGCGGTTATCGGTCATGGCATCCACAATGATGGCGACGCCGGAGGGGCCGTAGCCTTCGTAGGTAACTCTTTCGTAGTTATCTGTCGCGCCGCTGCCGAGCGCCTTTTCGATGGTGCGCTTGATATTATCGTTCGGCATATTGGTCGCCTTCGCCTTGGCAATGACCGCCGCGAGACGCGAGTTGTTCGCCGGATCGCCGCTGCCGCCTTCTTTGACGGCAACAATCATTTCACGGGCGATTTTGGTGAACGCCTGTGCGCGTTTGGCGTCCTGCGCGCCCTTGGTTTTCTGTATGTTATGCCACTTGGAATGTCCGGACATACTGTAATTCCCCCAAACAAAAATACGTTTGAGGGAATTATAGCACTTTCGCACGCGGATGACAAGAGCTTTCCTTATCTCCCGTGCGGAATAAGGATCAGATCGCCGGGATTTACCGCCCCTGGATTAGCGGCTTCGATCAATTCACATGTGGAACCGAATTTTTTCGCGACGTTCCAGAGGGATTCCGTACCGAGCCGGATCACGATCAGGGACGGGCGCTCCATCTCCTCCGCCGTCTCGTTTTCCTCCAGCTCCATCTCACTCACATACGTAAACTCCGAGGGCGCCGCTGCATTGACTGAGAGCTCCACCGGGCACCGCAGCTCTACCGCATTGTCTCCGGCGGCAGCATAAATCTCGCCAAATCTCGCTGTTTCCGGCAGCGTCATGCCGGTAGTCTCACCATTTTCAAAAGTGAGCGTCAGCATGCGGGACATGGAGGAAAGACTGCCGCGCTGCGTGCGATAGAGCATGCGGACGCAGATGCTCTCCGATACGCCGTTTTCCGTGCAGACAGGAAACGCCGCCGTTACACGCGCGTACACGATCTCCTTCGGAGAATCGGGAGTTTCCAGCGTCTCGCGCACCGACTGCCGCAGTACAGCCGGGCGCGCCGCCCCCAGCGTGCGTACGGTGTCCGTCTTCAGCCGGCAGGTGCTTTTCAGGCTGTAGGCATCCGCAATATAACGGATCTCCGTTTCGCTGCGGCAGAGTGTCTGCGCGCACAAATGCAGCTCCAGATGAAGGGACGTTATGCCGTCACTGCCGGAAAGCGGCTCCAGATAGCATCCGCCGGAGGTCAGTATCACGGTGGAAAGCTCGGCTTTGCCGTTCGCTATGTCAAGAATCTGCGAGAATGGGATGCGGAAAATCTGATGCTGCGGCGCATCGTCCCCCGCCGTCAGATAGAGCGTATCGAGCCGTACCGTTCCCTGCAAAATCATCTTTCCGCCGACCTGCTTGAGCTCATCGACGCTTTCCGTATGTGAATAGCAGAGCAACTTTTCCATCGGCGGGCATCCGGCGGGAAGCTCCGCTTCGTCGGAGACGAGGAAGCTCTTTTCCTCTACGCCGGAAAGGAAGCTGACGGTTTTCGTATCGGTCAGCGTATAGAGCCCCGGCGTCTGTTCCGCCTCCGACGGAAGCTCAGCCGTCACACTGCGGTAAACAACAACTGCAGCGCAAACTCCGGCGCGAAATTGAATTTTCCGCGGGTTGAGCAGCTTCGCGTCCGCCGACGATACGCACACATTCGCCGCCAGCGCATCCGTATCTTCCGCGCCCTCCGCCTCCGTAGAAAAGACGACCGGAAGCTCCGTTTCGATCCTTTGCAGACGCTCCGAATCTTCCCCAATGTACAGCACCGTTCCTCGTATGCTGCCCTCGATCCGGATGCTCCCCTGCTGCAGCGTCTTGGAGCGCAGATATACCGCAGCATCCACATCCAGAATCCGGGCAACATCCGGCAGGGTGTCTGAAACGACCGCTTCCAGCGTTTCCTCGCGGCTGAGTGTATCGGAATAAACAGGAGTGCAGTATTGAATGGCTTCCCGTTTCAGATTGACTTCCATAGGCATTCCTCTCCTTGTCCGTTTTCGGTATACCCTATGAGAAATGCCCGGAAAATATGTCACTCCAGCTTCAAAAGCATCCGGTAGAGAAAGCCGGGAAGCCGGATATAGATAACCTTCATATGCGATCCTCCTCAACAGCAATTTCGATTGATGCATATGCCGACGCCGATCAAACACGCGCCGAGCAAGAACCACCAGAACCCCTCCGGCAGGATCTGCGAGAGCAGGACAATGATCCCCACCGTCACAATGATCCACCCGACGGGGTTTCTTCGCCGATTTCTGCGCCGCATAAACAGTCCCCCGATGCGCACCATGCTTTACTTCATAGTACGCACCGGGGGATCATATGTTCTTATTCTCAGACTTCCCAGTCCTTTTTCCGGTTCGCCTGTTCCCACAAACGGCGGTAGGAATCGAGCCGCGACGGATGAATTTTCCCTTCGTCTGCCGCGGCGCGGACAGCGCAGTCCGGCTCGTTCCGGTGGGTGCAGTCCGTAAAACGGCACGAACCAAGATAAGGCTCAAACTCCGGGAAGCAGTATTGCAGCTCTGCCGGGCGGATGGATTCCATCTGCTCGATATCAAAGGAGCCGAAACCCGGCGTATCGGCAACATATCCGCCGTTTTCCAGAGCAAACAGTTCCACATGGCGCGTTGTGTGCCGCCCGCGGCCAAGCTTCTGGCTTACTTCACCGGTAAGCAGCGAAAGCTCCGGCGAAAGCGCATTCAAGAGGCTGGATTTCCCGACGCCGGAGTTGCCCGTGAAAGCGCAGACCCGGCCGGCCAGGCGCTCGGAGAGCTCCGGCAGCCCTTCGCCGGTAACGGCGCTCGTCCGCACCACGGGGATGCCCGAAGCGGAATAAATCGAGAAAAGCTCATCACCGGGATTTAAATCGGCCTTATTGATGCAGAGGAGAAAATCGCAGGAATGGTGCGCCGCGAGCGCGGACACCCGGTCAATGAGGAACGGATCCGTGACCGGATTGACCGCCGCAGCAAGCATTACCATGAGATCGATGTTCGCGACCGCCGGGCGGATGAAGTAATTCCGCCGCGGAAGGATCTCCCGCACGCTGCCCGTGCCGTCCGGCGAAACGTCCAGCTGCACCCGGTCTCCTACAAGAGGGCTGGTTCCGTCCAGCCGGAACTTTCCCCTGGCGCGGCAGGTAATGATATCAGCGCCGGTATCGACATAGTAGTAGCCGCTCAGCGCCTTGATGATACGTCCTTCCATCCGGCTCACTCAACGTTCGGATCCTGCGTCGGAACCGGAGAGGGCGACGGTGTCGGCGTCGTTTCCGGTCCCAGCGAAATCTGCAGATAGATTTTGGAATACGCAGGGATCTCCGTTCCCGCCTCGACCGTCTGGCTTACCACATAGTTTTCCGGGATCGTGCTGTTGTAAACGTAGCTCACGGAAACGAGCGTCAGAGGCGCGGCAGCAAGCTCCGCTTCCGCCGTGGCATAGTCCTTGCCAACGAGGTACGGCATGATGACCGTCTCGGTTTTGGCGCCCTGGCTGATCGTGAGATACACCGTCGCGCCCGCTGGAAGCTTTTCTCCCGGCGAGGGGCTGATCTGCATTACACAGTCTGCCGGCACGTCGTCGGAATCGGCAAAGGTTTTGTCCACAACAAAGCCGAGCTTTTCCAGTTCGCTCGTCGCTTCGCGGTAATCGTAATTGAGAAGGTTGGGGATTTCAGTTAACATAACGCCGGTACTCACCGTGAGCGTTACGTTGATGCCATCCGAGGTAAGCATATAGCTTTTCCCGGCGTCGGGCGACTGGCCGATGATGATTCCGCGCTCCACGTTCGGGTCGATTTCGTAAATGAGATCAAAGTTATATTTATCTTTGAATTCCTTGCTGTTGATAATCGTCTCGTAATTGCTGCCGACGAAGTTGGGAATAGCGACGCGCTGATTGACGACAAAAATATCGCTCAGAAAATAGTTCCAGAGGAACACGGCGATAATCAATATGGCAGCCATCACGCCGAAGAAGCCAGAGAGCATGCTGACGCGGTGGGCGCGGCGGCGGCGGCGGATATAATCCTCCCTGCCGAGTTCCCCTGCCGTGCTGAGCGGCGCAACGTTGCCTTCGATCCGGTCGAGAGAGCCGTTGAGCGTTTTCTGGATCGTTTCCAGATCGGCAACAAGCGCGTCCACCGTCTGATAACGCTCGTCGAGAGACGCGTTCATCGCTTTCATCACGATCTTCTCGAGCGCTTCCGGCACCGACGGCGCAATCTCCCGAAGCGGTGCAGGCACGGCGGAGAGGTGCTTGAGCGCCACCGTCCGGTCATCGTCGCCGTCAAACGGCAGCTTGCCGGAGAGCATCTCATACATGACGATGCCAAGCGAATAAATGTCGCTCCGGCCGTCCACCGGCAGGCCGCGCGCCTGCTCCGGCGAAATATAATGCACCGAACCGATCGCTTCGTTTTCCACATCCGGCACTTCGGACTGAAGGTTCGCAATACCGAAATCAGCAACCTTGATGACCCCGTTTTCCACAACGAGGATGTTCTGCGGCTTGATGTCGCGGTGGACAATGCCCTTGCCGTGCGCGTGGCTGAGCGCCCGTGCGATCTGCAGGGAGAAATCTACCGCCTGCGCCGCATCCAGCGGGCCATGCTCCTGAAGATACTGCTTGAGCGTGACGCCGTCGACCAGTTCCATGACGATGTATTCCACGTGATCGGTCCGGCTCACATCGTATACGCCGACAATGTTCGGATGGCTCAGCTTCGCGATCGCCTGCGATTCCGTCTGGAAGCGGCGGCGGAACTTCTCGTTTTTCGCAAGCTCCGGCCGCATGATCTTCACCGCAACATAGCGGTTGAGGCGGTGGCACATCGCTTTATATACAACCGCCATGCCGCCGCTGCCGATCAGCTCCACGAGCTCATACCGGCCGTCGAGCATCATGCCGCGGTATTTGTCCTGATTTTTCGTATCCATATCATTCCCCCGTAGGTTCATCGGCGTACAAGCGCCAGCGTGACATTGTCGGGCGCGCCGCGTTCCAACGCCATGCGCAAAAGCTCGCGGCAGAGCGCGTCGTCGTCCGAACTCGTCAGAAGAAGAGCTTCCATCTCCCCGGTGCTTACGAGATTGCTCAACCCGTCCGAGCAGAGCAGCAGAGCATCGCCAGAGCGGATATCCAGCCGGAAAATATCGCTGCGGATCGTGCGCTCCAATCCAACGGCACGCATGATCACATTTTTCCGCGGATGCGAACAGGCTTCCTCTTCGGTGATCAGTCCGCGGTCGACCATGCTCTGCACAAGAGAGTGATCACGCGTGACCTGCTGGAGCTGCCCATCCGCCAGCCAGTAGCACCGGCTGTCGCCGATGTTGACTACGGCGGCGTCATCCGGGCGAACAAGCGCTGCCACAAGCGTCGTACCCATGCCGCGGCAGGCATCGTCGCGAAAGGCGCGGTCGTATACCTTCAAATTGGCATAAGCCGCCGCCTCGCGCAGTATCTGCGCTGCATCCGACGCCGGTTCCCGGCACAGCATATCCTCTGTATACTGCATGAATGAGTCCGCAGCGATCGTTGAGGCGATCTCCCCGCCATGCACGCCGCCCATACCGTCGCACAGCGCCGCGAGCACGTAATCGCCGCCCGGTGAAACGCTCAGACGGTAAGAGTCCTGATTGACGGAACGTACTTTTCCCTTGTCGGTGATGCCGAAAGCGTTCATTTTGCTTCCCTCGTCATTTTGCGGCGCAGCTGACCGCAGGATGCGTCCACATCGCTGCCGAGCCGCCGCCGTATGGTCGTGTTGACTCCGTTCTTCGTAAGTATATTCACAAACCGCTTGAGATTCTCCGGTGTGGATGGCTCAAAGCTGCGCTCGTCCACATGGTTGAGCGGAATGAGATTGACATGCGCCGCAAGCGGCTTCACCCGCCGGGCAAGGAGCTCTGCCTGCTCCGGGGAGTCGTTCACGCCGTCGATCATGGCGTATTCAAACGATATGCGGCGTCCGGTTTTGTCGTAATAGGCTTTGCATTTGCGGAATAGCTCGTCCACGCCGCGGCCGCGGTTGACCGGCATGATGCAGCTTCGCGTCTCGTCATCCGGCGCATGCAGCGATACAGAAAGCGTGATCTGCAAGTCGCGCTCAGCAAGATCATCAAACCGTTCCGTCAGTCCGCAGGTGGAGAGCGAAATGTGGCGCATGCTGATATTGCGTCCCTCCGGGTGGTTGATAAGCTCCAGAAAACGCATAACGGTATCAAAATTGTCCAGCGGCTCGCCGATGCCCATCAAAACGATGTGGGAAACCGGCAGGCCGGACTCTTTCTCGGAAAACAGTACCTCATCCAGCATTTCCGAGGGCGTGAGATTTCGTACAAGCCCACCGATGGTCGAAGCACAGAAAGCGCACCCCTGCCGGCAGCCGACCTGCGAAGAGATGCAGACCGTATTTCCGTAGTGATACCGCATAACGACCGTTTCCACGGCGTTTCCGTCCTGCAGCTCCCAAAGGAACTTGATCGTACCGTCTTCGGCGGATTGCTGCTTTTTCAGCACCCGCGGCGCGGAGAGCATGCAGCGCTCGGAAAGCTCCTCCCGGAGCGAGCGCGGAACATTGGTCATCTCGTCCCACGAGCCGCAGCCGGAGGAAAACCAGCGGAAGAGCTGCTTCGCCCGGTACGCCGGCTGGCCAAGCGAGCGGAGATATTCCGCCAACTCATCCGGGAGCATGGATTTTATATCGATTTTTTCGGTCAAATCAGCCATTTCGTCTCATACGGCAATAGAAAAAGCCGTCCGTATCATATTCCTGCGGCAGAATGAGCCGCTGTTCCTCGCGGGTAAAATCCGGGTGGTCGCGAAGAAAATCCTCCACAATATCCTCGTTTTCCTCATGGAAAACAGTACAGGTGGAATAGAGCAGCACACCGCCCGGCCGGACGCACGAGGAAAGTCCCTCGGCGATCCGCCTCTGGATCGCCGGAAGCCCGGCGAGCGCCTTGGGGTCTTTATAGCGTATCTCCGGCTTTTTGCGGATAACGCCCATGCCGGAGCACGGTACATCCGCAATGACAAGATCAAAGCTCTCCCGGAGCGTTTCATACGGCTTGGAAGCGTCCATCGGCGCGGTGCGGATGATCGAAAATCCCAGCCGCAGCGCGTTTTCCTCGACAAGCCGGAGCTTTTTCGCGTGGAGATCGCAGGAGAGGATCTCCCCTTCGTTTTCCATCAGCGAAGCACAGAGAAGGCTCTTTCCGCCGGGGGCAGAGCAGGCGTCGAGCACGCGCATTCCTTTTCCCGGCGCAGCGCACAAAACGCTCATCGCTGCAGCGGCGTCCTGCACAAAAAATTTCCCCTGTGCAAAACCGGGCAGCGCGGCGGCATTGCCTTTATCCTCCACGCAGACGGAAACGTGGGAAAGCTCGCTGACATGGGCGTGAACGCCCGCCGCGGCAAACCGCTCTGCAAGCGATGGAGCATCACCATACCGGGTATTCACCGAAACCGTAAGCTTCGGCGCACGGTTATTGGCGGCAAAGAAGGCCGCCGCTCCGTCATAGCCAAGCTCGGATACCATGCGCTCGCACAGCCACAACGGGTGGCTGAACCGGATGGAGAGCTCCTGTGCCGTACCGCCGTTCGGAATCTCCGGAAGCTTTTCCCGGTTTTCCGCGACACGGCGTAAAACGGCGTTCACCAGCCCCCCGGCGCGGGAGCCGGAGCGCTTTGTCTGCTCAACCGCTTCATTGACCGCCGCCGACACGGGTATTTTATCCATAAACAGGAGCTGGCAGACACCGAGCCGGAGAATATCCAGCAGGTTCGGCTCAAGCTTTGATACCGGAACGGAAGAATAGCAGCCAATGTAAAAATCGCAGAGCGCCGCGTTTTGCAGAACGTCCAGACAGAGCTTGGTGCAGAGCGCCGTATCGCGCTCATCAAGAGAAAACTTATCTGCCGCCGCCTGAATGGTCTGCTGCGACCAGGCATCAAATCTCCGGCAGCGGGCGAGGACATACAGCGCCGCCTCGCGGGCGCCCGACGTGCCGTTAGCCATCTGCTTTCATCGGGTGGCCAAGCAGGAATGCTGCGGCGCTCATGCGCTTCTTCCCCGCTGCCTGCACCTCGGCAAGACGAAGGGTCTGTCCGCCGCCGCAGGCGACTTCGATCCCCGCTTTTCCGGCAGATACGATCTTTCCTGGCGCAAGCGCCGTTTTCGTATCGGTGTATTCCGCGCCGAACACGCGGAAGGATACGCCGCCGAGTTCCGTCGTGGCGACCGGCCACGGGTCAAGGCCGCAGATATGCTTCACGATCTCCCGCGGCGTTTTATTCCAGTCAATCGGGCACATGTCCTTATTGAGCATTTTGGTATAGGTGGCGTCCGCTTCATTCTGCGGCACGCGGACAATATCGCCATTTTCGATCTTCCGGACAGTCTCCACAAGAAGTTCTGCGCCGAGCATTTTCAGCCGGTCGAAAAGCTCGCCGGATGTTTCAAACTCGCCGATCTCCGTTTCACGCGCGGCAATCACATCGCCGGCGTCCATCGCCGCGGCCATATACTGCACCGAAACTCCGGTCGTTTTATCCCCGTTGAGCACCGCCCACTGGATGGGCGCGGCGCCGCGGTATTTCGGCAGGAGCGAGCCGTGAACATTGATGCTGCCATGTGTTGCCACATCAAGAAACGCCTGCGGCAGGATGCGGCCATACGCGACAACCACAAGGAGCTCCGGCGCAAGCGTGCGAAGAAGCTCCGTTGCCGCGCCGTCTTTGAACGTGGCCGGCTGGTACACGGGAATGCCTCGCTCCACAGCCAGGGTTTTCACCGGAGAAAAGCTCTCCTGCATGCCGCGTCCCCGCGGCTTGTCCGGCTGCGTGAAAACTGCGGCAACATCCTCACCGGCCTCGAGAAGCGCGCGCAGCGACTCTTCCGCGAAGTCCGGTGTTCCCATAAAAACAATTCTCATTCTTTGTCGTCTCCGCCGTAGAGCTCTTCCATTTCCTCGTCCGTATACATATGCGTCGCACGGTCGGTAAAGAGAATGCCGTCGAGATGATCGATCTCATGGCAGAAGCAGCGGGCCGTGAGGCCGGTGCCCTCCACTTCAAACGTATTGCCGTTTCGATCCTGTGCGCGGACTTTGACATGGTTCGGGCGTTTGACAACGCCGTACTGCTCCGGCAGGCTCAGGCAGCCCTCGCCGCCCTCCTGCTCGCCGTCTCGCTCAATGATCTCCGGGTTCACGAGCTCAATAAAATACTCGTCCTCCCCTTCCGGGACGTTCGTTTCCATCACGATGCAGGCGCGGCGGATAATGCCGACCTGCGGCGCAGCGAGGCCGACGCCGTTTGCCTGCGCGAGCGTTTCCTTCATATCGTCCAGAAGCTGGTGCAGGCGCGCATCAAACGCCGTATACGGGCGGCAGACCTTTCGCAGCGCGGGGTTTTCTTCGGTAAGAATATTTCTAAGCGCCATAGTATTCACTCCATCGGGTTATAGTCGGCAAAGACCGACACGCCCTTGTATTCTTTTGCGGTATTGCATTGGATCAGAAGCCCGGACACGAGTGTCCGGATCTCCTTGTCAAACCGGCAATGCAGTGTTACGCGATAGCGGTACCGGTTGCTGACACGCACGACCGGCAGCGGCGCAGGGCCGAGCACTGCGGCATCCTTCCGCGTGCGAAGCTCGGATTTCATCCGGTCGCGGATGTACGTGCAGCAGCGAAGAACCGCGGACTCATCCTCCGCCGATACCGTAACGGTAACAATATCGGAAAACGGCGGGCAATTCTGCAGCCGGCGCAGCTCGATCTCCTCGGCATAGAAGCCCTCGTAGTCCTGCCGGGAGGCCATGCCAATCACAGGATTTTGCGGCGTGAACGTCTGGATGATCGCCCGTCCGGGTTTCGCACCTCTTCCCGAGCGCCCGACGACCTGCGTGATGAGAGAAAAGCAGCGCTCTCCCGCGCGGTAATCGCCGCAGTAGAGAAGCTGATCGGCGGATATGACGCCGACAAGCGTCACATTCTCAAAATCCAGCCCCTTGGTAACCATCTGCGTGCCGATGAGGATCGGTACCTTTTTCTCCCGGAACTGGGAGAGAATCTTTTCATGCGATCCGGCGGGAGACACGGAATCCGCGTCCATACGCAGAATCTCCACATCCGGCAGCGCCTCGCGCAGATGCTCTTCCAGCTTCTGCGTACCGGTGCCGAACTGGTTGAGAAGTCCCCCGCATTCGGGGCACACCTCGTCAATCGGGCGCGTATAACCGCAATGGTGGCAGACGAGCCGCCGGTTTATGCTGTGCCACGTGAGATTCACGCTGCAATGCGGGCACGTATAGGTATAGCCGCACTCCCCGCAGGCAACCAGGCTCGCCGCGCCGCGGCGATTCAAAAACAAAATGCTCTGTTCACCGCGGGAAATGTTTTCGCGCAGTTCGTGCAGCAGTACGCCGCTCACTTCGCTGCCGTTTCCGCCGCGGAGCTCCTGCCGCATGTCCACGATACGGACGGAAGGAAGCTGCCGGGCGTTGAAGCGGCTTTTCAGGGTGAATAGATGATATACACCCGTTTCGGCACGGTAGCGGCTCTCCACATCCGGCGTTGCGCTGCCGAGAACAAGGAGGGCGTTGGAAGAAGCGCAGCGGTACTTGGCAGCGTCCCGGGCATGGTAACGCGGGGAGTTCTCGGATTTATAGGTATACTCCTGCTCCTCATCGATAATGATGAGGCCGAGATCGCTGCACGGAGCAAATACGGCGCTCCGCGTACCGATCACAACGCGTGCCCGGCCGGTTTTGATGCGCTTCCACTCGTCGTAGCGTTCGCCGACAGCGAGAGAGCTGTGCAAAACCGCAACGTCATCCCCGAAATACGAGGAAAAAATGCGGATCATCTGCGGCGTGAGTGCGATCTCCGGCACAAGCAGGATGGACGCCTTCCCTTTTTGGCGCATGGCGTCGATCAGATGGACATACACGGATGTCTTACCGCTTCCGGTGACACCATAGAGAAGCGATGCCGATGGGTGCTCGTCGTCATACAAAGAGAGGATGCCTTCAAATGCCGCGCTCTGCTCCTCATTGAGCACCGGCAGAGGCGAGCGTTCCTCGCTGCGGAAACCGGAGCGGCGAAACACCTCGTCCTGCGTGATCTCCGCCAATCCCGCTTTTACCAGCGCGTTGACGGAGGAGGCCGAAGCGCCCGTAAAGTAGCAAAGCTCCGAGAACGACACACGATCGAGCGTACACAACAGGCGCAGGCATGCGCTTTGGAGCGGCGCACGCTTCTCGCGGCGGTCGGCGGCAGTCTGCGCGTCCTCCGCCGAAACAGCCAGAGAAACCATACGGATTTTCTTATCGCCGACGCGGCGCTTTTCCCGGCTGTCAGTTTCCAGAATACCTTTGCGCACGAGCGACTGCAGCGCCCGTGCCGGACTTGAATCCTCAAAAAGCCGTTCAAGATCCGCCAGCGGGCAGCTCCCGTCGTGGGCAAACACCGCGTCGAGCACCAGCTGCTCCTGCGCGGATTTTCCCGCTGCGGCATACGCGCTCTCCCGGTCGAATCCGGCGGAAAGCGTATATACCGACTCCATCTGATACCAGAGTCCGGCAGGCAGCATGGCATGCACGGCATCATATACCGTACAGAAATACCGCTCCCGCAGCCATACTGACAAACGGATCATCTCCGGGGAGAGCACCGGCGAGGCGTCCAGCACGGAGGCAATGTTTTTCAGCCGCATACCAGACTGCGCCGAACCGAGGGAGAGGACGATCCCCTCCGTGCGCCGGTTGCCACCGCCAAACGGGACAACCACGCGCACACCGGGCACGACCTTATCGGCAAGCGCGGGCGGGATGCGGTAGTCAAATGGCCGGTCTACCCAGTACGTCGCAGCGGCGACAGCGATTTTTGCCGTTGCCGGCGAATCAGTCATTCGTCTTTTCCAGCGTCAGCTTGCCGGAGTACACTTCGTCAATCGCCATGGAGACCGGCTTCTTATCAAGGATTTCACCGTTTTCCTCGGCATCGTTCGCAATCTGACGGGCGCGGCGCGCGACAAGATTCACAAGAAGGTAGCGGCTGCCGACCTTGTCAACAAGACTCGCCATCGGGGGATAAAGCATCATAACAGATTCCATTCCTTTCTGATCCGGTGTTGACCGGTGTAAAACTTTGTTGGGAAATTATTTGTCGAGGATGGCGCCGAGCTTGCGCGCTGCGCGATCCGGGTCATCGTTGATCACAGTATAATCATAATTGGGAGCGAGCGCCATTTCGCGCCGCGCCGTTTCAAGTCTCGCACAGATCGTCTCCTCCGACTCTGTTCCGCGGCCGCGGAGACGGCGTTCGAGTGCATCCAGTCCCGGCGGGGCAAGAAAAACGGTAACAGCCTCGGGAAGCTTTTGCTTCACCTGTGCCGCGCCCTGCACTTCAATGTCCAATATGACGGACACACCGCTTTCCAGCCGGGCGCACACCTGTGATTTCGGTGTGCCGTAGCAATTGCCGACAAACTCGGCGTGCTCCAAAAGCTCATCCTTTCGGATCATTTCCTCAAAGCGCTCGCGGGAAACGAAGAAATAATCGACGCCCTCTCTTTCGCCGGGGCGCGGGGCGCGCGTCGTAGCGGACACGGAAAACTCCACGTTTTTCCGCCCGGCCATCATCTTTCCGATCACGGTGGACTTCCCGCAGCCGGAGGGGCCGGAGATCACCAGCAGCTTTCCTCGTTTCATTCTTCGTCCTTCTCCCCTGCCGAAGCATCCTCAGACCGCCCAACCATACGGGCGCTGACCGTTTCCGGCTGGAGCGCCGAGAGGATCACGTGGCCGCTGTCCATGATGATGACCGCGCGCGTGCGGCGGCCATATGTCGCATCAATCAGCTCGCCGCGGTCGCGTACATCCTGAATGATACGCTTGATTGGAGCAGATTCCGGACTCACGATGGCGATCAAGCGCGAGGCGGAAACAAGATTGCCGAATCCGATGTTAATGAGCTTCATACCAGCACCTCATTCCACGTTCTGAATCTGCTCGCGGATCTTTTCGAGCTCGGACTTGAGATCCACAACGACCTGTGCAAGATACGAGTCGCTGCATTTGGAGCCGATGGTGTTCATTTCGCGGTTGAGCTCCTGCACAAGAAAATCGGGCTTTCGGAGAATCGGAGAGCCTTCCTGCAGCAGCGTGCGGAACTGCGCAATATGGCTGCGGAGACGAACCGTCTCTTCGTCCACGGCGGTGCGGTCAGCGAAGATTGCAGCTTCGGTGATGACGCGCTGCTCGTCAAGCGAGCGATCCGCCAGGACTTCACGCAGACGCGCTTCGAGCCGTTCGCGGTATTCCTTCACCGTCTGCGGAGAGCGCTCCTCCACGATGGAAACAAGCTTCTCGATGGTATCGAGCTTTGCAAGCATGTCCCGCCGCAGCCACTCGCCTTCGCGCTCGCGCATGGCGTTGAATTCTTCCACGGCCTTTGCTGTAATCTCCGCAAGGGCGGCTGTGGCCTTGTCCTTGTCGATCTCGCGGCGTTCCACCGTAAGCACGTCAGGAAGCCGCGCAATGCTGAATGCGGTGAGCCCGTTTTCCAGCCCCAGCGACTCGGCAATGCGCGCAATCGCATCGCGGTACTCGCGGGCAAGACCTTCGTTCACCAAAACGACCGTCCCGGAATCCTGCGAGGCCTGTGACGATACGAACACATCCACCTTGCCGCGCGTCACACCGACCGTGACTGCCTTCTTTACCGCATCCTCGGCGAAGAGGAAGCTTCGCGGCAAACGGACAGAGCAGTCCAGAAAACGGTTGTTTACGCTTTTCAGTTCAACGGTGATCTCCTGACCCTCCACGGTGCCTTTGGCACTGCCGTAGCCGGTCATGCTGAGCAGTTTTCCCATTTCTGTCCCTTCTCCCAATAACGAAATATGAAATGAATCTATTAACAACACAAGATGTATGGCATGCAGCCGCCGGAGGCCGCCATAAACGCGAGGCACGGACAGAACGAATTGCAGCCGAGCGTATCCATTCCAGCGGTGCCGCCCGCACCGGAAAACGGATTGCTCGCCTGACTTTCCATCTGCGCGACCGCCTGACGGTACTCCGCGTTGCCGGGATCCATCGAAGCCGCCTGACGGAAATAGCGGGAGGCCTCATCCATCCAGCCGCGATGATAGGCGACGGCGCCCATGAGAAAGTTCCACTCGGCATTTCGGTCAACGATCGAGCCGAGGATCATCTCGGCGCGGGCGAGATCGCCCGCCATGATTGCCGAGCGAACGTCCCGGTATGGGCCGCTCGCGCTCCCGGAGGATGTGCTTCCGGGCTGCGAATAGGTTTTATACTGTGCCCCGCCGCCTGCGCGTTCCTTGGTGATCGCGTCATAGGCTTCGTTGATCTGCTTCATTTTTTCCTGTGCAAGATCGGCAAGCGGGTTGTTGGCGTAGTTGTCCGGATGGTATTTCCGGGCAAGCTCGCGGTATTTCTTTTTTATTTCCTCGTCGGATGCCGTCCGGGAAACGCCCAGGACAACGTAAGGATCGGTCATTCGCTTACTCCCTGTTGGAAGGATCAGAGATCCTCCGTATTTTTTCTGTTTTTCTTCCACGCCCCTGCGAACACCTCGTCGGCCACGTGCGGGACGCCGCAGGACAGGATATTTTCAAGAATGGGCTTCCACGCGCTCTCCGGCAGAAGCTCCGCGGCGCTCATGGCGCGGGAAAGCGAAAGATTCAGTGTGGCGCGTATCTCCTCTTTTTCCGGTGCCGTCATGGCGGCGGAATTAAACCGCAGGCAGAGCGGGTTATATCGGCCATTTTTCCGGTCAGCGGCATAGTCATCCGCCGCATCCAGAATATAGACGGCTCGTCCGGCATGATAAAGAATTTCGCTTTGCTCCCGCCGCAGCGCCGCGCTCGACGCCCGGCCTGCCGGGAAGGCCATGAGCCGGGCAAAGCAGTCTGCTGATGCGTCAAGTGATGCCCCGCCGCTCTTCTCAATGGCCGCGAGACGCTCAAGGCACTGTCTGGCGTTTTCGTCAAACTCCGGCTGGCGCGCCGCCGCTTTGCGGTAGCAGCTTCGGATGAGCCGGACGGCGAGCCGGGCGCGCAGCGCCCGAAAGCTCTTTTCATCGGCCGCATCGTCCATCATTTTCTGATAGGCGAGGATCACTGTATAATCCGCGGCGTCGTACAGTTCCTTTACCCCGCAGATGCACGGCTGCTTTCGCAGCGGATGCACCGGGCAGCGGCGGGAATCGATCGCCGTCTCCGGCGAGAGCGTGAGCAGCGCGAGAAACGTCATGTCGTAACTGACAAGGAATCGGGATAAGCCTCCGTACCGCTGCCGGAGCGCTTCGCATAAGCCGCAATACATGGAACGGAACCGGCGGTATTCATTTATGCGGAGCTCGCCGATATCCGGTCGAATATAGCCGTACATGACTTAATGCTTTTCCTTGAGCGTGATATAGATCTTATATTCGCCAACGCAGCCCGCCTCGGGGAAGCCGTCGATCTTGATCTCCACCGTCGGGGTGAAAACGCCGGAGGCGTTCGTGCCGAGATTGGAGAGATCTGCCACAGCGCGGAGGTTCACTTCGCTGATCTGGTCAAGAACCTCCTGCGGCGCGCGGACCGTAACATTGAGTGCCTGCGTGATATTCTCCGCCTCGTATCCGTCCGGGACATTGATGCAGACAATATTATCGGGATTCACGGAGAAGGACTTTGTGGCAACGCCTGTGATGGAAACCGTCACCGTTGCTTCCGTGACGCCGGTCATGTTCTCGGTGCCGTTCGGCGGGATGATCGTATAGGTGGCAGAGAAGTCTGTGGCAAAGGTTGAGAGATTGATCGTCCCAAGAATGAGCTTCGTTGTACTGTCGATCGCCGATGCGTCTCCGGCGAGCATGATGGATTTCGGGTTAATATCAATATGCGTGTTGGCTTCGCGCGTAGCGCCGCCGCCGTCGATGATAGTCACATCGAGCGGGACTTCCTTTGTGGAAAGGACGTTCAGCGTCACGGTGACCTCTTCCGTCTCACGCTGAATGGAAGAATCCTCGATCGGGTTATTGTCAGCGTCGACAAGAGAGTAGGTCGTGGAATAGCTCAGCGTACGGTCTACGTCTTCGCGGGTGATGGATACGAAAGCGTGGTCAACCTGCGAGATGACCGTTTTGGGGCCGCTGATGGCCACGACCATGGGATCGAACACCATACTCTCATCGGCGAGATATCCGTCTGCGGTATTGCCGGTAAAGGCACCCTTGACCTCAATGGTCTTGCGGGCAAGCTTGTCCACATAGAAATTCACAACATCCGCCGATGCGCGGACAAGCGTTATCTCGTTCGCGTTGACACCGGAGGGATAGGAAATATCGTAGGACACCGAATAGCGCCCGTCCGCCGAGACATTGCTGAGATTGACCGTCGCGGTGACGTTGGAGCTTGTGAGCTTGGAGAGAACGCGGCGTGTGCCGGAGAGCGTCAGATTAACGGAGGTTCGATCCTGCTCTGTGACAATGAGATCGCTCGACGCGCGCATCGCGTCTGCGCCGAGGAACTCAATTTTCACACCGTTGAGCGTCTTCTCCACTTCAACGCCCTCGGTCGTCGTAACATACATCCACAGAAGCGACGCCGCGAGCAGAGAGAGGATCATCCAGAACACACGGCTGTCCGTAATGCGTTTGAGATCCAGCTTTTTCCTTTCGTTCGTTTCGTTTGTATTATTCATCGGCCTTGTCCTTTTCTTTCCGGCGGAGGAACCGGAACGTACCGGTCGGTTCCTCTTTCACTTCGGGGATCAGCTCGTTGCGGAGAATCTTTTCGAAGGTGTCCTTTGTGAGATGCCGCTTGAGCATTCCGTTGACCGCCACAGAGATCGCGCCGGTCTCCTCCGACACGATCACAACGACGGCGTCAGACGCCTCGCTCATGCCGATGCCGGCGCGGTGGCGCATGCCGAGTTCCTTGCTCAGGTTGGGATTGTTGGATAACGGAAGCATACATCCGGCCGCCTGAATCCGGCCGCTGCGGATGATCGCCGCGCCGTCGTGCAGGGGTGCTTTGGGATAGAAGATATTTTTCAGCAGCTCTGCCGTCGTTTCCGCATCGAGAATCGTGCCGGTGCGGATCTGATCATCCAGGCGGTTATCGCGCTCAAAGATAATCAGCGCGCCGGTGCGCGAAGCGGACATATCCAGGCAGGCAAGCACCGTCTGCGTAATGGCGGCATCGGCATTCAGTGTGTGCGGCGCGCCGAGGAGACGCGAGAAAATGGATCCGGTGCCGAGCTTTTCGAGGAACCGGCGAATCTCCGGCTGGAACAGCACGACCAGCGCCAGGAGTCCGACCTGCACGGCGTTGCGGAGGATGTAGTTCACGGTATAGAGCTGCAGCTCGCCGGACAGCCAGAGGGCAAGGAGAATATATACTATACCCTGAAACAGCTTGTTCGTCTTTGTGCGGCGGACCAGCGTAATCAGAAAATAGAAGAACAATGCGACAATCAGAATATCGATGATATCCATCACGCGGATCGTGCCGAGATGCCCAAACGCCTGTCTCAGCGATGACCAGAAATTATCCATAGGACTGTCCCCTCTTTGGTTTTTGCTGTGCAAATTACATTATACTGGATTTAATGGATTATAGCAAATAATTGGTTACAATTTGTAGCTATTTTTTAAAATTTTCTCGATCACATCCGCCGCCCGGTCGATCTCCTGCGGCGTGTTGAACGGCGATACGCTCAGGCGCACCGTTCCGGTCTGGATCGTACCGGCTGTTTCATGCGCAAGCGGGGCGCAGTGCAGCCCGGAGCGAACGGCAATCCCCGCCGCGCCAAGCCGTTCGGAGAGCACGTCGCAGCCGATGCGCGAAGGAAGAACGGAGAGCACGCCGGACTGATTATCTCTCTCCGAAAGAAAGACGCGCAGCCCCGGCAGATTGTTCAGTCGAACGGCAAGACGGCGCATCAGCCGCTCTTCCTCGGCAAAAATCCGCGGCGTTGTTATCCTTCGGACAAAACGAATCCCCTCGCGCAGTCCCGCAATGCCGCAGACATTGTGCGTGCCTGCCTCGAGACGTTCGGGCAGCGTTTCCGGCATGAAGTGACTGCGGCTGTCGCCGCCGGTTCCGCCGGACAAAAGCGGCACCCCCGCATCCCGGCAGAGCAGAATTCCTGTCCCCTGCGGCCCCAGAAGCCCCTTGTGTCCCGGCACGGCGGCGAACACCGCGCCGAGCTCCGGGAAATTCAGGTCAAGAATCCCGGCGCTCTGCGACGCGTCTACGATCAGCGGTACGCCGTTTTTCCGGCACAGCGCCGCGATTTCCCGGATTGGGAGAATAAACCCGAACACGTTGGATACGCAGGTGCAGACCGCAGCGTCACACATCGGCAGGTTTCTCTCAAACCAGTCTATCAATGCTTCGGTATCAAAGAGCGGCGTATCCGACGCCAGGATTTCCGCGCCGGAACCGTAGAGCGGGCGCATGACGGCATTGTGCTCGAAGCCGGATACCGCAACGCACATCCCCTCGCGCACAAGAGAATGGATCGCAACATTGAGTGCGTGTGTGGCGTTCATCGTAAAGACGACGTTTTCCGGCTGCGTCATGTGAAAGAGTGCTGCCGCTTCCTCCCGGCAGGAATAAACCATTTCTGCCGCGCGCATAGCGGCGGCATGGTCGCCTCGGCCGGGACTCGCGCAGCTCTGCATAGCGCGCACCACAGCACGCGGCACCTCCGGCGGCTTATGGAGCGATGTTGCCGCGCTGTCCAGATAGATCACAGCGGCACCTCCCGGTATTCTCCGGTGAGACGGGAGAGCAGAAACGCTCTGCCGCGGTCAATGCCGCGCTCGTCGAGCAGCGCTACCGCCCGGCGGAGTTTCGTCTCGTTCAGCCGCACTCCATAGCCGCAGCCCTTCTCGGTGAGTCCCTGCGGCGCTTTCATAACATACGTCGGAATTCCGGCCAGACTCAACGCCCGGCTTCCCCGCTGCGCATACGTCAGCGAGCGGAACAGAATAATCGCATACATAATTAATCCCCCTGCATACGAGATGGCAACCCATTCTATGCAGAGGGAAAAACTATGGTTTATTTTTCCGTGATCAGCGCTACCGCCATGGCGGAAACGCCCTCGCCGCGCCCGGTGAAGCCAAGATGCTCCTCCGTGGTGGCCTTTACACTCACACAGCTTTCCGAAACGTCCATTGCTCCGGCCAGACGCCGGCGCATCTCCGGAATGTACGGCATGAGTTTGGGCCGCTGCGCCACGATCGTAGCATCGGTATTTACGATCTCCCAGCCATGGGAGCGCAGATGCACGCACACGGCGGAAAGAAGCTTCAGACTGTCCGCGCCGGCATACCGCTCGTCCGTATCCGGAAAAAGCTGCCCGATATCGCCAAGTGCCGCCGCACCGAGAAGCGCGTCCATAATCGCATGCGTGAGCACATCGGCATCCGAATGGCCAAGAAGTCCTAAATTGTACGGGATATCCACGCCGCCAAGGATAAGTTTTCTTCCTTCGGTCAAGCGGTGAACATCGTACCCCTGTCCAATACGCATCTGCTTATCCCTCGCGCGCTTTCAAAATCGCCGCTGCCGTCGGAATATCGACCGGTCCGGTAATCTTGATATTTTCCGGCGAGCCCTTGGAGAGATGAACCTTTACGCCCATTGCCTCCACGGCGGCACAGTCGTCCGTATATTCCTTCTGTTCAGAAATCGCGCGCGTCAAAGCGGCTTTGACGATTTCCGGGACAAACGCCTGCGGCGTCTGAATGGCGGCCAGTGTGCTGCGGTCAAGGGTGCGTACAACGGTGTCGTGGTCGGCTTCCTTGACCGTATCGGTAACCGGTACGGCGGGAGCGGCGCATTTATAGAGCGCGGCGCTGTGCAGCGCATCATACACGACCTCTTCCGTTACAAGCGGCCGTGCGCCGTCGTGAATGAGGACGTATTTGGCGCTGCGCCGGATCTGGACAAGACCGGCCAGCGCAGACTCGGTGCGCGTTGTGCCGCCGACAACGACCTTTCCAACTTTGGTGATGCAGTATTCGCGGCAGAGCGCGGCGACCTTCTCGAGCGACTCAAGGCGCGTTACCACAACAATTTCGTCCACGCAGGCGCAGCTGTTGAGCGCGGTAAGCGTTCTCGCGAGAACCGGCATTCCGGCAAGGTCCATAAAGAGCTTATCCTCGCCCATCCGCGTGGAGGCTCCGGCAGCGACGACAACAACGCTGCACGAGGTGTTTTTCGCTCGGCGAAGAAAATCAGAAAAGCGACTCATCGGTTTTATACACTCCGTTTATTCGGTTTGCGCAGACATTGATCCAGCTGAATTTCCGCAAAATCGTAAGGACAGTTCACGGAAAGAGAAATCTCCGAAAGAAGAATCTGCCGCGCCTGATTGAGCATCCGGCGCTCGCCGGTGGAGAGCGGGCGTTTTTCATCCCGCTGCGTCAGCGCCTTAATCACGGCGGCAAGCTCCGAAAGATTGCCACTTTTGATGCGCTGCATGTTCTCGCGGTAACGTTTGTTCCAGTTATCCGCCATGGAGACATCCATGTCCGGAATGCGCCGGAACAGGTCATACGCCGTGTCTGCATCAACGATTGGGCGCACACCAACCTCGTCGCAGGCATTTTTCGGCACCATAACGACCATGCCGCTCCCCTGCAACTTGAGAACAAAGTATTCCCTTGATTCTCCGCCGATACGCCGGCTTTCAATGCGATCGATCACCCCTGCTCCGTGAAGCGGATGGGCAATGCGATCCCCGATCTGGAAACTCATCGCGATCCTCCTGCCTTTTCAGGCGGCACTTCCGAAAGGTGAATAATCCTCTAAACATATTATACACAAAAATGCAGCGTTTGCAAGGCGTTCCAGTCTTTCCCGCATACAAAAAATCCCTCTGTCAAAGACAGAGGGATTTTGGATCGGAATTACTCCACTTCGGGGGCTTCGCCGGAGGCGGTGCCGTCGGAAGAAACGGAGTAGACCAGCGCGTCTTCGCGGGGCTCGTCCTCGGTCTCCTCGCGGGAGGCGGCGGGAGCGGGCTCGGAGAGAGCGCGGATCGACAGGGAGATCTTCTGCTTCTCGTTGTCGATGTTGGTGATCTTCGCTTCGACCACATCGCCGACGCTCAGCACCTCGGAGGGCTGGCCGATGCGGCGGTTGGCGATCTGGGAGATGTGGATCAGGCCGTCGGTGCCGGGCAGCACTTCCGCGAACGCGCCGAAGGGCATCAGCTTGACGATCTTGACCTTCGCGATATCGCCGACGGAGTAGGTCTCCGTGAACACCTTCCAGGGGTTCAGGTTCGGGTCGCGGTGGCCGAGGGAGATCTTGTGGTTCTCCTTATCGAAGTTGATGACGTAAACGTCGATCTTGTCGCCGACGTTCAGGACATCCGAAGGCTTGTTGATGCGGTTCCAGCTGATCTCAGACACGTGGACCATGCCGTCGATGCCGCCGATATCAACGAACGCGCCGTAAGAGGTCATGGACTTGACCACGCCCTCGTAATGCTTGCCGACCTCGATCTCGTTCCAGATCTTCTCGGCACGCTCCTTGCGCTCGCGGTTGGCCACGGCGCGGATGGAGCCGACAACACGCTTGCGGCCGCGGTTGACCTCGGTGATCTTCAGACGGACGGTCTGACCGACCAGCTCGGACATGGCGGCTTCGCGCGGCAGACCGGTCTGGGAAGCGGGAACAAACACACGCACGCCGTGCACGGAGACAACGACGCCGCCCTTGTTCTCTTCGGTGACCTTGCCTTCGACAATGGTGCCGTCGGCGGCAGCGTTCTCAATGTCGGCCCAGGACTTGATGGTGTCCAAGCGCTTCTTGGAGAGCATCACAGTGCCTTCCACATCGTTCACGCGCACAACGCAGGCCTCGATCTTGTCGCCAACGTGGATAACGTCTTCCACCTTGGCAGCGCCATCCTCGGTGAACTCGGTCACGGGGATATAGCCGGAATGCTTGGTGCCCAGATCGACGGTGACTTCCGTGGGCGTGATGCTGACAACATAACCGGAGACGGTGTCTCCGTTATATATCGTTCTGATGGAATCTTCCAGCAGCTCATCAAACGTCTTTTCGGAGTCGGGCTTCCCGGCGGCATTCTCCGCAGCGGGCTCGGCTTCAACGTGTGCGGTCTCTTCGGCCGCGGTCGCAGCGACTTCCTCTGCCGTGGTCTGTTCTACCTTGATCTCGTCGCTCATTTTTTTTACTACCTCCTTAATGATCCAGGACGGCACCGAGGCTCCCGCCGTAATTCCGATACGGCCCTCGCCCGGCAACCGGGATGTGTCCAGCTCCGACGCGTCGGCGACAAAGAAAACGCTCGCACATTTTTCGCGGCAAAGCTCTGCCAGATGCAGGCTGTTCGCGCTGTGCGCACCGCCGATGACGATCATTGCATCGCATATCCCGGCAAGAGAGGTTGCTTCTCTCTGCCTCTTGGACGTTGCTCCGCATATAGTATCAAATATTTTGAAATTTGTACATCTTTTTTTTAATATTTTTTCTGCCAAAATGTGATTTGCTTGAATTTGTGTAGTCTGAAATACAACGGAGAGGGGTTTTTCGGGCATTTCCACGGATTCGGAGAGCCATTCGTCCAGCGCTGCGGCGTCCGGCAGCACGACAGCCCCGGTGCACCAGCCGCAAATGCCCCGTATTTCCGGGTGCTCCGCGTCGCCAATTACGACGATCTGCCGCCCGGCGGCAGATTCTTCGCGGACGATTTTGTGAATGCGTTCCACGAGAGGGCACGTCGCGTCAATCACCTCGGCTTGCCGGTTTTCGAGCTCCGCATATACCGTGCGGGATACGCCGTGGGCGCGGATAATCACCCGTTCTCCCTCCGGCAATTCAGAAGCGTTCTCAATGACGGAAAGCCCCTTTTTCTCCAGCGCGGCAACGGCGTCCCGGTTGTGGATCAGTTCGCCGAGACAGCGGCATGCGCCAGTTTCCAGCGCTTCTTCCGCCATGTGGATCGACCGCTCCACGCCGAAGCAAAAACCGGCACTGCGGGCGAGAATATACTTTGCTACCACGCGCTTATTCCTCCGGCCGGAGCGCCCAGATACGCTCCATCAGTTCTCCGGCTAGCCGGTCGTAGTCGCGGTGGTCGCTCATCTCCGGATAATACGGTTTGCCGACCACCGTAGGAACCTTGTGAAAAAGCTTCTTGTCGCGCGGGATGTATATCGGAACAATCGGCACATGCAGCCGCGCCGCCATGTGGATCACACCGGACTTTGGCTCTACGATAGCATCGCCGTGCACGCGCGTCCCCTCCGGGAAAACAATAAGCTTCTCCCCCGCTTTGAGCACGCGCATGCATTGCTTGAAGGAATCGATATCGCGCTCACCGCGTTTAACAAAAATCGACCCGGCCTTTTTCATAAGCCAACCAAAGATAAAAGTCGTTTTTGACTCAGCCTTGGCAAGATGATGCACATAGGTCTTGCGTCCCAGCGCGAAAGAAATGAGAATCGGGTCGGCAATGTTGGAGTGCGGTGCGCATAAGATCGCCGGTCCCTCCGGAATGTTCTCCAAACCGTAAAACTTCTGTGGATACAGCAGCGCCCCGATGGGGCGGAGAACATCATAAATCAGACGATACCATTTTTCTTTTGTCATAGTGAAAAACGCTCCCGAATCAAGGATTCCACCGCCGCGCAGCTCCCGGCGAAGTCCAGCTCCGTCGTATCCAGATGCACCGCGTCTTCCGCCGGACGAAGAGGTGCCGCCGCGCGGGAGGAATCATTTTTGTCACGGTATTCCATGTCACGCAAAACCTCTTCAAAGGGGAGGCTCTTGCCCTTTTTCTCCAATTCCAGCTGGCGGCGCTTGGCGCGCGCTTCTACGGACGCCGTAAGGAAAATCTTCAGTCCTGCATCCGGCAGCACAACGGTACCGATATCCCGCCCGTCCATAATGACATTCTGCGTGCGGGCAAAGGAGCGCTGCATCTCCATAAGATAGGCGCGCACCTCCGGGATGGCAGACACGTCTGAGGCGTAAATGGAAATCTCCGGCATGCGGATCGCATCCGAAACATCCTCCCCGTCGAGGAACATATGCTGCGCGCCGTCGTCGCCGTGGCGCAGCTCGATATGCAGCTTCGGCAGCATGGCAATGACCGAGGCGCTGTCCTTGGAAGCGATGCCGCGCCGGCATGCCGCAAGACCAACCGTGCGGTAAATCGCGCCGGTGTCCACATATAGAAAGCCGAATTTCTCCGCCGTTTTGCGGGCAATTGTGCTTTTTCCCGCGCCGGAGGGGCCGTCGATAGCGATGGATATGTGTTTCATTCCGTAGTCTCCTTTTCCGGGATTGCCCGTCCCGCGGCATAGCCGGTGCTCCAGGCAATCTGCAGATTATACCCGCCGGTGCAGGCGTCCAGGTCAAGAATCTCCCCGGCAAAATAAAGTCCGGGAACGATCCTGGATTCCATGGTGCGCGGATTAACCTCCCGCACATCCACACCCCCGGCGGTCACGATGGCCTCGTCCACCGGGCGGCGGGCAATCAGCCGGACAGTAAAGCTCTTGATCGTATCGCGCAGCGCGAGCCGCTGCTCGCGGCGGATGCTGTTCACTTTGAGCCGCGCCGGAATGCCGGAGCGCTCGATCACGACCGGGATGAGCTTCTGCGGCAGCAGGGCGTCCAGCGCGTTCGTAAAATCACGGTTAATGTTTTCCGAGAAATCCCGCAGCAGCCGCTCGTCGAGCTTTTCCGGCGTGAGCCCCGGCTTGAGATCGATCTCCAGCCGGCAGGAGGAAACATCCTCCGGCAGATACGCGCTTGCTGAGAGCACCAGCGGCCCCGATACACCAAAATGCGTGAAGAGCATTTCGCCCTGCTCACGGTACAGCACCTTATCACCGCAGGAAAGCGTCAGGCCGACATTGCGCAGCGACAGCCCCTGCATCCGCGCGCAGTCCGCCTCCGCTTTGAGCGGCACGAGCGACGCACGCGTCGGAATAACCGTATGACCAAGCTTTGCTGCGATACGGTAGCCGTCGCCGGTGGAGCCGGTCGCCGGATACGATAAGCCGCCAGTGCATAAAACAATCGCTCGGCAGGGGTATTCCCCCCTGTCCGTCACTGCCGCAGCAGCGCGCCCGTCCGTTGTCTGGATATCCACGAGCCGTTCCCGGACGAAGCGCACACCGGCGCTTTTCGCCAAGCGTTCGAGTGTGTCGGCAATGTCGTTGGCATTATCGGAAACTGGGAACACGCGCTCGCCGCGTTCGGTTTTGAGCGGCACGCCTGCTTCCTCGAAAAAGCCTTTCACCGCTTCCGGCGGAAAGGCATAGAGCGAGCTTTTGAGAAACCGCGCGTTGGTGCACACCTTTTGCAGAAATTCCTGCGGCGCGCTGTCGTTCGTAACGTTGCAGCGTCCCTTTCCGGTGATGCGGAGCTTCTTTCCCGTTTTTCCGTTCGGTTCGAGCACCGTTACCGAAAGGCCGCGCTGCGCCGCCGTGATCGCCGTCATCAGTCCGGCGGCTCCTCCGCCGGCAATTATCACATCAGTCATTGAGATTTTCGTACACCTCATATTCGCTCCAGATGCCCTCCAGCCGCCGGAACGTGTCGGAGAGATTTTCGGGGCGCTGATAGCCGATGGCAACGATGAGCGCATTAATAAGGCTCATCGGCGCAACGAGAGAGTCAAGGAATGAGACCATATCGCTCTTGGCGAAGAGGTTGATGTCCGCCACGCCGACAAACGGCGAGGACTGCCCGTCCGTAATGCCGATCGCCGTTGCGCCGGTGGATTTGGCAAACTGCATCGCCTTGATCGTGCGCGAAGAATAGCGCGGATAGCTGATGCCGATGAACACGTCGCCCTCGTGGATGCGGAACACCTGCTCATAGACCTCGCTCACCGACGTATCGTGGATCAACCGGACATTATCAAGCAGCAGGTTGAGATAGAATCCAAGGAAGCTCGCAAGAGACGTAGACGAGCGCATGCCGACAATGTAGATCGTCTTTGCTTTTAAAATCTCATCGACGGCGCGGTTGAAATCTTCCTTGCTCACCTCATCGATCGTGCTGCGAAGCTTATCCATATCGGCGGAGAGCACGGCATCGAGAATGTTGCCGCGGTCGATCTGTTCCTTGGCGACCTCGATGCGCTGCACAGCTGTGAGGCGATTTCGGATCATCTCCTGCATGGCGCGGCGCATACCGGGGTAGCCATCGTACCCGAGCTCCGTGGCAAAGCGAACGACCGTCGATTCCGACACGCCGACCGTCTGTCCCAGCTTCCCTGCCGTCATAAATGCGGCTTTGTCGTAGTTTTCCGAAATGTACCGGCAGATCATCCGCTGTCCCTTGGAAAACTTATGATTCTCTTTATTGATAAGCGCCAGAATATCGCGTTCCATGGCAGATACCTCATTGATGCATTACAAAAAATCTCCCGGATATCATCCGGGAGATTCATTTTAGACCTATTATCCTGCAAATGCAAGCTTAATTTGCAATTTTAGCCGTTAAATCCTGCAAAATGGAGATTTCACTCCAGACTTTGCAAGTATTCCAGCTCTTTTGCTGTTAAATACCGCCATTGGCCGGCAGGCAAATCACCGAGAGCAATATCTCCCTGCCGGATCCGGAGAAGGCGCTGCACCCTCAGCCCGGCGGCAGCGCACATATTGCGCACCTCGCGGTTTTTCCCTTCCCGTATGGTGACATCTATGAGCGCTCTGTCCTCAGTAGAACGGAGAACGCGCACCTCCGCGGCGCGATACCGCACGCCCTCATAGACGATCGGGCGGCGCAGCGCGCCGGCGGCTTCCGCCGCGTCCGCACCGCTTACCCAGACACGGTACGTCTTACTCACACCGTGCGACGGATGTGCCAGACGGTTTGCGATCTCGCCGTCGTCCGTAAAAAGCAGCAGCCCTTCCGACATGCAGTCCAGTCTTCCAACCGGGAAAAGGCGCACGCCGGCATCCTGTACAAGCTCGGCAACCGTCGGGCGGCCATGCGTGTCGCGAAGCGTCGTTACATACCCGCGAGGTTTGTGGAGAAGGACGTATGTATGCTCCTCCGGCAGCGAAAGGCGCTTACCGTTCAGGCAGACAACGTCCCCTTCCTCCGCCCCCGCGCCGAGAGAGGCGGTCACGCCGTTGACCGTGACCTTTCCCTGGCGGATATATTCTTCCGCCTCGCGGCGGGAGCAGACGCCTGCCGCGGCAATATATTTCTGAAGTCTCATATTCTTTCTTCCTTTGCAGATCAAGGCTTACGCCGGATAAATACCGGGAAATACCCGCTGGGCACAAGGGTTTTCCCCATCCCAGCAAAGCTTCGCCGTATAAGCGACTGCACCATCCGCTGAAATGACCAGTTCTCCCGCGGCCGCCCCCGCCGGAACAGGCGCGAATACGAACCGCGGCAGACGGACACGAAGCTCAACCGCCGCGCTCTTCGGCAGGCAGAGGCAAATCGTCTCGCTCAGAACGGCGGCGCTTGCCGCCGTTGTACCGCCGATGACCGGTACCTCCTGCACGCTTTTCCCTTCCGGGAGAGAAAACTCCGCATAGGTTTCAAATGCCCAGTCGTAGAGCGCCGCGTGATCCTGCCAGTCGTTTGGATCGGAGAGCGTTACGCAGATGAGCTGCAAACCGCCGCGCTCGCAGCTTGTGACGAGGCAGCGTCCTGCGGCCTTGGTGTAGCCGGTCTTGCCGCCGTTTACACCCGGGCAGTTCCAGAGCAGCTTGTTGTGGTTCACATACGTCACACCGTGGATGCAGCTGCTGCGCATGGAGAGGATCTCCGCGAGCACATCATTTCGGAGCGCCGCGGCCATAATGAGGCCGAGATCGTGCGCGGAGGCGCGGTGTCCGTCGGCATCCAGTCCGTGCGGGTTTTCAAAATGCGATGCCGTAAGGCCGAGTTCCTCCACTTTCCGGTTCATACGCTCAATGAACTCGCTCCCGCCGAGCGATCCGGCGATGGCGAGCGCGGCATCGTTGCCGGAGGCGAGCAGCAGCCCTTCCAGAAGTTCGCGGAGCGTATAGCTCTCCCCCACGCGAAGGTACATGGAAGAGCCTTCCACCGCCGTCCACTCACGCTCCACCGTAACAGAGCGTTCGGGCGACGCGAGATCGAGCGCGGTAAGCGCCGTCATGAGCTTCGTCGTGCTCGCGATGAGCATCGGAGTATCGGCGTTTTTCTCCGCGAGAACCGCGCCGGAGGGCGCATGAAGGACGATCATCGCCTCCGCCGAAGTGTCCGGCGATGCCGGAGCCGCCGAAGCGGAGGCGGATAGAAGGAGCGCCGCGGCCAACGCGAGTGCCAACGTTTTTTTCATAAATAAGCACCACCCATAATTTGATTCGGGCGGTGCTTAGTATGACCGGTATGGCGGGGAAATTATTCCTTATTCTTCTTATTTACGATGTTGTCGATGCGGTCGAGCACATCGGGCATCATTTCCACAACGCGGTCCATCGTCGAGAGCGGGTTCGAAGAAACACTGATCATGCGGCAGGTGCCGTCCTTGATGACGAAGAAGCCGACCGGCTCGACCTTGACGCCCGCGCCGTTGCCGCCGGTGAAGGAAATGCCCTTGCTGCCGGTCGTCCCGCCGGTGCCGATGCCGAAGCTCATGCGCGAAACCGGGATAACGGTGATGCCGTCGGGCGTGCTGATGGGTTTGCCGATAATGGTGTCTGCATCAACCAGCTGGCGGATTTTGCTGACCGTCATATCCATGAGAGCGTTGATCTTATTCTCTTCCATTGTCGTCTTTCCTTTCATTCGTCGCCGCAGCGGGTTCTTCCCGACGGCTGTTTATTTTCCATTTCAAAAACTCCACGCCGAGCGCCACGGCCAGATGCACCAGCCGGAACAGCTGCAGCGAGAGCACAATGCGCACAGCAATGACCGGCTCCTCCGAGGTATAATCTGCGCCGATCTCAATATCGCGCCGGAGAACGCGGATTTTTTTTCCTGCGAGCGCCGGAAGCGCTTCCGCCGCAGCACATGCCATGCCGTACTGAATTGCCGTATCGTAGGGATCCCGGCAGGCGACGGTATAATGCAGCTGGAAGAAATTCACGGTAAAACTGCGGAAAAAGCGGCGGATCGCATGAGAGCCCATTCGGAGCAGCGCCACGATAGTATCAAAGTCCAGCTTGGGCTTGGGCTTCACGGTCACCGCGTCGTTGATCTCCTTATCCTTGGTCGCGGCGGCCTTTTTCGCCGCTTTCGCGGCGCGGCGCGCTTCCTTTTTGGCTTTCTTCGCTTCGGCTTTCTGTTTCTGCTTTTCCGTCAGCGGCTTTTTCGGCAGAAGCCAGACGCGGATCGGCCCCGCCTTAATGCCCACACGGAGCACCTCATCCGCATAGCCGATGTCCACGCCATACGGCAGGAAAAACACGAGCAGAATCAAAACTGCCAGCACAGCCAGTATGATCCATCCAACCAATCACATCACCTCGTCCGGAGTTATTCGATCTCCGTGATTTTGAGCTGTTCTTCTTTTTCGCTTGCCGCGTCAATGGCGGCCTGGAGCTCCTGGATTCCTTCGCCCGTGGCAACGTTCGGCAGCGGCGGCAGCTCCTCAAGGGAGGAAATACCCACAACGCGGAGGAACTGATCCGTCGTCCCGAAAAGGACCGGCCGTCCTGGCGCTTCCAACCGGCCGCACGGAGCAATCAGTCCGCGCTCAGAGAGGAGCGCAACGGTATAGGAGCTGTCGGTTCCGCGAAGCTGCTCTATGTAAGAGCGCGTAACGGGCTGATAGTATGCGACAATAGCCAAAACCTCCAGCGCCGTCGGCGAGAGCTTCGGCTGTGCGCGTTTTTCCAGTGTGCGGCTGACAACGTCGCTGTATTCGCCCGCCGTAACGAGCTGCAGCCGGTTTTCCATCCGTGCCAGACGAAAGCCCCGGCCGTTCTCTTCATATTCTCTGGCAAGCTGCTCCGCAGCCTGCCGGACATCCCACGGCTCCGCGCCGAGGACCTTGGCAATGCGTTCCGTTTCCACGCTGTCTCCGGCGGCAAAGAGGATGGCTTCCAGCGCCGGACGGATCTCGTTAATTCCTACCATTTATTCTTCCGTATCCGTGAGCGCACGGCTCACATCGTAATTTCCTTTTTCCCCGCTGACGCGGATGTGCCCGTCGGAGCAGAGCTCCAGCACGGACAAAAATGTCGCTACCAACTCGCTGCGGCTTTTGCAGATGCCGAACATGGAAGCAAGCGTCATGTGCCCGTTTTTCCGGAGAAGGTCGAGCAGCTGTCCGCTCTTTTCGCGAACGCTGAATACGATCGGCTTCGGCGCCGCGCGGCGCAGCGTCTCGTTTTCCTCCGGCGCCGATTCCCCGGTGCCGCGGAGCAGAATCTGCGCGAGTGCGCTGAGCAATTCCTCCGGCGTGTGGCGGTAATCGTACGGCCGCTCCGGCAGCGGAAGCGGGCCGCGGGTTTGCATTTTCATGCCCGTTTCGGCCAACTGCCCCAGTTCCGGGGCGATCTCGCGTACAGAGGCGATCGCATCGCGGTTTTTGAGCTGCTCCAGCGCGGAGACGAGAACTTCAAGTTCCGTCGGCTCTTTCTCCTCCGTCAGGAGCATTTTGGTTTTGATGTACATGAGATGCGACGCCATCTGAACAAACTCGCTCGCGATTTCGAGATCCATCTCCTGCATTTTCTGAAGATAGGCCAGATACTGGTCGAGAAGCTGGGAGATCTGGATATCGCGTATCTCGATTTTATCCTTGGCGAGCAGCATCAAAATGAGATCGAGCGGGCCGGTAAAATCCTCCAGCTCGTCGCGCGCATGCACGACACCTTCCAGATGATAGCTCGGTTCTTGGATCATGGGTATACCGTATGCCTTTACACAAAATGCGTCACAAGCCGAAAGCCAAGCTCGGCCAGGACGAAGAGTTTATCAAAAAGCCAGGATGTCGCCGTGGAGAGCGGCGAACCGAGGACCTTCGTGGAGACCAGCACAAGGAGCAGTATCATACCGTAGCGCTCATAGCGCATGAGTTTGAAATAGCTCTCGTCAGGAATCAGGGAGAAAAGCACCTTGCTCCCGTCGAGCGGGGGGATCGGGATGAGATTGAACACCGCGAGCGCAAGACTGATATATGCCGTTGTGTAAACAAGCTGAAGAACCGTTTCGGCGACCGCTCCCCCGCGAACATACATCGGATAATACAGCAGACCGTACAAAAACAGGAATACGCCTGCCAGCAGGAAGTTGCACACCGGCCCCGCCAGCGCCGTTGCCGCCATACCCTTCTTCGGATTTTTGAACCGGTACATATTGACCGGCACCGGCTTTGCCCAGCCAAAGCGGAACACGACCATCATGAGAAGTCCCATGATATCGATGTGTTTTATGGGATTGAGCGTCAGCCGTCCCGCGTCCTTCGCCGTTGTATCGCCGAGGCGATAGGCCACATACCCGTGGCTCAGTTCGTGCAGCGTGATGCACAAAAGCGACGGGAGGATGTTCATCACAATCTGCACCGGAACCGTCCAGTCCAGATTCTTCCAGATATTTACAAAGTCACTCATAGATAAGGTAATATTACCAAAAACTTTGGCAGAATACAACACTAAATATTGTTTTCGATGAATCCAAGCAGCTCACGGCGGCCGATTTTTGCCGTGCAGGAGTATAGAAGAAGCGGAAAATCGCCGTCCAGTCCCAGCACGTCCCGGATGCGTTCCAGATTCGGCTCAATCTCGCTCTTTTTGAGCTTGTCGCACTTGTTTGCAGCAACGATGAACGGCCGGCCGGCATCAAAGAAATACTCTGCCATTGTCACATCGTCCGCCGTAGGCGCATGGCGGGCATCAACGATCAGCACGCCCATCGTGAAGAGGTTCGGTTCCTGAAAGAAGTCCTCCATGAGCGCGCCCCAGCGGCGGCGTTCGTCGCCGGAGACGCGGGCATAGCCGTAGCCGGGCAGGTCGATGAAATACGTCCCGTCTACAAGGAAATAGTTTACCTGCACGGTCTTTCCCGGCGTTGCGCCGACACGGGCATAGTTTTTCCGGTTGAGAAGGCTGTTGATCACGGAAGATTTGCCGACATTGGAACGCCCGGCGAACGCGACGGCATGGCGGCCGTCGCGCAGAAACGCCTTTTTATCCGCAGCAGACTTTATAAAATCAACTTTCTGTGTATTCATTCCGCCACCTTCTCCCCTGCCGGGCGCAGCGCCTTTTTAAGCACCTGATCCATGTGGGAAACCGCTGTGAAGTTCACGGCATTGCGCACATTCGGATCCATTTCCGCAAGATCGCTCACGTTATCCTCTGGCAGAAGCACCTCGTGGATCCCGGCACGGAGCGCCGCCATCGTCTTTTCCTGAATGCCGCCGATCGGCAGGACACGGCCGCGCAGCGTGATTTCGCCGGTCATGGCGATATCGGCGCGCACCGGTCGATTCGTGAGCGCTGAAACGACGCACAGACAGATTGCAGCACCGGCACTCGGCCCGTCCTTCGGGACAGCGCCCTCCGGAAAATGCAGGTGAATGTCGGTATTTTTATGGAAATCGGGATCAATACCAAGTTCGGAGGTTCGGCTGCGGATGTACGTCACCGCCGCCTGACACGATTCCTTCATCACGTCGCCAAGGTTGCCGGTCAGTTCAAGCTTCCCGTTGCCCGGAACGACGGAGCACTCAACATCGAGCACTTCGCCGCCGACGCTCGTCCACGCGAGACCGTGCACCAATCCGACGGAGTCGGTCGAGAAGTTGACCTCCGGCTTGAATTTGACAGGGCCAAGCCACGGTTCAAGTTCGCCCGCGCGCAGACGCAGGGACTTTCTCTCCCCGGAGGCGATTCCGCGCGCCGCCTTCCGGCAGAGCGCTGCGAGCTCGCGTTCGAGCATACGGACACCGGATTCGCGGGTGTAGAGCGCCACGATCTCGCGGATGGCATCGTCCGAAACGCGCAGCTGGTTGCCGGAAAGCCCGTGCTTTGCCCGCTGTTTGGGCAGCAGATGCCGCTTGGCAATCTGGAGCTTCTCCTCGTCGGTATAGCTGCCGAGGGAAATGACCTCCATACGGTCAAGCAGGGCGCGGGGAATGGTATCTGCCGTATTCGCGGTCGTAATAAACAAAACCTCGGAGAGGTCGAACGGAATTTCCAGAAAATGGTCGCGGAAGGAGCCGTTCTGCTCGCCGTCAAGCGCTTCAAGAAGCGCCGCGGAGGGATCGCCCCGGTAATCCGAGCCGAGCTTGTCGATCTCATCGAGCACGAGGACGGGATTCCGGGAGCCCGCCTGCTGGATACCCGCAATGATGCGTCCCGGCATCGCGCCGACGTAGGTTTTCCGGTGGCCGCGGATCTCCGCCTCGTCGTGCACGCCGCCGAGAGAAATGCGGGCGCATTTGCGGTTTGTGGCGCGGGCAATGCTCATGGCAATACTCGTTTTGCCAACACCCGGAGGGCCTACAAGACAGAGCACCCCGCCCTTGACCTGCGCAGAGAGCTGCCGCACGGCAAGGTATTCCAGAATGCGGTCTTTGACCTTTGTAAGGCCGTAGTGATCCTCGTCCAGGATCTTTTTTGCGTGGGAAATATCGGTAACGTCCTTTGTCCGCTCGTTCCACGGGAGCTCCAGGCAGACATCCAGATACGTCCGCAGCACCGCGCCCTCGGCCGAACCGAACGGCTGCTTGCCGAGCCGCGAAAGCTCCTTGAGAAGCTTTTTTTCGATCTCGTCATCCAGCTTCAAGGCGAGGATTTTCCGGCGGTATTCCTCCAGATCGTCCGCTTCCGGCGCTTCGCCCAATTCCTCCTGAATCACGCGCATCTGCTCGCGCAGGAAGTAATCCTTCTGATTTTTCGCCACGCGCTCCGCTGCTGTGGACTGGAGATTCTGCTGAATGTCCATGATCTCCAGCTCGCGGTGCAGCATGTCGCAGAGCATCGTGAGACGCTTGAGCGGCGAGCATTCTTCCAGAAGAAGCTGTTTTTCCGCCGGCTGCAAAAAGACGTTCTGCGCAATATAATCCGAAACGAAGACCGGCTCCCTGCGATCGGCCACGCGGAGCAGCGCCTCCGGCCCGAGCGTTCCCGAAGCGGAAGCATACTCGGCAAAAAGGTCGTTGCACGAGCGGATGAGGGCGGTGCATTCGAGCGTATCGGCATCTACCGGCTCGTCAGCAAGCACCTGCACGTTTGCCCAAAGCGCCGGAGCCTCCGCCGTGAGGCGAAGAAGCTTGGCACGGTAAAGCCCGTCCACGATGCATTTGACGTTTCCGCCGCCGGGCGTGCGCAGAATCTGGCTCAAACGGCAGATCGTGCCGACTGTATAGAGATCGTCCGTGCGGGGCGTATCACAGGTGATGTCGCGCTGCGCCACAAGGAAGATCATCCGGTCGGTGCCGATGGCGGCGTTGAGCGCAGCAATGCTCATCGGGCGCTCCACATCAAAGTGCAGCACCGTTCCGGGGAATACCGATACGCCGCGAAGCGCGAGCGTCGGCAATGTCATGATTCGGCTGGTATTTTCGCTCATATTCTTGTCCTCCATAGCAAACGAGCGGGGACATGCCCCGCCGTTTTGCCATGTGCTTTGTTACACACTATCTGAATTATCGTTCCGCAGCGCCACGGGCGGCTTGCCGTTTTTCACACAGTCCGCGGTAATGATCACGCGCTTGATGCTCTTGTCCGAGGGGACGCGGAACATGATATCGGTCATGATCTTTTCGAGAATGCTGCGCAGGCCGCGTGCGCCGATCTCCATTTCGAGCGCCTTTTCGGCGATCGCTTCGATTGCGGCGTGGTCGTATTCGAGCTTCACGCCGTCGAGCGCCATGAGCGCCGTATACTGCTTGGTGATGGCGTTTTTCGGCTCGGTAAGAATGCGCTCAAGCGCTTCCTTGTCGAGAGAGTTGAGCGGCGTAATGACCGGCAGACGGCCGACAAGCTCGGGAATGATGCCGTACTTGATCACGTCGTGCTGCTGCGCCTGTGCAAGAATCTCGCCGAGATTCTTTTCCTTTTTGCTTGTGATCTCCGCGCCGAAGCCCATGCTCTTGCGATCCATGCGGTTTTCGATGATCTTATCGAGACCGTCGAACGCGCCGCCGCAGATGAAGAGAATATTCGTCGTGTCGATGTGGATAAACTCCTGCTGCGGGTGCTTGCGTCCGCCCTGCGGCGGGACGGCAGCGATCGTTCCTTCCAGAATTTTCAGCAGCGCCTGCTGCACGCCTTCGCCGGAAACATCGCGTGTGATCGAAACGTTCTCGCTTTTACGGGAGATTTTATCCAGCTCGTCGATATAGATGATGCCGCGCTGGGCGCGCTCCACATCAAAGTCCGCCGCCTGCAAAAGGCGAAGAAGGATATTCTCCACATCCTCGCCGACATAGCCCGCCTCAGTGAGTGTCGTAGCGTCGGCAATAGCGAACGGCACATCCAGCACCCGCGCGAGCGTCTGCGCAAAAAGCGTTTTACCGCTGCCGGTGGGGCCAATGAGCAGGATATTGGATTTCTGCAGCTCTACATCGGACTCATGACCGTAGTAGATGCGCTTATAGTGGTTATAAACGGCGACGGAAAGCGCAATCTTCGCCGTCTCCTGCCCGACAATATACTCGTCGAGAAACTTTTTGATCTCCGCCGGCTTCGGAAGCTCGGCAATCGCCGGAGCAGGCGGCGCAGCCTTGCCCGTATCGGTGCGCTGCGGCAGATCCTCATCCACAATGTTCATGCACAAACGCACGCAGTCGCTGCAGATGTAGGCGCCGTTGCCGGCGATCAGCTTATCCACCTGATCCTGTGTCCGGCCGCAGAAAGCGCAGCGGATTTTTCTGTCGTCTGATCTTGCCATAAGATCTCCCCGAATTATCTTTTATAAATGACCTTATCGATGAGGCCGTATTCGCGCGCCTCCTCCGCCAGAAGCCAGTGGTCACGCTCGGAATCGGCTTTGATCTGCTCCGGCGTCTTGCCGGTATTCTCCGCCATGATGCGGTTCATGCGCGCTTTGATCTTGAGAAAACGTTCCACATCGATCTCCATATCGGTGACCTTGCCCTGCGTTCCGGCGGCGGGCTGGTGGATCATGATCTCGGCATTGGGCAGCGCAATGCGCTTGCCCTTCGCGCCGGAGGACAGCAGAAATGCGCCCATCGACGCCGCCATACCGACGCAGATGGTGGACACGTCGCACTTGATATACTGCATCGTGTCATAGATCGCCATACCGTCCGTGATGGAGCCGCCGGGACTGTTGATATACATCTGGATATCCTTGTCGGGATCCTGCGCTTCCAAATACAGAAGCTGCGCCACAACAAGGCTGGCGGACGTGCTGTTGACTTCCTCACCGAGAAAAACGATACGATCGTTCAGCAGGCGGGAGAAAATGTCATACGAACGCTCTCCGCGGGACGTCTGTTCTACAACATACGGTACGAGACTCATGATATAAATCCTCCTTTGCGGGGTTAAAATGCGATGATACGGGAAAGGGCGTATGCCCTTTCCCGTGTATGTCAGTTTATGAGGGCGAAACGGATTATTCCTCCGTCTTCTCCTCGGTCTTGGCGGCCTTCTTGGTGGTTTTCTTCGCTTTAGGCGCTTCCTCACCGGCAGCCTCTTCCGTCTTGGCGGCCTTCTTGGTCGTCTTCTTGGCCTTGGGCGCTTCTTCCTCGGCGGTCTCCTCGGTCTTGGCAGCCTTCTTCGCGGCGGGCTTCTCGGCCTTCTTCTCCTTGGCGACGACGCCGTTCTCCGCGATAATCTCCATGGCGCGCTGGCGGCGCAAATCAGCGGTCAGACCGGCAACATCGATGGCCTTCGCCACGTCCTCCGCCTTCATGCCGTAAGCTTCGCCAAGCTTCTCATACTCTGCCTGCAGATCCTCTTCGGAAATCTGGACGTTCTCCGCCTCGGCTACGGCAGCGAGCAGGAGCTCGGTGCGGGCCTGCTTTTCAGCGGTGGCGCGCATGCTCTCGCGGAAGGTCTTCATATCGGTGCCGATCATCTTCAGATAATCGTCAATGCGAATGCCCTGGTTGGCCATATACTGCGCATACTCACGCATAATGCCGTCCATGCGCTCTTCGACCATGCCTTCCGGCATATCAACGGTCATGTTCTCCACGGCCTGATCGACGAGAGCGTCTTCAAAAGCGTTCTTCGCGGCCTTTTCCTTCTCTTCAACGGCCTTGGCGCGGATGTCGGCCTTCAGCTCGGCGAGCGTATCAAAGTCGTTGTCCTTGGCAAACTCGTCGTCCAGCTCCGGCAGCTCCTCGAACTTGACCTCGTTGCACTTTACGTGGAACACAACGGCCTTGCCGCCGAGATCATGTCCATAGTTTTCCGGGAAGGTGATGTCAAGATCGCGCTCTTCCCCGGCGGAAATGCCGACGAGCTGGCTCTCAAAGCCGGGAACGAACGTATCGGAGCCGAGAACAAGATTCTGGTTCTCCGCCGTGCCGCCGTCGAACGGGATGCCGTCGAGCATGCCGGCATAGTTGATATTCACGGTGTCGCCGTTCTCCGCGGGACGCTCCACGGTGATCAGGCGGGCGTTCTGCTTGCGCAGACGCTCGATGTGACCGTCAACCTCTTCGTCGGTAACTTCGGTGGAGGGCTTCTCCGCCTCAAGCCCCTTATACTGGCCGAGCGTGACTTCGGGATAAACGTCGGTGCTGAAGCTCAGAAGAGCGCCGTTTTCCTCGGTGACCTGGGAATCGGTCATGGTCGGACGGCCGACGATCTCCAGCTTGCCTTCGGCAACGCCGAACGCAAAAGCGTCGTTCGCGGCATTTTCAAACGCATCATCATAGAACACGTCCTTGCCGTACATACCCTCGATGACCATGCGGGGCGCCTTGCCCTTGCGGAAGCCGGGAACCATGATGCGGCTGCGGGCCTTCAGATATGCACCGTTGACATACTTTTCAAACTCGGCAGCGTCGAGTTCGACATCAAAGGTAACGGTGTTTTTTTCTTTCTTGCTGTTCTTGACAATCATGTGGGGGTTACTCCTCTCTATATTTCAGCCAGGACTGAATATGCAAATTTCAAGCCGATACATTATAGCAAATCAAAAAGCAAATTGCAACGGATTATCTGAGCTTAAACGGAACAAAATCAAGAAAATCTGCGGAAACCAGGCGGTAATGCACGCCTTCGCTCTCGCCGATGAACGCGCTGCGGCAGCCATAGCCGTGGATGTGGCCGTAACAGCACTCATGCACGCCGTATTCGGAGAGCACACGCAGTATCTCCGGGCAGGTATAATGGAGATACAGCGGCGGATAATGGAGGAAAACGAGCTTTTCCCGGTCACCAGCACACTTGAGCGACGTTTCGAGCCGCCCGACCTCGCGCCGGAGGACCTTGGCATCGTGCTCGGTGCCGGTCTCTTCGTCTTTAAACCAGCCGCGCGTGCCGCACAGCGCCAGATTTTCCCATTCGACAGAGTTATTATGCAGCAAAGAGATGGTGTCCAAACCGTTTTGCGCAAAAAAAGCGTTCATTTTTGCCGCAGTCGTCCACCAGTAGTCGTGATTTCCCTTGACCATCAGCTTTTTTCCGGGCAGACTGTTCAAAAACTGAAAGTCCGGCAGCGCCTCGGCAAGACTCATCGCCCAGCAGAAATCACCGCAGATGACGCACGTGTCGTCCTCATGCAGCAGATCAAAGCCGCGGCGGATCTTGTCCTCGTAGCCAATCCAGCGGCCGCCGAAAGCTTCCATGGTTTTCTCCGGCTCGCCGATGGCCAGATGCAGATCTCCAATGGCAAAAAGGGACATATTCCCTCCCTTCTCCGAATAAAGCGGGAATTTGCGCAGAAACTACTCCCTGTAATCCAAAAAGGGAGGATAAAATCATGAACGAAAAAACGAATTGCAAGATCGACTGCTGCGTGAAGGACTGCAAGTATCACACCGCGGCGGACCAATGCACCGCTTCCCACATCAACGTTTCCAACGAAGACGCCCAGCGCAAGGCGGAGACATTCTGCGCCACGTTTGAAAACCGCTGCAATTGCTGACCGGACGGGGCTTTGCCCCGTACATACATCAGTCCAACGTAAAAGCATTCTCCCAATGACGGATATCGGGTTTCTTTGTGTCCACTCCGTCCGGGGCGTAAACTTCGATCACATCGAACCGCGGCTGCAGCTTCTGCGGATTTTTTTGCAGCCATTCTTCCGCCGCCGCGGCCAGTTTTTGGCGCTTGGCGTAAGTCACAAACTCACGCGCTTCGGCAAATGCGGCATTTTTTCGCAGCTTCACCTCCGAAAAAATCACGTATCGCCGGTCGGCAGCGATCACATCCAGTTCGCCGAGCCGGGTACGGTAATTCATGGCAAGAATGCGGCAGCCCTTTTTCCGCAGATATTCCGCTGCGAGCGCCTCGCCATAGCGGCCAAGCAGCATCGTGCCGCTCAATGCATCTTCCTCAGATACGTCGGGCGGTGGATCGGCGATGGGCCGTGTTCCCGAAGCGCGGCATAGTGCGCTGCCGTGCCGTACCCCTTGTGCTTCGCAAAACCATACTGCGGATACAGCGCGTCCATATCTTCCATATAACGGTCTCGCGTGACCTTGGCGAGCACCGACGCCGCCGCAATGGAAGCGCAGAGACTATCCCCCTTCACGACTTTGATCGCCGGGATATCGAGCTCGTTTTTATCGTTTCCGTCCACGAGTGCCAGTGCGGGTGCGGGCTCCATATCCGCGATGGCGCGGTTCATGGCAAGATACGTTGCGCCTTTAATATTCAGCGCTTCGATTTCGTCAACCGTGGCAAATGCAATGCCGAATGCCACAGCGCTCTCACAGATGATATCGTAGAGTGCGTCGCGCTTTTTTGCCGTGAGCTTTTTCGAGTCGTTCAAACCGGGGATCACAAGTCCATCCGGCAGAATGACCGCCGCGGCGCACACCGGCCCGGCCAGCGGGCCGCGCCCAGCCTCGTCCACGCCGCAAAACGGCGTATTGTCCCCCGCGAGATACCGCTCGTAGGCATACATATCAATTTCGGGATGATCCATCGTTACGGCCTTTCCAGCGTCATGCGCCCAAGCTTGCCCTCGCGGAATTCGTCGAGCAGGACGTGTGCCATGCGCTCGGTATTGACTTCGCCGCCGGAGATGAGAAAACCGCGCTTTCTTGCCGCGGCTTCGAGCAGTTCGTAGCCAGGTGCTTCCGAATCGGGCGTGAATTTGTAGCGGGCTTCGATTGCGCCGGGATAGAGCTCGCGCAGCCGTTCGAGCAACCGGCAGGCGACGAGCTCAACATCAAGGATGTTGTCGTTGATCGCGCCTGTCCACGCAAGCGAGTACCCGACCTCGGGCGACTCAAATTTCGGCCAGAGGATACCCGGCGTATCCAGCAGCAGGATACCGCCGTTGAGCGTAATCCATTGCTTGCCGCGCGTAACACCGGGACGGTCGCTCGTTTCGGCGGCCTTGCGCCCGGCAAGGCGATTAATGAAGCTCGACTTGCCTACATTCGGTACGCCGAGAACCATGAACCGCAGGGCTTTGCCTACCTGTCCCTTTGCTTCGGCCCGTTCAATTCTCTCTTTCAGAAGAGAGCGCGCCGCCGCAGGAAAAGCGTTCACACCGCGGCCGCTTTTGCAGTCCATTTCGAGCGCGAGTGCACCCTCGCCGGTGAGTGCCTTTTTCCAGAGCGCAGTTGCAGCGGCATCCGCCTGATCCGCGCGGTTGAGCACGATCAGGCGCGGCTTGCTGCCGACGATGCGCTCTACATCGGGGTTGCGGCTGGAATTGGGGATGCGCGCGTCGCGCAGCTCTACCACGGCGTCCACAAGACGGAGACTGTCCTCCATCATGCGGGTCGCCTTTTTCATATGGCCGGGATACCAGTTGATCGTTTCGTTCGCCATCAGCTGATCACTCCTATACGGCTCCAGTCGCGGCTCTCGCCGTGCTGGGGATCGCCGCCCGGAACGAGCAGGAAAAACGCCCGTCCGATAACCAGCCGCTCATCCACGCAGCCGATGCGGTCGTCGCGGCTGTCGGTCGAGCCGTTGCGGTTGTCGCCCATAACGAAGAGGCAGCCCTCCGGCACGGTGACAGAATCGCCGAAATCGATGCGGCGGTGCGTCGGCTCCAGCGTATACGGCTCATCGAGCGCCACGCCGTCCACATACACGATGCCGCCTTCGAAATCGATCGTAACTGTTTCGCCCTCGGTGGCGATCACGCGCTTGACAAGCGGTTCGCTGTTGAAGCTCTCCTTGCGCAGCACAATAATGTCACCGCGCTTCGGCGTATAGAAAAGGTTAGAGACGAGAATTCGGTCGCCGGGGTGCAGCGTGTTGAGCATGGAGGTGCCGACAACGCCGATCACACGGACGAGAAACGTGAAGATCAGGACGCAGGCAAACAGCGCCACCACGAGCGACTGGATCCAGTCAAATGTCTCGCCGCGGCGTTCTTTCAATTTTCTCTTTTTGATCTCAGGCCAGGTTTCATTCATAAAGAGCACACTTCCGGTATTGTAATTACAGGCATTATACTACATAATGCAATTGTCAGCAATAGGGAAAAAGGACGCCTCGATGAGGCGTCCTTTTTCTATGCGGCCGGACTTCAGTTGATGAGGCCCTTGACCTTCGCAGCCTTGCCCACGCGGTCGCGCAGGTAGTACAGCTTCGCCCGACGGACTTTGCCGCGCCGGATGGTCTCCACGGAGACGATGCTGGGAGAATGCACGGGGAAAACCTTCTCGCAGCCGACGCCGTAGGAAATGCGGCGGACAGTGATGGTTTCGTTGATACCGCCATGCTTTCTGGCAATGATGGTGCCTTCAAACACCTGGTTGCGCTCGCGGGAGCCTTCCTTGACGCGCAGAGTGACACGCACGGTATCGCCGACGTTCATCTGCGGAAGCTCCGGCTTCATGTAGTTCGCGGTGAGAGTTTTGATGAGATCCATGATGATCCTTCCTTTACATGAGACGTTCTTACCGCTTAAGCAATGCGGCAGCGGACCGCCTTGATATGCCGTGCCCAAAGCACGCGCCATAAGAGATTACCATATCCTGTGCGGTTTTGCAAGTATTTTTTCGCAGCTTTTCCGACTGTCTTTACATATTTCCCCCGAAATCCGGCAGAATAGGAAATGACTTCTTTACCGGAGGAAATACCATGAAAAAAATACGTTATTTTCTGCTTTTTACGCTCTGCCTTCTGCTGCTCGGAAGCTCTTTCCCCGCCCTGGCTGCGGACGGCGCTCCCATCGCGGAAAATCTGGAGCTCACCACCTACCGCGGCATATCCGTCGGCGGACGGCTCAAGGCGTTCGATCCGGAGGGCGAAGAGGTGCATTTTCGCATTACGACCGAACCGAGAAAAGGCTCGCTGACGCTCGGAGACGACGGGGAGTTTGTCTATACGCCCGCCGACGGCAAGCGCGGCCGCGACTATTTCGGCTACTGCGCTTCCGACCCGAACGGCAATGTGTCGCAGGAAGCCACCGTTGTCATCACAATCCGCAAAGCCGGAAAAGGCGCCGGATACGCCGATACCGCCGGACTCTCCTGCGAGTATGCCGCGTGCGTTCTCGCAGAGAAGAGATTGTTCACCGGCCGGTGCGTCTGTGGGCAGTATCTCTTTGAGCCCGAAGAAACGGTCACCTGCGGCGAATTTCTGACGCTGTGCATGGAAACCGCAGGTATTGAGCCGGTGGAAACGGCAGTCTCCACGGAAGCCGAAGCCACCGCCGTCCCTGCGTGGGTACAGCAGTATGTTGACGCTGCCATGTCCGAGGGCTGTCCTATCCCGACCTTTGGCGAGGGGGCTTTCGATGCGGATGCGCCGGTAACGCTCGGCGCTGCGGCACAGACTCTCTCCAAGGCGCTGCGCATTACACCGCTCGCATCCGCCAATGTGGAGGAGAGCGCCGAGGCACGCGCCATACAGGAGCTTGCCGCGTGCGGCCTTCTGCCGCTCGACATGGCGGCAGAAACGTCGCTCACCCGCGGTCAGGCGGCGGAGCTTTTCCTAAAGGCGCTCAATCTTCTGGAAGAGCGCGGCTGACAGAATTGTAAACACTTGAACAAACGGCGTTCGGTCTTGGCTGAATGCTGTTTGTTCATTCTATGTGCTTTATAGAAGCACCTTTTCGATCCACAAAGTTTTGAAAACAGCAGGTTGGTGTGCTATAATAAGGATGTTAAGACTAAAAACGGAGTATGGACTATGGACAAAAAACTAATGAAGCTCTCCCCCGCCGAACTGACTGACCTGGGCATTTGTCCTACTTGCTTCAACCGAGAAAACAGCGGTGCGCTTTACGGCGACAACGCGGATAAGATGCTGTATGCAGATGAGGACATAGAGTGCTTTCTTGTCGGCAATCCAAGAGCCGACGGACATATGTGTATTTCAACGATGCAACACTACCACGACATGAGCGAAGCCCCCGACCGCATCAATGAGAAGATCATTCGATTTGCGAAGCGGTTCATGCAGATTCTTTGCGAGGTTTATGGCTGCGAGCGTGTCTACCTGTGTACCATGTGCGACGGTCCCAACAATCATTATCACATCCAGCTTATTCCCCGCTACCCCGATGAAAAGCGGGGCAGCCAAAATTTTGTAAAGCCCCGCAAAGCGTATGTGGCAGATATAGAAAAGCTGGAAAAAGTGAGAAATCTAATTTGCAAATATGCGCAAGGATGGTCTTAGAAAAATGCTTGCTGAAAATGCTTACCGGCAGGGTTTCACCTGCCGGTTTTTGTATTTCAGTCTTTGCGCAGCCGTTCGGCCAGTGCTTCGTCCGCGGCGGTGATGATCGTCCGGTAATCGGTGTAAATCACCCGCCCCGGCTTCGCGCCGGAGGGCTTTTTCACGAAACGCACCTGCGTGCAGTCCACGGCGACCTTGCCGCCGGCTTTGGCCTGTGAATACGTTGCGGCGAGCGCCGCTGCCTGGCGGATCGTTTCCTCGTCTGCCTCCCCTTCTGCCTGCGATACGATCACGTGGCTGCCGGGGAGCTTCTGCACATGGAGCCAGAGATCGGTGCGGCGGGCCGTATGGAGCGTAAGCTCGTCGTTCTGTACATTGCCGCGGCCAACAAGAATTTCTGTGCCGCTGTCCGATACAAACCGCAAAGGCTTGCGCGCCGCAGGCTGCTTCTGACGCTTTCCCTGCGCCTTCTCCTTAATATATCCGGCGTTCACCAGTTCACGTCGGATATCGGCAAGATCGCGGTCAGACTCGGCACGGGAGAGCTCGTCAAGAACGCTCTCCAAATATGCCTCGTCCTCACGCGCCGCAGCGATCAGCTCCGTGAGCATGCGGTTTGCGGTCTTCGCTTTGTTGTAGAGCTTATAATTGTAAGCAGCATTCTGCTGCGGCGTTTTGCGCTCATCGAGCGGCACGGTGACGGTTGGGCAATCCGGCTCATAGTAGTCCTGCGTCTCAAAGGCGCGCATGCCGCGCTTCAGCCGGTACATATTCGCCGTGATGAGATCGCCCCGGCGGCGGGACTCCTCACGCTTTTCCGTTTCCAAAAGCTCCTGCTCACGGGCAGCAATTTTACGCAGAAGGCGGTCGTGCGCCGTTTTTGCCGTGCGCGTGAGATCGGCGCTGCGGCGGCGCAGATTTTCCTGCTGATCCTTTTTCCGATAAAACGTATCCAGAAGCTCGCTGAACGACGAAAACTCCGTCAATTCAGCACGGCTGCCGTACTGGTATATCGGTTGGAACGTATAGTCCTTCGGAATGCCGTCGATGGAGATCATAACCGGGGTGAAGTCACTATTTTCAATCCGCGCACGCAGTATGTCAAGCGCAGCAGAAAGCCCCTCCCAGCCGCCAAGGGCCAGTTCGCGGCAGAGCAGCGGCGAAAGCCCGCCGAACGTATCGAGAAGCCACTTATCCGGCGGCAGCGTCCGGTCGGCGAGCGCGAGAAGCCGCTCACACTCTTCTCTCTCCGTCCGGAAAAAGGAGGTTTTTTCCTGCTGCGGCGGCAGCGTATAGAAAAGTCCCGGCAGAAGAGCGCGGCGGTTGGGGTCTTCATAGTCCACACGGCGGATGCAGTCCAAAATATGTCCGTCGCCGTCGAGCAGCAGGAGATTCAGCCCCTTGCCCATAAGTTCGAGCACGAGTGTTTTCTCTCCGCGGCAGTTCAGTTCGTCCACGGTATCGAGCCGCAGGATAAGCAGACGCTCGCCGAGCGGCTGTTCGAGCGCCGTGATCCGCGCGCCGATCAGATATTTACGCAGCAGCATGCAGAACATCGGCGGCTGCGGCGGGTTTTCCATGGTCTGCTCTGTGAGCGAAATGCGCGCGCTGCCCGGCCGGACAGAGAGCAGCACACGGCGGCTCCCCTGCTCACGCGAATGCACGGACAGGATCAGCACGTCCTTTTCCGGCATGCTGATCCTGTCGATTTTTGCTCCCAGAAGGGAGTTTTCCAGCTCACGGCGCAGAGCCGTCAGCAATATGGCGTCCAGAGGCATCGTTTTCCTCCAAAATGATAGCAAAGAGTTCTTCGATCCGATCGTTTTGTCCGCGGAGATAGAGCCAGCCAAACAGCGCCTCCAGCCCGGAGGCGGCATGGTACTCTGCCTCCGTTGCGGCGCGGGGCGCGGCATGGCTGTGGGCGTTGCGCCCGCGGCGGTATACGGCGTCCTCCTCACTTGTCAGATGTGGGCGGATCTTTTCCGCCGCGCGTGCCTGCGCCGGGGCGGATACATACCGGATGGTCTGCCGGTGCAGTTCACCGGCAGTCAGCTTGCCGGAACGGCAAACCTCCCGCCGGGCAAGGATCTCATACACGGCGTCGCCCATATGGGCGAGCGCCAGCGCGCTCATAGCGCGCACTTCACCGTCCGAAAGGATCATAGATGCGGTTCCTCCGCAGAGAAATCGTCCTTCTGTTCCTCGATGAGCTGCTCCATCGGCGTGCGGCCGGACATACTCATCTCCTGCCATTGCTCACGCGTGATGAGAAGCTGACGCGGCTTGGAGCCTTCAAACGGCCCGACAATGCCGAGCTCTTCCATCTGGTCAACGAGACGCGCGGCGCGGGAGTAGCCGAGCTTCAGCCGGCGCTGCAGCATGGAAACCGAGGCCTGCTTCGTATCAAGAATAACATCCACCGCCTGCGGCAGCAGCTCGTCGCAGCCGCTGAACGGATTATCGTCCAGCGCGGCGGAAGTGCCGTCCTCATCTTTGTTTTCCTGCGCGTCCTTTCCGGCCGCAGCCTTCTCAATATGGCGGAGAATTTCATCGTCGTACTCCGGCGTGGTCCCCTGCTTGATAAAGTCAATGACCTGCTCGCGTTCCTCGTCGGAGACGAACGCCCCTTGCACGCGCAGCGGTTTTCCGCAGCCAAGCGGAGCATAGAGCATATCGCCCATGCCAATAAGTTTTTCTGCGCCGGGGTTATCGAGAATAATTCGCGATTCGAGCGAACTCGAAACAGCAAACGCGATGCGGCTCGGAATGTTCGCCTTCATGAGGCCGGTAATAACGTCCGCAGAGGGACGCTGCGTGGCGATGATGAGATGCATGCCGGCGGCACGTCCCATCTGCGCAACGCGGCAGATGCTCTCCTCGACCTCTTTGGCGGCGGTCATCATAAGGTCGGCCAGCTCGTCGATGACGATGACAACGTTCGGCATCGTCGGTTCGCCGATCTTTGTCTTATAATTATTATAGCCCTTGAGATCGCGCACGCCGATCTCGGAGAAGAGCCGGTAGCGCTTCATCATTTCGACAACCGCCCATTGCAGCGAGCCCGCCGCTTTTTTCGGGTCGGTCACGACCGGGATGTACAGATGCGGGATGCCGTTATAGATGCCGAGCTCGACCATCTTCGGGTCGATCATGATGAGGCGCACCTCGTCCGGCGTCGCCTTATAGAGCAGCGAGAGGATAAGGCTGTTCATGCATACGCTCTTGCCGCTGCCGGTCGTACCGGCGATGAGCATATGCGGGAGCTTGGCAATGTTGCCGATAATGCAGTTTCCGCCGATGTCCTTGCCGATGGCAAAGCTGAGCTTGGAGGCGGCGTTCTGAAAGGCCGGGGAATCGATAATGTCGCGCAGGTACACAGTGCTGACGATCTTGTTCGGTACTTCGACGCCGACCGTGGAGATTTTGTCGGGGATCGGGGCAATGCGCACGCTGACAACGCCGAGCGAAAGCGCCAGATCGCCCGCAAGATTGGTAAGTTTATTGAGCTTCACGCCGGCCTCAAGTTCGAGATCGTAGCGCGTGACCGTCGGCCCGCGGGTAATCTCCGTCACCGAAGCGCCAATACCGAAGCTGTGGAGCGTCGTTTCCAGCCGCTCCCGGTTGAGCGTTACCTCTTCCCTGCCGTCGGATGTGATGCCGTCGCCGGCGCGAAGGAGTGTTACGGGCGGGTACTGATATTCCGGCACCTGCTCCGTTTCCTCGATCGTCTGCGCGATCTCGTCCGCGGCAGCGTCCACGTCCTCGCGGCGGAGCTTTTCCGGCTTAACAAACGGCACCGGCTCGCGTACGGTTTCGATGCCGATCCCGGCGGAGCCGTCCTCCATGGAAAGCTCTTCGGCCGTGGTGGCATCCTCGATGAACGGCTCTTCTTCGGCCGGAGACACTTCTTCGATGAAGGGTTCCTTTTCGGCCGGCCGGCGGGTCCTGGCGCGCTTTTCCTCGCCGCGGCGGATGCAGTCCGCCACCGCCGCCATGTCCGGCTGTCCCTGATACAGAATGCCCTGCGGCATATCCGGGATCGGCTCTTCCGGCAGAGGTTCGTCCTCGATGGGAATATCGATCGCCGCCTTCTTCCGGCGGCGGGAGAACATGCCGCCGGAGGGCTCCTCCTGCGGCTGTGCCGGAGCGTTTACTGTATCCGGAACCGCAAACACCTCCGGGGCAGGAAGCTCCTGCGCACGCCCGCGCTCCTTTTTCGTCCGGGTCTTTTCCGGGACGGGTTCCGGCATCGTCTCATACTCCACGCGCGGACGGCTCTTCATATCCTCCACCTTTTCACGCAGGGAGACCTTTGCCGCAACGCAGATGACGCTGAAAAGCGCGATAATGAACACTGGCAGCGCGCCGTACACGCTCACGGCACGTTCCAGGAAAATGGACAGCAGCCCGGAAACGACGCCGCCGGTCTCCAGATTCATACCGCCATAATACAGGCTGCGGATCGAAAGCCAGTCAAATCCGTAATCGACTTTGCACGCCAACAGATGCACGGCAGCGCCGAAGAGAAGCGGGATGAATGAAAGAGCAACGATCCGTCCGGCCACGGGACGGCCGCGGTGAAACCCGAGGATGACCGCCGCCCACAGAAAGCACGGCGGAACGACCAGAAAGCCCCAGCCGAAAAGCCCCTTAAACACATACAGGCACAGCCAGTCGATCAGCCAGTAGTCCTTGACGAAATAGCCGAGCAGCGTAAAGAGGCCGAGCGCCAGACACATGACCGAGCCAACCTCGCGGCGGATCGGCTTTTTGGCTCTGGCTTTGGCGGATGTATTCTTTTTTGCTCCGGACGCGGATTTCGATTGCGCCATAATGTTCTCCTCAGAAAAGCGAAGCGATGAGCGTAAATGCGCCGATGCCCCACATGTAATAGGCAAATTTACCGAACTTGCCATTTTTCAGCAGGCGCTGCAGAAGGATGATGCTGAAATAACCGACGACGGCCGAAACGATCATACCGACCAGATACGCCGGGAAGTTGGACCATTCCACTCCCGCTTTGAGCGCCTTGATGAGCGAAAGGAGGTTGGCTCCCAGCACGGCGGGAATGCTCATAAGAAGCGAGTATTTCATCGCATACGGGCGGGACTGCCCGGTGGCGATGCCCGCGGTGATCGTGCTGCCGGAACGGGAGATGCCGGGGATGGTGGCGACCGCCTGGGCACAGCCGATCAGGAGCGCATCACGGATGCGCATCGTGCGTTCGTTGCCGCGACCCGGAACGATCCGGTCGGAAGCATAGAGCAGGCAGCCGTTGAGAAGGAATGCCGCACCGATGAATGCCGTCTTATAATAAAGCTGCTCGAGAGAATTCTGGAACGGGAGAATGATGAACAGAGGCAGCGTGCCGAAAAAGAGCATCAGCAGCAGCCGCGCGCCGGAGCGCTCCGTGCGCTGCTCAGGGAACGTCTCGTGCGACGAGCGGAGCAGCCCGACGGTATCGGTTACGATGTAGACGATATCTTTCCAGTAAACGATGATGATGGAGATCAGCGTTCCGAAATGCAGAAGCACATCGAAGAACATATGGCCCTCCTCTGCCGTCTGCAAACGGAAAACGTTCTGGAGCATCGCAAGATGGCCGGAACTGGAGATTGGCAGAAATTCCGCCACGCCCTGAATAAAACCGAGAAAAGCAGCGTTGAGGATTGACAAGAGAGTTTCCCCCTTTTCGTGGATTTGCCGCCGGACGGCAATGGTAGATAATGTAATAGATTGTATTCTTTAACAATTTATTTTACCACATCTTGTATCCATTTACAAGTGGGATTCATTTTTTTGAAAAAAGTGCTTTACAAATCGAAAATTTGTGTTATAATCACATTCGCGCTGTGGGGGCGTAGCTCAGCTGGGAGAGCGTTCGGTTCGCATCCGAGAGGTCGAGAGTTCGAATCTCTTCGTCTCCACCACAATGCCACCGTAATTTTGATAGAATTACGGTGGCATTTTTCTATGCCCGAAAACCGCTTGAAATAAGGCTTTTCGGCTGTTTCAGCGCATAAGTGAACCCCGCTGCAGAGCAATTCTGCAGCGGGGATTCGTGCGTTTTATGGGGATTGCAGCTTTGTGCTCTGCTGTAATCGTTAAACAGCCGAGTAATCGTTGACCTACTGGGGGTATTCGTTAAACAGCAGATTTGGTTATTTACCGCTCAAGCTCCCGCCTTACTCGCATCGAACTGCTTTGATGCAGTAGAAAGCAAGGGCCTTCTCCGGGGTCCAAACCGCCGAAAAAGGCATAAAGCAAGGGCTTTCGAGGTCAAATACTGACTTCGAAAGTCCTTGTTTGCTTTATTTGGAACAACTAAAAAGTTAAGGTTATTCCACAAACAACTCCGGTGTATTGAAGCGAATGTCTGGAATTTGCTGCACAACTTCGTTGTCTCCACAGTTTTCCAAATCGTTTTTGACATGAGCATTCCCTTCACCATCAACCGTAAAGTACTGTGGGTGTGCCTTGATGTAAGTTGCAGATTCACGAGAAAAACCATACCGCTGCAATTGAATGGTGACTTCATTGGTAGTGCCGCATTCAACATACTCATATCAATTATTCCTGTTAAGTGATTTTTCGCCGTGGACACGCTTGTATTCATTGGAAAAGCGCAAAAAGTAATTAGAAATGCTAAATAGGATTACATTTTTAGGATTACATTTTCTATTACCTCCAGCGTATTGGCAAATACAATATTTCTGTGTCCAACGAGTTTTTGTCGTAATACTGCTTCGTATACCTGTTGATCCAGAACTTTTCGGGGTGTCTTTCTTGGTATTCCACAGCTCGCCGCATTATATAGTTTAGGCCCTTGCCTTCCATCCATTGAACCAATATGACTGCATACCAACGGAGCTTAGTGTAGTCACCATCCTCATCGCATTTTCCAAGAGTACTGTACTCATACCGTTTCCAATCAAAAATATCGCCCAATCGGATTAGAAAGCCAAACACTTCGTCAACGTTGAAGCTGCCATTCGGCTCCGGCAATGGATAGGCGAATGTGGAATCTGCCGAAATAGCTGCACGCAATTTTCGAGTTTGATCGAGCGAAATGTTTATATCACTATCGACGATAGGGGTGTACTGAGAAAAAATGTTCTTTATTTTTTCTTCATCGCCGTCTTTCATGTACTTTCTGAATTCTTGTTGAATCAGACTGTCATTATCATGCAGGATATCTTTCAGAAGAATAAGGCCAAACTTTCGCATCATGATGTATTCTTCTTCGGGTTGGTCGTCGTTGTATTTGTCAATAACCGAACTACCGCTTAAAAGGATTTCTATAATTCGCTTTTTATGTTTTGGCTTCAAATACAACATCCTTGAGGATTGCCGATTGATGCAAGCCACCCTGACAGACTGTACAGGCATTGATACAGAAATCGAGAGC
>CAKSWA010000010.1 GCA_934511165.1 uncultured Oscillospiraceae bacterium | reverse complement strand
TTCGGCTATGAGCTGCGCGCCTGCGGCGCGAACCGCCATGCGGCGCGTTACGCCGGTATCCACGACAAGCGCAACATCATTCTCTCCATGGCGATCGCGGGAGCACTTGCCGGTGCGGCCGGTTCGCTCTATTATCTTTCCGGCAATACCGAGTTCTTCTGGACAACGTACCAGAGCCTCCCGGCGGCGGGCTTCAACGGCATCGCCGTGGCGCTGCTCGCCGTGAACAACCCCATCGCCGTGATCTTCACCGGCTGCTTCATGTCCATCCTTGACATCGCCGGTCTCCAGATCACCAACCTTACCGTGTACAATGAGTACATCACCGACGTTATCATCGCTGTGATCGTGTACATGGCGGCGTTCTCGCTCATCATCAAAATGTGGATCGCTGAACGCCAGAAGAAACGGGCGAAGAAAGCGGAACAGGCCGCCCCGGCGGCTCCGGCGGCGGAAACGCCCGCCGAGAAGAGAGAGGAGGTACAGAAGTAATGTCCTTTCTGATCCGACAGACGCTCATTTATGCGATCCCTCTGATGATCGTGGCGCTCGCGGGCATTTTTGCCGAGCGAAGCGGCGTTATCAACCTTGCGCTCGAAGGCATTATGATCTTCGGCGCGTTCATCGGCGTGCTGTTTGTGCGCATTCTGCAGGCGACCGGCTGCATGGATATTGCCAAGGAAGCCTCCAACTGGGCGGCGCTGCAGGGCTATATGTTCCTCACCATGCTGGCCGCAGCAGCGCTCGGCGCGTTGTTTTCCATGCTCCTTGCCTTTGCGGCAATCAAACTCAAGGCCGACCAGACCATCGGCGGCACGGCGCTGAACATGCTCGCCCCCGCGCTGGTGCTCTTCCTCATCCGCGTCATCGTCAACCAGAACAACATGACGCTCATCAGCGGCGACAGCGCGACGTGGTTTATGATCAAAAAGACCATGCTCGGCTTTGCCAAGAACGACAAGCTGAACTTCTTTCAGGAAACGTTCCTCAACAAGGTGTATCTGAGCACATATATCTGCGTTATCATCTTTATCGTGCTCTCCATCGTCCTTTACAAAACGCGCTTCGGTCTCCGGCTGCGTGCGTGCGGCGAAAACCCGCAGGCAGCGGCGTCGCTCGGCATCAATGTTATCAAAATGCGCTACGCCGGTGTGCTGATCTCCGGCGCGCTCGCGGGCATGGGCGGCTTTGTCTACGCCATGACGACCGCCAACTGCAGCGCCAACGGCGACGTGGCGGGCTTCGGCTTCCTCGCTCTCGCGGTTATGATCTTTGGCAACTGGAAGCCGCTGAACGTCGCGGGCGGCGCGCTGCTGTTTGGCCTCTTCAAGTGCATTGCGGCGTCGTACTCCACGCTCGACATCAACGGCGACGGCATCTACTGGCTGAACACCATCGGCCTGAACGGCCACTTCTACCGGCTGCTGCCGTATCTCATCACGCTCATCGTGCTTGCATTTACCTCGAAGAGCTCCCGCGCCCCGAAGGCCGAGGGCATCCCCTACGACAAGGGTACGCGCTGATGGCGGAGAAGGACAATCGAGCGGCGCTGCCGGATATTCTCGTCGTCGGCATTGCCGGCGGCTCCGGCGGCGGGAAGACAACGCTTACGACCAATCTCATCCGGCGCTTCGGCGACAAGGTGTGCATTGTTCACCACGACAACTACTACCGCGCGCACGACGATCTCACCTACGAGGAGCGCACCAAGCTCAATTACGACTGCCCCGAGGCGTTCGAGACCGAAATGATGATCGAGCACCTGCGCCTTCTGAAGCAGGGACGCTCGGTCCACTGCCCGGTGTACGACTTCAAGGTGCACAACCGCAGCGGCGAGACCATCGAGATCGAGCCGCGGCCCGTGATTCTGGTCGAGGGCATATTGATCTTTGCCGATCCGGCGCTCTCCGATCTCATGGACATCCGCGTGTTCGTCGATGCCGACGCCGATGTGCGCCTTGCCCGGCGCGTGCTGCGCGATACCGAAAAGCGCGGCCGCACGGTGCGCAGCGTTGTGGAGCAATGGCAGAACACCGTAAAGCCCATGCACGAAAAGTACGTGGAGCCGTCGAAGAAAAACGCCGACATCATCGTGCCGCAGGGCGGCAAAAACCCCGTGGCGCTCGATCTCATTGTGGGCCGCATCCAGCGGCATCTGGATGAGAATACGTGACGAATAACAGAAAAACCGTTCCTTTCCCAATTCGGGAGAGGAACGGTTTTTGTACGCGAATCACCTGTGTGTATTCCAATAGACCCAGACGACCTGCGTATCAATGATGTCGGATAGGGTGCCAGCGGAAGAGACATGCTTTTTACAGAAACGGAGAAGAACCCTTCTGGTTTCTTCCGGCATCGAACCGGAAAAATTGCGCCGTTCAATATAATTTACCATCTCTTCCGGTGTTCGCTCATCGGACCAGCTGTAAGGAACGACCGTCGTTTTGGGTTCGTAGCCTGCCATGCGTACCCATTGGAGGATATCCGAACCGCTGTCCGCCAGTTTTTCCCTGTCTGGGTATCCGATGCAGTCCATCAGCTTATCACGGAGCGGCTGTTCCCACGAAATAAACTTTGCAACGACACACCAACCGTGAGAGAGTATACTCATTTTCTGCGTCGTTTCAAAACTATGGATCGCGGGAGACATGGTGGAGATCACCAGATCAAATCCCCCACGGAAAAACGGCGCGTCGGGGGAAGCCGTATCAAAATCGCAGCAGAGGGTTTTCCACGGTGTAGTATATTTAGCCATGTTCTTTTCGGCAAAAGCGATCATGTTTTCTGAAATGTCCGTCAGCGCGACAGAATAGCCAAGTCCGGCAAAACAGGTGCCGTATTTGCCTACGCCGCAGCCGACATCCAATACGCTCCCACCGTGGGGCAGCATTTCCGGCTGTGTGACAAATTGCATAAACGCCTTGCCGTAATCACTCAGGCCAAGCTCAAAAACCTTTTGATAGTCCGAAGACACGTTATTCCAGTTGCTGCTTTCCATAGGAGTCTTCCTTGTCTGCGGCTGCGGCCGCGTTTTCGGGGGCCGGGATGATGACCGGTACGCCCATATAGTCGATCACATGCGTACGAAACCCGTATACTTCCTCGATCGTCTCCGGTGTCATAATGGTTTTGCCGCCGCTGGCGTAGACCTCCCCGTCCCGGAGAAAAAGAAACCGGTCGCAGTAGCGCACCGCGAGATTGAGATCATGTACCACGCATATGGTACTTAGCCCTTTTTCCGCTGTGATGTGGCGAACGAGGCGGAGAACGGCGTGCTGGTTGTTTGGGTCAAGAGAACTCGTCGGCTCGTCAAGCAGAAGCACGCGAGGCTCCTGCGCCAATGCGCGGGCAAGGATCACCTTCTGCGCTTCACCACCGGAAAGCGTGGAAATACTCCGCAGCATTTTATCCTCCAGCTGCAGCCGCCGAAGCGCACCGCGGACGATTTTATGGTCATGTTGGGTAATATCCCAACGGATATACGGCTTTCGGCCAAGCAACACCATGTCGTATACCGTTGTGTCCGTGCGGGTCAGGCTCTGCGGAACATAAGCGATCCTTTGGGCAAGCTCCTGGTCGGAGAGCGTTTGTGCATCTGTACCGTCAAGAAGGATTTCACCGCGCTGCGGCTTGAGAATGCGATTGAGACATTTTAAAAGCGTGCTTTTCCCAACGCCATTATTGCCGAGAATCGCGGTGATCGTACCCTCCGGCGCGGAGAAAGCGATGCGCTTGAGGATCTCCGGGGTCCCTCTTCCGTAAGAAAAGGACAGGTCTTTTACTTCAATCATATTTCCTCCTAAAGAGAAGAAAAAGAAATACCGGCCCGCCGATAAACGACATGATCGCCCCGATGGGAAGGATGATCGGCGGAACGACAAGCTTCGCCGCGCTGTCTGCCGCAAGCAGCAGGAGAGACCCGGCGAGTGCCGAGCCGGGGATGAGAAACCGGTGGTCGTTCCCGGTGAAGAAGCGGACGGCGTGCGGAGCAACAAGCCCTACAAAGCCAATGATACCGACGAAGGAAACGGCAGCCGCTGAAGCGAGCGAGCACACCGCCATGGAAACGAGCGTGACTTGTTCGGTATTTACACCAAGGCTCCGCGCTGTTTCCTGTCCGACGGACATCGCATTATAATTCCAACGGTTGAAGTAGAAATACAGAAAGGCAAATAGCGTTACGGCAAAAATAAACCGGAGATCCGTCCAACCGGCGTTGCCCAGATTGCCGAAGGTCCAGAAAACCACAGCCCCAAGCGATGTATCGTCTGCGAAATACTGCATCAGCGTGCTGCCACCGGAAAACATGGCGCTCAGCGCAGTACCTGCAAGCACCATTCCCGCAGGGCTTCCGGAGATGCGCTGCCGTGAAAGCAATATGACGATCACCGAGCAGAGAAACCCGAAAAAGAAAGCGCAAAGCGAGACGATATACGGGTTATGGATAGCAATGCCGGCAGTAGAATTGCTGTTGGTCATGGCTCCGCCGCCAAACACGATGATGCCGATGGCTGCGCCAAAAGCCGCGCCCTGCGATACACCGAGCGTGGAAACGGAGGCAAGGCTGTTGTTGAGCACGCATTGCATTACGGCGCCGGAGGCCGCGAGAACCGCGCCTACAAGAACTGCCGCCGTTGCCCGCGGAAGCCGAACGCTCATAACGGCGGTTCGATGTCTGGCCTCTCCTGCACCTGCGAATACACGCAGAACATCGCCGGGAGAAAGCTTCATGCTGCCGATACCGAGATAGAAAATAAAGGCGCAAAATGTGAGAATAAGCAATATTGCCAGAAAGAAACGCTTTCTGGCAATATGCTGCTTATAATCCTGCATATCGAGCGTAGGATCGTGTTTCATGCGAAATCACTTTCCGAGAACAACGGAGCCGTATCCCATGCCGGCGTTGTTAAGAACGGAGAGATACCCGTCATGGCCGAGGAAAAAGCGGAAGATCTCTTCGGCTTTGGTTTCAAAATCCACGTCTGCAAACGCTTCGGGGAACATGACCGAGCCAATATAATAGGCGTTGACGAGTGGGATCTCGACGTTTGTGTAGTTGGAGGTGGAATTGGGCCACTGATAAAGCTCTCCGTTTTTGACGGCATTGAGACTTTCAAAGAAAGCAGGGTCTTCCGCATATTCATTTTCCACAAGGCCAAGGTTGGAAGCGTCAAGAACGATGAGGTCGGGGTTCCATTCGAGCACCTGCTCCTTGTCAACTTCTACGCCTTTTTGCGCGTCAATGTAGCCGACAGTGACGTCCTTCGCATTCACGGTAGCAAAAACGGCGTTGTTTGCATAAACACCGGCAATGCCGTGCCCGCCGCGGAATGTGGCTGCTGCACAGAGAGCTGTAGGCTTGTTGTCATCGGCAATGCTGCTTGTGCGGCTGTCAAGGTCTGCGAGACACTCCTGGATAAATGCGATAACGGTTTCTGCACGATCTGAAACGCCGCAGGCTTCGCCAAATACGCGCAGCGCATGCTCGTAATCTTCGGCAAAAAGCGTGCCTTGCGGAGCGGCAACGACCTTGCGGCCGAGCTGCTCTTCGATGTTGGCAACGATATCTTCCTCAAATGTGCACAGGATCACATCGGGACTGGCTTCAATGATGACTTCCGGATTGATCTCACCGTAGCCGCCGGAGGAGCAGACCGGGAGATCCGCCCAGATGTCATGGTTATAATAGCCATATGCCATAACTACGCTGTCGTTGTTATCGCCGCTTGTGACGGTGATCATTTTGTCGGCAAGCCCCAGATACGTCGCCATGCGGCTGGCATTGCCGAGCGTCACGATCGTTTCAACCTTGGCGGGAACCTCAATCTCCCGGCCGAGACCGTCAACAACGATCCTCGTTTCCAGTTCGGCGGCAGGCTCTTCCGTGGGCTCGGCAGTAGTTTCAGCGGCTGCGGTCGGTGCGGGCTGGTTAGCGGCGCCGCAGGCGCAAAGAGAAAGAAGGATCCCCAGTATGAGGAGCAGCGAAGCAAGTTTTTTCATAGTCCCTCCACATTTTCAAGAGCCGGCCGGTACGAAAGCGAAGCAATGTCCCGTGCTTTGCGGAAAAAGTCGTATGCCGGATCTCATTTTTCGTTCCTAATGTTATAGGAAACCTCCAAATGGCACAAGCCCCCCTGGGGGACGACATATGCCATAAAAAGAAGGCGATAAACTTATGCAAATAAACGAAAGCCGTTCCTTTCCCAATTCGGGAGAGGAACGGCTTTGCTGTATTATAAGCTTTAGGGCTCTCTTACCGCGCCACCGGTGAGGGTGAGAGTTCCGGCGTCGAGCGCGAGCGCGTCCTTGCCGCCCGGGATGACCAGCTCGCCGCCGGAGACGATCACATCGCCCTCGCCGAGCCAGACGGAACCTTCCACAAGGAGCTCGCCGCCGGAAACGATGATTTTCCCGCGCTCCATGGCGAGATCGCCCTGGATGTGGAGCGTGCCGCTGCGCACTTCCAGCACGGCGTTTTGCAGCCAGAGGTTATGCTCAGCCGTGAAGCTGCCGCCATCAACGAGAAAGAGCCCTTCGCCGCCGGATTCGCTGCCGACGGCAAACTCCTCGCACTGCACCGTTACCGAGGCACCGCCGAGCACCGCAACGACCGGCGCATGCACTGCGCCCCAGCCCCAGACACCGGCGTCCTTCTCCGCCGTCAGCGAGCCATCGCCGGAGAAAACGAGGCTTGCGCCGCCGAGGTTTTCTGTGATGCGGTTTTCCCCGGAGAGCACGATGTGCGCCGCGCCCCACGGGATCAGAGAGGGAGACTCCGCGTTTTGAAGCTTTAGCGCCCCGGCAAACCAGTATTGCTCGCCGACGCAGTCAACGCGCAGCGCGTCCCATACGGTCTGGCTCTCGTCCGCCCAATCGGTGCTGTAGACCGTGGCGTAGTACCGGCTGCCGTCCGTGTCGCGGTCGAGCACCGCCGCGCCGTAATCGTTCACCGTGGCTGCGGCGAGGTTCCCGGCGGAAAGCGTTCCCGCGCCCGCCTCGATGACCGTACCGGCGGGAATGTCGCCGGAGAGATATGCCGCGCCGCCGCTCAGAAGGAAGGCGGGGGCTTCAGCGGTTACATCGTCCAGGAGCGCCGTGCCGCCGCGGAACACGGCGTTCGATACGCCGGAGAGCGTGCGGGCGAGGAGAAGGCCGTCGGAAACAAGGAGGTCGCCGCCGCTCGCTTCGAGCCGGCCGGCGTGCAGCGCGCCGCGCAGCACCGCCGCGCTGAGAGCGCAGTTCTCGTTCGGCGTGCAGAAAAGATTCTCCGCGAAAACCTCCACGTCGCCGTCGATGACGAGTGCCGGGATGGGCAGACTGCCCCCGCCGGGCTCCAGACCGCTTGTATTTTCCACGGTGAGCGTGCCGCTGCCGGTGATGAGAACGCAGTCGAAGCCGACGAACGTGCCAAATTCCTCGCCGCCGCCGTTTACACGGCAGTCGCCCTCGATATCGAGCCGGAGAATGCCGCCGCCCACGTCGGGCGAGAGGTTGGGGACGGCGCAGTTGTCCGCGCGGATGCCGAAGGAATAGTATTTTTCGCCGTTCCACGCGAGCGTGTATACGCCGCGCAGCCGTTCCGCTCCGCCGCCGGAGAAATCTTCGAGCGTTATGCCCTCGCCGAAGGGCTGCGTGAGAAGCGCTTCAAAGCCGCCGTCCGGCAGACGGAGAGAGTAGCTTTCGCTCACGCCGCCGTCGGCGAGCGGCGAGTACGGGCGCTCGTCACCCTCCGCCGTTGCGCCGCCGGTCTCGGCGGCGTCATAGTAAAGCATGCAGCTCTCCGGCAGCGCATCCGGCTCCTCTGCGGGGGAGGGGGATACTTCCGGCACGGCGGTCCCGGCGGGCGCTGCCGTTTCGGCGGGCGTCTCCGCCGCCGGAGGCTCGGCGGCGCCGCAGCCGGTAAGCGCGAGCAGCACGGCGGAAAGGATCAGACAAAGCAGTTTTTTCATGGCGAGTTCTCCCGTTTGGAAAAAATCGGTATATGATATATGCAAAATTATAAAGGGATGGCTGCCCAATGTAAAGAAAAAACCGCTCTTCGCCCGGAAAGGCGGAAAGCGGTTTTCGTGCGTTTATCGCCGGTCGCGCTTGCCGAAAACGGAGAGCACATACATGAGGAAGCGGAGAAAGTACACGAATGACGTGAGCAGCGAGGCAAGATACGTGAGCGCCGCGGCGGAGAGAACTTTCTTTGCCGCGGGCAGCTCGTCCTCCGAGATCACGCCTGCAGCGAGGAGCATGTCCCCCGCGCGGCGGGAGGCGTCCAGCTCCACAGGCAGCGTGACGAGCGAGAAGAGGAACGATCCGCCGTAGAGCACGACGCCGAGCATGGCGACATAAAAGCCCGTGTCGGGGTTCGCCGTGCGGACGTAGCTGTCGAGCAGAATGCCGATGAGCACGAGCGGCATCGCAAGGCGCGAGCCGAAGTTTACGACCGGCACAAGCGCCGTGCGCACGCGGTAAGGGCCGTAGCCCTCCTTGTTCTGCATCACGTGGCCGATCTCATGCGCGGCGACCGCCACAGCGGCGACAGAGCGGCTGTCGGCGGTGCTGTTGGAAAGATTCACGATGCTCTGGTTCGGGGCGTAGTGGTCGGTCAGCTCGCCGGAGACGCGGCCGAGAGCAATATCGTTCACGCCGTTCATGCGCAGCAGCCGCTCGGCGGCGTCGCGCCCGGAAAGGCCGCTGCGGCAGGGGACGCGGCTGTATGTCGAATACGCGCTCTTTACCTTGCCGCTCGCGATCATCGAAAACACCATGCACGCGAGCAGGGCGAGGATGAAAATAAAATAGTCCTGCAAATACATAAAAGGCTCCTTTCTTACAGGCGTTCAATGCGCCCGGAATACCAGCCGGAAACGCCGTTTTTCTTGATCCAGTATCCGCGGTCGGTTTCACGCACGATGCTGAGCGTGTCGCCCGGCGCGATGGCGGGGCGGTAGTCCGTTACGTCGTTCACGCGCAGCACACCTTTGGATTCATAGAGGAAATCGGTCGGCACGTCCATGACGTACCCCGTGCGGATGTGCCGGATGCGGCACCACTCGCGCCCGAGCTCGAGCGGCTCCACGGCGTTGTCGCCCCAGCGGATGTACGTCGAGCGCACGCCTTTTTTCTGCGCGTCGAGCGCGCGGCCGAGCGGGAACGGATCGTACCATTCGCTCGTGAATTTCCCGCGGCGGAGGATGAGCGCGTTGAGCTGCCCGTCGTCCTTGAGGACGCACCCGCCGTCGATGCTCGCGACGCGGCACGCCGGGTCGACGATCGGCACGGCGGAGATGGTGTTCGTCCCATAGAGGCACACCGGCGTGTGGCCGGTGATGACCCACTTTTTGAAGTGCGGGCGGGCGGCGTAAAAGCTGTTGATCTTCATGCAGCGCCACGGCCCGGCACTCTCGAGCGTTTCTCCGTGGGGAATGCCGCCGTGAACGAAGATATATCTGTCGGTCTCCAGCGCGAACGGCATGGCCCGGAAATAATCAAATTCCGGCGCGAACACCTCGCGCAGCCGCGGCTTGAGCACGGCGAGATCGGTGTCCGTGGTGAGTTCTTCTCCGAGCTCGGCGCACATTTCAAGAATGAGGCCGCTGCGCGCCGTTGCCTTCTGGCGCAGGAGATGGGCGAGCGTCCGCACATCCCATTCCATGTCGCACCCGTCTACCCAGAGATGCCAGAAATCGCAGTTGCCGAGCACCGGGTATACGCGGCATTTTTTCCGCAGCTCCATGGCGTACCGGAGCGTAGCGAGGCTTTCCGGCCCCTTTTCCACCAGGTCGCCGAGCAGCACGAGCGAGTCGTCCGCGCGGAGATGGAGCTTTTCCACAAGACCGCGAAAATACGGGAGATTCCCGTGGATGTCCGATATGGCAATGACGCGGGAATGATCGTCAAACGTCGGGTGCGCGACGGTATAGGTATTGTTAGGGTAAGCGGGATTGTCGTAAAAATGCGTTATAAAGTCCATTCCATCACCCAAAGGTCGCCGAGCGCCCCGGCCTCGGTGCCGACGCGCGTGAAGCCCGCCTTTTCATAAAACCCGAGCGCGGGGTTTTCCGGCGCAACGGTGAGACGCATCGCCCGCCGTCCCAGCTGTCGGAAGCGCATCGCCGCGGTGCCGACAAGCTGAATGCCGCAATGGTGGCCGCGCAGCTCCGGCACAACGTACAAAAACGCGATCCAGCCGACGCCGCGCTCACGCCCCCGGCGCTCGTCGAGCGTGAGGACCCCGGCAAATTCGTTTTCAGCCAGCGCCTCGGTGATGCACCCCGGCGCTTCGGCGCTGTGGAGCTGGGCGCTCAGCCAGCAGGCGGAGGCGTTGAACCCCTCGGTCGTGCCGTGCGCACCGCGCCAGGCGTCGCGGTAGCAGGCAATGTAGCGCTCCTGCCCGGCATCAAGATCGAACGGGCGGTAACGCAGATCATAGCAGCGTGGGCCGCCCGCCTTTCCGTTTTCCCGGAACGGCGTATACGGCGGCGCGGGGAGATGCGTCGTGTCGTTCACATAGATGACGGAGAATGTGTCGTTTTCAAAGCGCAGCAGCGTGACGGACGTGTTGTTCACGAGCGGCACGTCCTCGAAGATGCGCTCGCTCGGCACGCCGAGAATGTGCGCCAAAAAAGCGCGGATCGCCATGCCGTGGCTGGCAACGGCAACGGTTTTTCCGTCGTTCGCGCGGGCAATGTCCGTCATGGCGGCGAGCATGCGCTTTTGCACCGCGGCGTGTGCCTCGCTGCCCGGTACCTGCCAGCGGTCGGGGTCATGGAGGAACGCGTATTTCAGCTCCGGCGATTCGAGATTCACTTCACCCCAGGGACGCATCTCCCACGCGCCGAAGCACATTTCAATGAGGCGCTTGTCTACAAAAACGGGGATGTCCCGCCCGCCGGCGATGGCGGCGGCGGTCTCCTCCGCGCGGCGGAGGGGGCTGGTGTAGACGGCGGCGAGCGGCGTTTCGGCAAAGCGCTTCGCGAGATACGGAAGCTGGGCTTTGCCGTCAGCGGTAAGGTTTACGTCCGTCTGCCCCTGCACGCGGCGGAAAAGGTTGCCCTCCGACTGGCCGTGCCGGACAAGGAATATTTGGGTCATGTATTGCCACTCCCTCGGAAATGGGTTATAATATTTATTCCTTAGTATAACACATCCCCTTGCCGCACGGCAAGACAACAGGCCGCGGAATTTGTCCGGGAGGGCGAAAGGAGCCGAGCGTGAAAACCGTACATCTCATCAGCGGCGGTGACGCCGGCGGCGCGCGCACCCATGTGCTCCGGCTGCTCGGCGAGCTGAACAAAACCGGGGAAGCGCAGCTCCTCACGCTTGGCGGCGGCGTGCTCGCCGACGGCGCGCGCGAGCGCGGCATCCCCTGCAAAACGCTCACCGGCGGCTTTTTCGCGCAGCTTCGCGAGGCGAAGCGCTTCATCCGCTCCGAAGGGTTCAATCTCGTCCGCTGCCACGGAAGCCGCGCCAACCTGACGGCGGCGCTGCTCCGGGGGTCTCTCGGTGTGCCGGTCGTCTCGACGATCCACAGCGATCACCGGCTCGACTATCTGCACCGCCCGCTCTCCCGCCTTGTCTATGGTACGCTCAACGCTCTGGCGCTTCGGAACATGGACGCACTTGTGTGTGTTTCAAAAGCGATGCGCGATAAATATGCCGCCCGCGGGTTCCGGCGCGGGAAGCTCTTTTCCATCTATAACGGCGTGGATATGAACGCGCCGTTCCCGGAGACGAGCCGGGAGGACTTTCTCGCCGCGCACGGCATCGCCGCGGCGCCGGACGATATTCTCGCCGGGACGGCCGCGCGGTTTGATGCCGTAAAAGATCTTTCCACGATGCTGCGCGGCTTTGCCGCCGCCGCAAAGGAGGAGCCGCGGCTCCGCCTCATCCTTGCCGGAACCGGCGCGGAGGAGGACGCGCTCCGCGCGTTCGCAAAAGAGCTCGGCGTTTCCGATCGCGTCCATTTTACCGGCTGGCTCAGCGATACGGACGCGCTTTACGCGAATCTGGATATCTGCCTTCTCACGTCCCTTTCGGAGACGTTTCCCTACGCGCTCACCGATGCGGCAAAATACCGTGTCCCGGTCATCGCGACCGCCGTTGGCGGCGTGCCGGAGCTCGTGGAAGATGGCGTTCACGGCCTTCTCATGCCCCCCGGCGATACCGCCGCGCTCGCGGCCGGCCTTTTAACGCTCTCGCATGACGCGGCGCTGCGGAAAAAACTCGGCGCGGCGCTCCACGACCGGACGGCAAAGGAATTCTCTCTCGCCGCCATGGCGGCGCGCGAAAGAGAGATATGCCGCGCCGTCCTCTCACCCCGGCGGGAGATCGTGATTGCCGGAGCCTATGGCGGCGGCAACCGCGGCGATGAGCTGATGCTCGAAAACCTTCTGCGCGATGTCCGCGCCGCCGCGCCGGAGTGCGCCGTCACGGTGCTCTCGCGCCGCTCGGCGGAAACCGCGCGCCGGTTTGATGCGGACAGTCTGTATTTCCTGAACTTTCCCGCCATCGTGCGCCGGATGAAGAATGCCCGCACGCTTATCTTCGGCGGCGGAAATCTTTTGCAGGACGCCACGTCCCGCCGCTCGCTTGCCTATTATCTCGCGCTGCTGCGAAAGGGAAAGCGGAGCGGCTGCCGCACGCTTCTGTACGGTGTGGGGCTCGGTCCGCTCTCGGCACACGGCTGGGAGAAAGCCGCCGCGGCGCTGAACGAATGCGCCGATACGATCGTCTTTCGGGAGAGGGAGAGCCTTGCCGCAGCACGCTCTCACGGCGTGAAAACGCCGGAGCTCGTGCCCGGTGCGGACCCGGCGATAGAAACATCCGTATCCGCCGCACCGAAGGAGAGTGTCCTGCTCGTATGCCCCCGGCAGGGACGCGGTGCGCCGCCGTTCCCGGCGGAATGTGCCCGCGCCGCTGCGGCGCTGGGTGCAAAGCGGGGCTGGAAGGTGCGCTATGTCGCCATGAACGTCCGGCAGGATCTGCCGCTCTGCCGCGCGCTGGTCTCGGAGACCGGCGGGGAAGCCGCCGCCGCGCCGGGAGATACTGCGGCGCTCACGCGGCTTTTTGCCTCGGCACAGTTTACGGTTTCCATGCGGCTGCACGCGCTCACGCTCTCGTATCTCGCCGGAACGCCCGCCCTCGGCATCGACGGCGACGGACGCATCGCAGCGTTTGCGGAAGAGTGCGGCATGCCGTACCGCGTCTCGGCGGAGAGCGGGGATATCGCCGCCGCGCTCGAAACGGCACTTGCGGCGGAAACGCCGGACGCAGCCATATGGAACGACCGGCTCGCGGCGGGACGCGCCGCGCTTTCCGGCGCACTTAGCGCGCCGGAAAAGGAGAAAGAATTATGATTTATATCGATCAGCACATTCATTGCCAATGCTCGCCGGATTCGCACACGCCGCTGCGCGAAATGGCAGCAGCGGCGCGAGACCACGGCATGAGCGCCGTGTGCTTCACCGACCATATCGACATGGACTTCGGCAATCTCGGCGATCTGCGCTGGGAGGCGCGGAAGGACATCCTGCGCGCGGCATGGGCGGATGTGCGGGCAAACCCCGTGGAGGGTATCACCGTCCGCTGCGGCATTGAGCTCGGCGAGGCGAACCACGACCCTGCCGCGGCGAAGGAAGCCGCGCTCGAACCGGGGCTGGACTTTATTCTCGGCTCGCTGCACAATCTGCGCGGAAAGCCGGATTTCTATGAGTATCCGTACACGTCCGAGGCGCAGTGCACGCAGCTCAACCGGGAGTATCTCGCGGAGCTCCTGGAGCTGACGGAGTTTCCGTACTTTGACACCATGGCGCACATCGGGTATACTTCCCGGTATATGCACCGCGACGGCTTTTCCGCCGAGATCACGGCGGAGGCATACCGCGACGAGCTCGCCGCGGTATACGAAGCGCTCATCGCGCAGGGACGCGGCATTGAGATCAACGTATCCGGCCTGCGCACCGGCCACACGAGCTACCCGAATGCCTCGGCGCTCGCGCTCTATTACGATCTCGGCGGCGAGATCCTCACGCTCGGCAGCGACGCCCACACGCCGGAGGACGCCTCCGTCGGCATCCGCGAGGGCGCGAAGCTGCTGCGGACGATCGGCTTTCGGTACTACACGGTGTTTGAACAGAGAAAGCCCACATTTCTATCGCTGGAATAAACAAAGGAGATAAACATCATGATCGTTATTGCATCTGACCACGGCGGCTACGCCCTCAAGCAGGAGCTGATGGCGCACCTGAAGGAAAAGGGCGTCGAGTTTGAGGATATCGGCACCTATTCCGAAGCGAGCTGCAACTACCCCGAATACGCCGAGCGCGCCGCGCGCGGCGTTGCGGAAGGGAAGTACGAAAAGGGCATCCTTGTCTGCGGCACGGGCATCGGCATGTCGCTCGCGGCGAACAAAATCCCCGGCATCCGCTGCGCGCTGCTGTCCGACTGCTTCAGCGCGGAGATGTGCCGCGCGCACAACAACGCGAACATGTGCGCGCTCGGCGGGCGTGTCACCGGCCCCGAGCTTGCCAAGCGCATGGTCGATCTCTTTCTCACGACGGAGTTTCTCGGCGGACGCCATGCTGACCGCGTGAATATGATCTCCGCGCTCGAAAACCATGATCGTTAAGGGCCACCGCGTATACCGCGGCCGCCGCGGCGCGGGGCGCAGCGGCTCTCCGGTGCTGCTCACGATCCTCGTGCTCGTGCTCCTTGGGCTGCTGCTCGCGTTCTCACTGCTGCCGGAATACGTTGTCTACCACCGCGACGGCGTGGAGATGGTCGTGCCGATGCTGCAGGAGGATGGGAAGGGTTACACCGTGGAGGGCATTTCTGCCCCCGTGCCCTATACCGGCGACGCTTCGGCCACCATTCAGGTCGCCGAGCCGGACTATACCAACGTTTCGCTCGCGAGCGGCGCGGGGCTCAAGTATCTCAATGGATACTATGTCCCGTTTTCCAAGGTGAACGCTACGGGGCTGGATACGGCGGTCAAGGAGGCCGAGCGCAGCGGCGTGAAGGGGCTCGTGCTGGAGATGAAGGACGAGAGCGGAAAGCTCGCATGGATGTCCGGCGTGGCGACGGCGTCGTCCAACGCCGCAAACAGCACCTGGGATCCGACGGCGTATCTGAGCGAGCTCAAGGCGCAGGGCTGGACGATCACGGCGGAGATCTGCTGCGCCGTGGACACGCTGCTCGCCTCGGCCAACCCCGATGTCGCCCTGCGCGACCGTACGGGCGCACCCTATGTGGACGAATCCGGCGGCTGGGTCGATCTCTGGAACCGCGACGTGCGCACGTATATTGAAGAGCTCTGCACCGATCTCATGGCGATGGGCGTGGACGAGATCATCCTCTCCCGCGTGGAGCATCCGCTCGCCGAGGTCACCTATACCCGCGAAATTGCCTCCAACCTCAACCGCGAGGCGTTCTGCATGAACTTCTCCATCGCCGTGCGCGACGCGATCAACAAAACCTTGCAGGATAAGGGCGTTCATCTGAGCGCACGCGTGCCGCACGACGTGCTCACGACCGGCACCGATAACGGCCAGTCGATGGATAACTTCCTCAAGGTCTATGACCGGCTCGTCATCGAGACCGAGACCTACAGCGACGACGCGCCGCTTTTCACCGAGAAGAAGATCGACAGTACGCTCCGCTTCGTGCCGCAGATGACGTGGACGTTCGGCGGCGGCTCGTGGATCCTTGACCCGACCGTCGGCGCAGCGAACGGATAAAGGAGGAGGCGCACTTTGATCGAGCTTCTCGCGCGGCTGTTCATCAAGGACAGCCGCCATACGGACGATCCCCGCGTCCGCACCGCCTACGGCGCATTGTGCTCGGCGGTTGCTATCGCGCTCAACATCCTGCTGGCCGCGGCCAAATTCGTCGTCGGAACGCTCGCCGGGTCGGTCTCGATCACGGCGGACGCGATGAACAACCTCTCCGATGTCGGCAGCGGCGCGCTCACGCTCGTCGGCTTCCGCCTGTCGGGAAAAAAGCCCGACCTGGAGCATCCATTCGGCCACGGGCGGATCGAATATGTGATGGGGCTCATTGTCGCGGGGCTCATCCTCTATGCCGGGATCGACGCGCTGCGCGGCTCGATCGGCAAGCTGCTACACCCGGAGGCGATGGAGTTTACGTGGGCGGCGGTGGCGGTGCTCGTGCTCTCCATCCTTGTGAAAATTTATATGTCGGTATTCTACCGGCGGATCGGGCGGAAGATCGGCTCGACGGCGATGGAGATGTCCGGCGCGGACGCGCTCAACGATACGATCTCCACGGTGCTCACGCTCGTGTGCCTGCTCGTTTATAAATTTACCGGGCTGGATCTCGATGTCTACGCCGGTATCGTTGTGGCGGGGCTTCTGCTCAAAACCGGTTACGAGGGCGGGAAGGAAACGCTCGGACAGCTCCTCGGCCAGCGGCCGAGCGCAGAGCTTGCCGAAAAGGTGCGGCAGATCGTACTTTCGTACCCCGAAATTCTCGCCATCCACGATCTTGTCATCCACGACTACGGCCCCGGCCGCTGCCATGTGTCGCTCCACGCGGAGGTGGACGGCGAGGGGAACATTTATGAACTCCATGAGGCGATTGACCGCGCGATGAGCGAGCTGGACCACAAGCTCGGCTGCTTCTCCGTGATCCACATGGACCCGGTCGATACGAAGAACGAGCGGCTCGCGGAGCTGCGCGAGGAGACGGTGCAGCTGCTGCGAAAGATCGATCCCGCGCTCAGCCTGCACGATTTCCGCATGGTGCCGGGCAAGCACCGGACGAATCTTGTTTTCGATGTGCTCGTGCCGTTTTCGTATAAGCTCTCGGACGAGGACGTGCGCAAAACCGTCCGCGCCGCCGTGGAGGAGCGCCACCCGGACTGCCGGTGCATCATTCAGGTGGATAAATCCTATACATAACCTGCGGAGCGAACAAAATTCATGGTTTTGTACGCTCCGCGGCGTTGACAAAGCACGAAAAACGTGGTAGAACAATAGACGCTGGATGTTTCCGGCAGAATTTTAACGCCAAACCGAATACGGCTTATCAAGAGTGGTGGAGGGAACGGCCCTGTGAAGCCCGACAACCTGTGCGTGAGCATAAGGTGCCAAATCCGTCGGCGGAAGTCGAAAGATAAGATTTTTATCGCTCCGCCGTAAGCACGGGAGAAATCCCGACCAGAGGCGCGGCGATTTTTTTTATTATCAGGAGGACACCATGGCAAACTATCTCTTCACGTCCGAAAGCGTTACCGAAGGCCATCCCGACAAAATCTGCGACCAGATTTCCGATGCGGTGCTCGACGCCATTCTCGAAAAGGACCCCGACGGCCACGTCGCCTGCGAGTGCTCCGCCACGACCGGCCTTGTTCTCGTCATGGGCGAGATCACCACGAACTGCTATGTTGATATCCCGAAGATCGTGCGCGACGTTGTGCGCGACATCGGCTACGACCGCGCAAAGTTTGGCTTTGACTGCGAGACCTGCGCGGTGCTCACGTCCATCCACGAGCAGTCCGCCGATATCGCGATGGGCGTCAACGAGTCTTATGAGCGCAAGCAGGGCGGCGCGGGCGACGATCTCACCAACGGCGCGGGCGACCAGGGCATGATGTTCGGCTACGCCTGCGACGAAACGAGCGAGCTTATGCCGCTGCCCATTTCGCTGGCGCACAAAATGGCGCGCCGTCTGACCGAGGTGCGCAAGAACGGCACGCTCGACTATCTCCGCCCGGACGGCAAGACCCAGGTCACCGTCGAGTACGACAGGGACAATCACCCCGTGCGCATTGACACGGTCGTCATCTCCTCCCAGCACACGCCGGAGGTCTCCCTTGAGCAGATCCGCGAAGACCTCATCCGCGAAGTCGCGCTGCCTGTGATCCCCGCCGAGCTCAACAAGGGCGATATCCGCTTCTTCATCAACCCCACCGGCCGCTTCGTCATCGGCGGCCCGCAGGGCGACAGCGGCCTCACCGGCCGCAAGATCATCGTCGATACCTACGGCGGCAGCGCGCCCCACGGCGGCGGCGCCTTCTCCGGCAAGGATCCGACGAAGGTGGACCGCAGCGCCGCTTACGCCGCGCGCTATGTGGCGAAGAACATCGTCGCCGCCGGTCTTGCCCACCGCTGCCAGGTGCAGCTCGCCTACGCCATCGGCGTGGCAGAGCCCGTGAGCGTGAACGTCACGACGTTCGGCACCGGCACGGTGTCCGACGAAGTGCTCGAAAAGGCCGTGAAAAAGGTCTTTGACCTGCGCCCGACCGCCATCATCCGCGATCTCGACCTGCGCAAGCCCATCTATCGCCGTCTCGCCGCTTACGGCCACATGGGACGCGAGGATCTCGGCGTTGCCTGGGAGAAGACCGACCGCACCGAGGAACTGAAAAAGGCCGTTCAGGGCTGATTTTTCAAAACAAAAACGATACAAGGAGGGCAAACCCATGAATGAGGAAATGCTGCGCGGACTTGTTTCCCGCCGCTCGAACCGCGCCTTTGCGCCGGAGCAGATCACCGACGAGGAACTCCAGAAGGTGTTCGCCGCCGGTATGAACGCGCCGACCGCCAAAAACGGCCAGAGCCCGATCATCATCGCGGTGCAGAATCCGGACGAGGTTGCCGCGGTCAACGCGCTCAACGCGAAGTTCACCCTGAACGCCAAGCCTTACTACGGCGCGCCCACCATTCTGCTTGTGCTTGTGCCGCGCACCTTCCCGCTCGGCGATCTCGACGGCGCGGCGGTGCTCACGAACCTCTGCAACGGCGCATACGCCGCCGGGCTCGCGTCCTGCTGGATCAACCGGCCGCAGTTTATGTTCGAGACAAACGAGGGCCGCGAAATGCTCAAGCGTTGGGGTGTGGAGGGCGACTGGCGCGGCGTTGGCTCCGTGGCGATCGGCCACCCCGCCGCCCCAGACCCGGAGGCCAGGCCCCGCAAGGAAAATTACTGCTATATCGTGAAATAACAAAACGGCGGCAAGGTCTGAACTGACCTTGCCGCCGCAGCTTTAGCCGGTAATATAATAGGTTTGCGTATGGAGCACTTTTCCGGATTCTGTGGTTGTTGTTTCGGTTTCGCCCTTTTTATAGTTGAATTTTTCCGCCAAATGGATGCTTGCTGCATTTCGGATATCCACGTTGTAAATGTAATACAGATACTGGCCGGTCGCGTTCAGGTGGTCTACCAGCCCCTTCAGCGCTTCGTAGCCATATCCCTTCCCGTGCGCAGAGCTTTTCAGCCAAAGCCCGAGCTCCGGCGTTTTTCCGGAAATATCAAACGCCTCCATGCTTCCTAAAAATTCACCGTCATGCGTGAGAATGACGAGCTCCAGCATGTCTCCGTGTTCCATGGCCTTGACAAAGTTGGACATGACGATATCCGCTGTATGTATATCGGGAAAACTGTCCGGATATTGGTATTTTGTGATTTCGGCAGTAAATTCTTTATAATATGGTGCCAGGAATGCGGCGGAAAACGGCTGTATGGTAAGCCTTTTCGTTTTTATCATGAACTTCATAACCGTTTTTTTCTCTCTCAAATTCCTGCTTGGATTTTATTCGTCCAGCTTGAGCACCGCGAGGAAGGCCTCCGTCGGAATCTGCACCGTGCCGAGCTGGCGCATTTTCTTTTTGCCTTCCTTCTGCTTTTCGAGCAGCTTCTTCTTTCGCGTGATGTCGCCGCCGTAGCACTTGGCGAGAACGTCCTTGCGCATGGCGCGCACCGTTTCGCGCGCGATGATCTTGCCGCCAATGGCCGCCTGCACGGGAATTTCAAAAAGCTGGCGGGGGATATTGTCGCGCAGCTTTTCGCACAGCTTGCGGGCGCGGCCGTAGGCCTTTTCGCGGTGGGCGATGAAGCTCAGCGCGTCCACCTGATCGCCGTTCAGGAGCATGTCGACCTTCACGAGATCGGACGGGACGTACTCCGAAAGCTCATAGTCGAGCGAGGCGTAGCCCTTCGTCTTGGCCTTGAGGGTATCGAAGAAATCGTAGATGATCTCGTTGAGCGGCATTTCGTAATGCATTTCCACGAGCCGCTGGTCGAGATACTGCATATTCTTGTAAACACCGCGGCGCTCCTGACAGAGCGGCATGATGTTGCCGACGAACTCGTTCGGCGTGATGATCGTCACTTTGACGAACGGCTCGAGCGCCTCGGCGATGGAAGCCGGGTCGGGGTAGTTGTGCGGGTTATCGACGAACACCGTCGTGCCGTCGGTCTTTTTGACCTCGTAGATGACCGAGGGGAGCGTCGTGACGAGATCGAGGTTGAACTCGCGCTCCAACCGCTCCTGGATGACCTCCATGTGCAGCATGCCGAGGAAGCCGCAGCGGAAGCCGTAGCCGAGCGCGATGGACGTTTCCGGCTCGTAGGAGAGGGAGGCGTCGTTGAGCTTGAGCTTGTCGAGCGCGTCGCGCAGGTCGGGGAACTTGGAGCCGTCCTCGGTGTAAATGCCGCAGTAGACCATGCTGCGCGCCGGGCGGTAGCCGGGCAGCGCCTCGGCGCAGGGGCGCACGCTCTCGGTGACGGTGTCGCCGACGCGGGTGTCCTCCACGTTTTTGATGCTCGCGGTGAAGTAGCCGACGTCGCCGGCGGCGAGCTCATCGCAGGGGTCGAGCCCCATCGGGCGCAGATGCCCGACCTCGAGGACCTTATACTCCGCGCCCGTCGCCATCAGACGGATGGGCGTATCCTTGCGGATCACGCCGTCCACGACGCGGACAAGCACGATAACGCCGCGGTAAGCGTCGTACTGGCTGTCAAAGATGAGCGCCTTGAGCGGCGCGGCGGCGTCGCCCTTCGGGGCGGGGACGTGCTTTACGATATACTCCGGCACGGCCTCCACGTTGATGCCGTTTTTGGCGGAGATCTCCGGCGCGTCCATCGCCGGGATGCCGATGATATCCTCGATCTCGGTCTTGGTGCGTTCCGGGTCGGCGGCGGGCAGGTCGATCTTGTTGATGACGGGCAGGATCTCGAGATCGTGCTCGAGCGCAAGATACGTGTTGGCGAGCGTCTGCGCCTCCACGCCCTGCGAGGCGTCCACAACGAGCACCGCGCCCTCGCACGCGGCGAGCGAGCGGGAGACCTCGTAGTTGAAGTCCACATGGCCCGGCGTGTCGATGAGATTGAGCGTATACGTCTCGCCGTCCTTCGCTTTGTATGTCAGGCCGACGGCGCGCGCCTTGATGGTGATGCCGCGCTCGCGCTCGAGATCCATGTTGTCGAGAATCTGCTCGGACATTTCCCGCTTTTCCACCGCGCCGCACAGCTCGATGAGCCGGTCGGACAGCGTGGATTTGCCGTGGTCGATGTGTGCGATGATGGAAAAATTCCGGATATGGCTCTGGTCGATCATAGGGGTACTCCTCAAAAAAGAATCAATGCGCGCTCTCTGCGAGCGCGGCGAGAGCGCGAAGCTCCTCCGCCAGCGCGTGCAGCCGCTGCACGCCGCTGCCGTCCGGCTCGTCCGTCCGGCCAAGCAGATAATCTGCCGAAACGCCGTAATATTCGCACGCCCGGCAGACGAAATCCAGTCCCGGCTCGCGCGCGCCGTTTTCGTAGTGCGAGAGCAGCGCCTGCGATATGCCAAGCTCTGCCGCCGCCGTGCGCTGCGAGGCGCCCTTCCTGCGCCGCAGCTCGGACATCCTCTCCGAAAACCCTCTGGTCATGGGGGCAATCGCTCCTTCGTGTTGATTACTTTCCGTATTATAGCAAGAGAGTTCCGTGTTTGTAAAGGTTGACTTTTCAGCAAATCGTGATAGTATATTTATGCTAAAAATTTTGATTTTTCCGGAGGTTTTCCCCATGTTTGACAAACTGATCGACATTTTGAAAGCCAATCCACGCCGCATCGTGTTCACCGAAGGGCCCGATGCCCGCATTCTTGAGGCGGCTTCCCGCCTGAAGAAGGAAGGCTTCCTCACCCCGGTGCTCGTCGGCAACGTGGAAGAGGTCAAGGCTGCGGCCGCGAAGGGCGGTTTTGACATCGAAGGTCTCGAGATCATCGACCCGCTGACCTACGACAAGATGGACGAGATGGTCGATGCGATGGTCGCTCTCCGCAAGGGCAAGATGACGCCCGAGGAGTGCCGTGAGCTGCTGAAGAAGGGCAACTACTTCGGCACGATGCTCGTGAAGATGGGTGTGGCTGACTCTCTGCTTGGCGGCGCTACCTACTCCACCGCCGACACCGTTCGCCCGGCTCTCCAGCTCATCAAGACCAAGCCCGGCGCGCATCTCGTCTCCTCCTGCTTCATTCTCCAGCGCGGTGATGAGCTCCTCGCCATGGGCGACTGCGCCATCAACATCTCCTACGAGGACAGCGTGGACAAGGAAGGCAATGTGACCGTTTCCGCCGCGCAGAAGCTCGCCGAGGTCGCCATCGAGACGGCCCGCACCGCCAAGATCTTCGGCATCGACCCGAAGGTCGCCATGCTCTCCTTCTCCACCAACGGCTCCGGCAAGGGTGCGACGGTCGCGCTCAGCCACGAGGCAACCAAGGTCGCCAAGGAAATGGCCCCCGAGCTCGCCGTCGACGGCGAGATGCAGTTCGACGCCGCCGTGTCCCCCACCGTCGGCCAGCTCAAGTTCCCCGGCTCCAAGGTCGCGGGCTATGCCAACACCTTCATCTTCCCCTGCATCGAGGCCGGCAACATCGGCTACAAGATCGCGCAGCGTCTCGGCGGCTATGCCGCTTACGGCCCGATCCTGCAGGGTCTGAACGCCCCCATCAACGACCTCTCCCGCGGCTGCAACGCCGACGAGGTCTACAAGATGGCCATCATCACCGCCGCTCTCGCCTGAGCAATAACGTACATAACGCAAAAGGCTCCCGTTCGTGAAAACGAACGGGAGCCTTTTGAATCGAAAGACATTAACTATAGGATCGAAAGCCACTATACGATCGGCACGGCGCCGAGGGCGATGTTGATCGCAAGAAAGAGCAGCGAAAAGAGGAACAGGCGCGGCAGGGAATAGCGCAGATGCTCCTTGAGATCAATGTTCAAAACGCCCAGCAGGAGATAGGTGCTCGGCATCATCGGGCAGGCCATATACGTCATGCTGTAGCCGGGCGCGAGCGCTGCGACGGATTGCAGCGCCGTATACCCGAAGTTCGCCGCCACGCCGTGGATGACCGGCACAACGCCGAAGTGGTACGCTGTGAGCGCCAGCAGCCAGCCGAGTGGGAAGCTCAGCACGCCGAAGATCGGCAGCAGCCATGGGCTCCAGCTCTCGGGGAACACGGAGACGATCGCCTCGATCATCGCGGTGAGCACGCCGGAATTCGAAAGGACGTTTCCGAACACGCCGCCGAGGATCATCGCAAGGCAGATCATGAGCGCGGTGGAGGCGTTTGCGCCGAAGTGCTTCATCTGCGCTTTCTGCGTGCGGTAGTTCACCATGACGGCGATCGTATAGCCCGCCATGAACACGACAACGGTATTGACAACGTTGAAAAAGAGGAACGCGATGAGCGCTACGGTGAGCAGCGTATTGAACGGCAGGAGCTTTTTCGCCTCCGGCGAGAGCTCGGCGTGCTCGTCGCCGAACATGGATTTATATTCCACACCGTCGTTCAGCCCGGCGGCGATGCGCTTCTCCTCGCGCTTGGCGGTGAAGAAGAGCGAAACGAGAACGCACCCGGACATGATGAACAACGACGGGCAGAGAAGATTCCAGATGTCCAGCACATCCAGCCCCATGACGACGGAGTTTGTGAGATTCACCGCGCCCCACGGCAGGAAGTTCCAGATGCCAACGGCGAGGGAGAGAATGTACGCGAGAATTTGCGGCCGAATTTTCAGCTTTTTGAAAAACGGGTACATCGCGGGGATGGTGACGAGAATGGTGGAGGGCGCCTGCCCGTCCAAGTGCGAGGCGATGGAGACGAAGAATGTGGCGACCAGCACGGGATAAATGTGGTTCCCGATGCGCCGCGTGATGAAGTTGACGATCACGTCGAACACGCCGAGATCGTTCATCATCGTGAAATACAGCACGGCGAACGCCGCCATGATGCCGAGCGATGCGGTGTTCTGTATGCCGCCGGTGATGCACGCGCTCATGTCCTTGAGCGAGAAATTGCCGGTATACAGACCGCAGGCAATGGGAATGAGCAGAATGGGGACGATGAACGCCACGATCATCGAATGTCTGCCGCGCGCGAGCAGATAGATGAACAGACCGATCCCCAGCACGCCGATAAGAGCCAACATGGAAAAACCCCTCTCTGTTTTATGATGTTGCAAATTTCGGACTCTGTGGTAAAGTATATAGGAATACGCGGGAAGGAGCGATAGCATTGAATATTACGCAGCTGCGTTATTTTCAGGCGGTGTGCAAATTCGGCAGCACGGTGAAGGCGGCGGAGAATCTGTTCATCTCTCAGCCGTCGGTGAGCAATGCCATCAAGAAGCTGGAGGAGGAATACAATCTTCAGCTGTTTATCCGCGATAACAACCGTCTCATCCTGACGGAGGACGGCAAGTTTTTCCAGGAGCGGGCGGAAAAGATCCTCAACAGCGTGGACGAGTTCGGCATCGAGATCCGCCGCCGCAGCGCCAAAAACGAGATCCACCTGAGCATTCCGCCAGTAGGGAGTCTTGAGGTATCGCGCAGCGTCATGGCGTTTCGCGAAAGTCACCCGGAGCTTCGCATCAAGCTGTATGAGGACGCGCAGGCGGAGGCCGTTGCGAAGCTTGGCCGCGGCCGCCGGGATTTCGTTTTAACGATCATCGACGACGCGAATCTGGAAACGTCGGAGGAGCTGGAGACGATCCCGCTTGGCGAGGTATCCCTGAAGCTGTGTGTGAACAAGGATTCGCCGCTCGCAGCGCTTAAACAGGTGGACGTCTGCCAAGTCGGAAATCACCCGCTCGTTATGATGAAGGACAACTACTACCAGAATATGCTGCTGTCCAACCGGTTTCGCAAGCTTGGCATCGAGCCGAACATCATTCTCTACTCCGGGCTTTTCACCACGCTGCGCAAATACGTCAAAATGGGATATGCCGCGGGTTTCGCATACGGGAGCGACACGGCAGAGAGCGATTCCGTGCGGTACATCCCGCTTGTGCCGCGCATGAGCTCCACATTTGGCATTCTCTGCCGGAAGTCCTCGGCGGCCAATCCGAACGTGCGCGAGATGATCGAATATCTGAAACATACCATCAAGGTATAAGAGCCTAATTCTTCAACATGGATTATATGGATTATAATACATTCCGCGCCGTTCGCCTAATATCATTTCTTTTTAGCGGTATAAAGAACGCCTATAGGAAAAGCGCCTCTATATTTTGAAGCTATAGCCCAATTCGAAATGCATATTTTTCTTTTCGTCCGCTGTACGGTAGAATGACCACAGCGGACGATTTTCGTCATACATACTGAAATGGGAGGGCTTATTTATGGAAAAGAAAAACAAACTCGGCATAACCGGGCCGGTGATGATGTACGTAGTCATGTTCCTTGCCTACGCGCTGAAGAACTTCCACAGCTATGCCACCAGCATGACCGCCTCGCTGCTCCAGACCGATCTCGGACTGACGGCGGCGCAGGTCTCGCTCTACATCGCGGCCTACACCTGGACGAACGCGATCGTGCAGCTTCCCGCCGGCATCGTCTGCGACCGGTGGAGCGCCAAGAAGCTGCTCGGCTTCTCGTATATCGCCGCAGCGGTCGGCTGCCTTCTGGTTGCCTACTCCGGCAGTCTCGCCGGCATCGTGATCGGGCGCGTCATTCTCACCGTCGGCATCTCCTTCGTCTTTAACGTTTGCAGCCGCCACATTGCGGCATGGAACACCGCCGGCGGCTACCGCCGCGCCAACAGCCTGATGATGACCTTCGGCAAGATCGGCGGCCTGCTCGCCACAACGCCGCTCGTGCTCATGATCGGCTCCGTCGGCTGGAAGAACACGTTCGGCATCATCGCACTCGTCTCCATTCTCGTTGCCGCGGGCGCGTTTGTGTTCGTTGTGGATAAGAAGGAAACGCTTAACAAGGAGCCCAACGGCATGTTCACCGCCATCGGCAAGCTCATCAAGACCAAGGGCTTCTGGATGTTCTGCTCCGCCGGCGCGCTCGTCGGCATGACCGTTCCGATGATCTTCTCCGCCTGGGGCGGCACGTTCCTCACGCAGGGCCTCGGTCTCGATCCGACGCTCTCCTCCACCGTCATTCTCTGCGGCAACCTTGCCTCCTGCGTCGGCGGCATCACCGTCGCCGTGATCTGCAAGAAGGTCGCGCCGAAGCCGCTCGTCGTCGGCTCCTACGCCATCACGGTCGTGCTTGTCGCGGTCATGGCGATCTTCATCAATCAGCTTACCGCCCCGGCGATGTTCGTCATCTTCATTCTCATGGGCTTCGTGTTCTATACGTCAACCACGACCGTGTACTCCCTTATGCGCGATATGTGCAGCGTGAAGTACATCGGCGGCTTCATGGGCGCTTCCAATTTCATCTCCTGGCTGGTGGGCAACGCTCTTGTCTCCACCATCTGGGGCCTCTTCATCCCGAACACCTTCAGTCTGGAAGGCTTCCGCAACGCCATGTGGTTCCAGCTCGCCATCTGCATCGTCGGCCTCGTGCTGTTCATCGCCATGAAGCCCACCATGCTCCCCGGCTGCTCCGACGAGGACTGAATACCGTACTGCGCGAAAAGAAACCGGTAAATTCTACCGGTTTCTTTTCCCCCCGGACTATGAGGATCACCCAATGATAAAACACATTTACCTCTATAAGCTCAGAGACAAATCGCAGGCGGGCGAAATTGCCGCCAAACTTATGACGATGAAGGATCATATCCCATCGGTGTACGATGTGGAGACGGGAATAGATTTTGTCGGCGCGGGCTCGTCCTTTGATCTCATGGAGCTCGTTATCTGCCGGGATATGGACGATTTTCGCGCGTTCTGCACAGATGCCTATCACGACTCGATACGCGCTTACATGAAAGACAAGTTCACCGAGGGCTATAAGGTGGACTTTGACGACGGCGCCGCCGCCGAATGAGAGGAGCGGACTATGCCGGATAAAAAGACCATACTCGCCCGCCTCCACCAGAAGGCGGCTGCGGGCGTCCCGATTATCGGGACGGGCGCCGGAACGGGGCTGACCGCGAAGGCGGAAGCCGAGGGAGACACCGATCTCATCATTGCCTACGCCACCGGAAGCTTCCGCATGGCGGGGCGCAGCTCACTGGAAGGGCGCTTCGCCGCCTCTGACGCCAACGCCGCCGTGCTGCACATGATGGATGAGCTCATCCCGGTCGCGGGGGATACGCCGGTTCTCGGCGGCGTGTTCGTGCAGGACCCGTTCAGCAACAAGGAACGGCTGCTCGCCGAGCTTGCGAAGCGCGGCTGTGCGGGCGTGCAGAACATCCCCGGCATGGGCGGACAGGCGATCATGGAAGGCGAGGAGGTCGTCCGGCAGCTCGACGCCGTCGGCGCGGGATTCGATGTGGAGGCTGATTTCATCCGCATGGCGAACCGGCTCGGCTTTCTCACAACGCCCTACTGCTCGCAGCCGCAACACATCGAAAAAATGGCGAGAGCGGGCGCGGATGTGTTCGTGCTGCATATGGGGCTGACCGGCAAAGCGCAGGACAAGACCATGGCGGTCACGCCGCTCGACGAATGCGCGGAGAAGATCCGGCAGCTCGCCGGTATCGCCGCGGCGGTGAAGCCCGACGCGCTCATCCTTGCCCATGGCGGGCCGATCGTAGACCCGGCCGATCTCGCGCAGCTCATGCGGCAATGCCCGTTCCTCCACGGGTTTTACGGCGCTTCGAGCATCGAACGCATCCCGGTGGAGGAGCAGGTAAAAAAAACGGTCGGGCAGTATAAAGCGTTGCGGCTCAACAGAATGTAAAGGAGAGAAGTAGAGTGACAAGAGAAGCAATTGTGGAAAAACTCCGTACGGAAGTTCATGCGGGGCGTCCGGTCGTCGGCGTCAGCGCCGGCGTGGGCCTTACCGCCAAGTGCGCGGAAAAAGGCGGCGCGGATCTCATCTTTCTCCATAACGCCGGACGGTTCCGTATGTCCGGCCGGAGCACGCTGCTTGCCAAGTTCTCCTTCGGCAACGCCAACGACGTCACCGAAGAGATGGTGTGCGAATGTTTGCCGGTGCTCCAGAGCGCGCCGGTCGTCGCGGGCGTGTTCGCGCAGGACCCGTTTAAAAATGTCGACCTCATTCTTGAGCGGCTGCAAAAGCTCGGCGTGGCCGGTATCCAGAACAGCCCGACGCTCGGCATGATGAAGCCGGCTATGGCGAAGAATCTGGAAGCGGGCATGATGGGGCTTTCGATGGAATATGAGCTCATCCGCAAAGCGCATCATATGGGCTTTTTCACCGCCCCCATCGTGCACAGCGCCGAGCAGGTGCAGCCGTTTCTCGATGCGGGCGCGGACGTGATCGTCGCGACGGCGGGCATCACCGTCGGCGAGGAGGACGGCGTGCCGATGCCGTCGCAGGAGGAGAACATTGCGCTCTTCCGCGCCGTGGCGCAGGAGGCGAAGCGTCGCAAAGCGGACATCCTTGTCCTTGCGCACGGCGGCGCACTGAACGGCCCCGCCGCGGTGCAGGCGGCGTTTGACGCCGTACCGGAGCTGGACGGCTTTGTCGGCGGCTCGGCGGTGGAGCGTATCCCCGTGGAAAAGGCGATCCGGAAAACCATTCAGGGCTTCAAGGAAGCCGGAGCGGAGAAATGAGGCGGATGGCATGAAGCATATTGTAGCGTTCGGTACGTTTGATACCAAGGGCAGCGAATATAAATTCCTCAAGGAATGCATGGAGCGGCAGTTTGACGGCGAGATCATCACCGTGGACATTGCAAGCCTCCCGCACGAGCCGCCGTTTTCCCCGACGATCGACAACATTACGGTCGCCGCGCGCGGCGGCTACACGAAAGACGACCTCTATGCCGCCGACCGGCTTGGCGGCGTGGAGATCATGATCAAGTCCCTCAAGCTGGTGCTGAAAAACCTCTACGACGCCGGACAGATGGACGGCCTGATCGCCCTCGGCGGCGGCGCGGGCACGATCATGGGGCTGGAAGCGATGAAAACGCTCCCCTCGGGCTTTCCCAAGGTCATGGTCTCCACGATCGCGACGAGCGCGAAGATCGGCGCATATGTCGAAGGGAACGACATTCTTGTCATGAACTCCATTGTGGATATCTCCGGCGTGAACCGCATTTCGCGCAGCGTTTTCCGCATCGCGGCGGGAGCAGTCGTCGGCGCAGTGCAGGCGATGAGCGAGCACGACACGGATTCGCACAAGCCCTGCGTTGCCGCAACGATGTATGGCAACACGACCGAGGGCGTCACCGCGGCGAAGGAGTGGCTGGAGGAGCACGGCTATGAGGTGCTCGTGTTCCACGCCAACGGCGGCGGCGGACGGACGATGGAGAAGCTCATCCGCGCAGGAAAGATCGACGGCGTGCTCGATCTCACAACGACCGAATGGGCGGACAATATGTGCGACGGCTCGGCGTGCAAGGGCGGGCCGGAGCGGCTCTCCGCCGCGGCGCAATGCGGCGTGCCGCAGGTCGTCGCGCCCGGCGCGCTCGACCAGGTGAATTACGGCAACCGCGAATCGATCCCCGCCAAGTATGCCGACCATATCGTCTATGGCGAGGGGCGCAGCTGTCTCATGCGCACGAACGAGGACGAAAACCGCCGCATGGGCGAGGCCATCGGCGAAAAGCTTAACGGATGCGTTGCGCCGTGCGTATTTGTGTTCCCCAATAAAGGCTACTCCAAGCTGGACATCGAGGATGGGCCGTTTTGGCTGCCGGAGGCGGATCGGGCGTTCCACGACAGCTTTCTGCATACGCTTACCAATCCGCTTGTCACGGTGGAGGAATACGACATGCACATCAACGACCATGCTTTCGGCATTCTCGCAGCGAAGAAGCTGCATGCGCTGATCGCGGGCAGGGAGGAAGCATAATGGCATACGAGAGCAGAAAGGAAGTTTTGGCCCGTCTCCGCGCACTATACGAAAGCGGCACGCCCATCGTCGGCACGGGCGCGGGCACCGGGCTCACGGCCAGAGCCGAGCGCGACGGCGGCACGGACGTTGTCATCGTATACGGCACGGGCAAATATCGCATGGCGGGGCGCAGTTCCATGGGCGGGCGCTTTGCGTTCGGCGATGCAAACGGCCTCGTGCTGCGCATGGCGCGCGAGGTCATGCCGGTGTGCGCGGATGTACCGGTATTCTGCGGCGTATTCGTGCAGGACCCGTTCCGCAATATGAAACGCTTTCTCCCGGAACTCCGGGAGGCGGGTTATTCCGGCGTGCAGAACGTGCCCGGCATGGGCGGCATGGATCAGATGGAGGGCGACGCCGTTGTCGCGTATCTCAACGCCAAGGGCATCGGCGTGGAGATGGAGCTGGAGTTTTTGCGCATGGCGCGTGAAAACGATATGGTGACATCGCCATATGCCTACAATCTGGAACAGTGCATCGAAATGGCGCAGATCGGCGCGGACGTGATCGTCTGCCACGCGGGACTTACCATGAAGGGACTGACGGCTGCGAAGGTCGCGCCGCCGCTCGACCGGTGCGTTGAAATGCTCACCGAGTGGTGCGATGCCATCCACCGCGAAAACCCGGACACCATCATCCTCTGCCACGGCGGGCCGATCGCCGAACCGGAGGACTATGCTTACGTGCACAAGTACGTCCCCAAACTCGCGGGCTTTTACGGCGCTTCGAGCATCGAGCGCATTCCCGTGGAGACCGACGTTATGCACACCGTGCGTGAATACAAGGCGCTCTCCCTCAAAACATAAAACCCCATAGAAACAAAATTTCCCTGTCCGAATAGACAGGGAAATTTTTTTCGCAATTTTTCAAATTTGCTATTGAAAAATCAAACTACTGAATATACTACAGTAGTGTCAAGACCGAAACGAAAGGAGACTTCCATGAACACGCAGTATAAGAAAGGCGTGCTGGAGCTTTGCGTTCTCTCGCTTTTGAAAAAGCGCGACTGCTACGGCTACGAGATCTCGGAGTTCCTTGCCGGACATATCGATATCGCGGACGGCACGGTGTACCCCATTCTCCGCAAGCTCAAGGCGGAGGGAATGCTCACAACATACCTGCAGGAGGAAAGCGGCGGCCCGCCGCGAAAGTACTATACGCTTACCAGGCTGGGGCGCGAAACCTATGAAGCCGACCGCGCGGAATATCTCACCTTTGCCGCCGCGATCCGAAATCTTTTGGAGGAGGATGAATCGAAATGACGAAGAACGAATTTATGGAAAAGCTCGCGAAGGAGCTCAAGGCGCGCGGCGTGGCCGACGCGGCCGACATTGAAGAGGAATACGAACAGCATTTTGCCTTTAAGCTGGCGGACGGCTACTCCGAAGAGGAGATTGCCGCGAAGCTCGGCGATCCGGCAAAGCTCGCCGCACAGTTCACCGCCGAGAGCGCCCCGGCGGGCCGCAGCGGCAAGAAGGCTGCCGTCGTAACGGGATTTGTGTTTCTGGACATCGCGTAACGGTGCTCGGGTTCATCGCTCTCGCGGCGTTTGCGCTCGTGCTTGCTGCCGCGCCGGGCGCGGAAGCAAAATATTTTACCGCTGACCTGATGCAGCAGCGCGAGGTGAACCGCCTCGCGGCGGAGCTGATGGAGTATATCGGCCAAAGCGGCGGCGGGGAGCTCTTCGCACTCATCAACAACGCCGGGTGCGCCCGCGGCTGCTACATGACGACCGAGGACGGCTACGAGCAGCAGTTTGCGCTCAACGTGCTGGCCGGATTTCTGCTGACGCACCGGCTGCTGCCGCAGCTGCGGAAAGCGAGCGGACGTGTCATCTTCACGAGCAGCGAGTCCCACCGGCGCATGGATGTCCATTGGGACGATGTGATGCTCTCGCGGCGCTATAACCCCTTGACGGCGTATAAGCAGTCGAAGCTCTGCGATCTGCTGATCGCGCGGGGGCTGAACGACCATTTCGCGCACGTGGGTGGCCGGGATCGTCAACTGGCGGTGGAAGAGCGCGCAGAAAAAATGGCTGAAGGCGTGAGACGGCGAGGAAACCCCTCCGACGGCTCCGCCGCCATCTCCCCTGTTAGGGGAGGCAAGACTGTATTCCGCAAACCGGCTGGCCCCCCGTTAGGGAAGCTGCCGAGCCTGCGAGGCTGAGGGGGTTTCTTTTCTCATAAAGCCGAAAAAGCGCCGGTCGTTCGATGATGGAACGAACCGGCGCTTTTCTCTTTACCAACGCGGGAAAACGGGATATAATCTTATTTGAGAAGACCCTCGAGCAGAAGCTTGACGCCGATGCCCACAAGGACGATGCCTCCGGCGATCTCCGCCTTTTTCGGGTGGATGCCGGGGATGCGGCTGGCGGCCATGGCGCCGCCGAAGGCGATGAGGAACGTTGTGCAGCCGATGACGGCGCACGAGAGCACCACGCCGGGGCCCGGGGGCGAGAACGCGAAGCTCACGCCGACGGCGAGAGCGTCGATGCTCGTCGCCACGGCGAGCGCAAGCAGCCGTTTGTGCGAGAGCACCGCCATGCCGCCGGAGCCTTCCTCGCCGCCGCGCACGGCCTCGAGGATCATTTTGCCGCCGATGAACGCGAGCAGCGCAAAGCTCACATACGGGCCGATGGCCGTGACATAGCCGGACACCGTGCTGCCGAGAATGTAGCCCGCGAGCGGCATGAGAAACTGGAACGCGCCGAAATACAGCCCGTGCCAGAGCGCATAGCTCGTCTTGAACGGGCGCATGGCGATACCGTTTGTAACGGACACCGCAAACGCATCCATGGAAAGGGAAATGCCGATGAGTATGACAGAAAGCATGGGAGCCTCCGCACAGGAAAAGAATATGGCCGCCGCGCTCGCACTCGCGCGTGAGGCCGCCGCCGCGGGGGAGATACCGGTCGGCTGCGTTATCACCGACGGCGCGGGGAACGTGATCGGACGGGGGAGAAACCGGCGCGAGGAGGGCGCGGACGCGACCGCCCACGCCGAGATCGAGGCGATCCGCGAGGCCTGCCGCGCGCTTGGCACGTGGCGGCTGGACGGCTGCACGCTGTATGTAACGCTCGAACCCTGCCCCATGTGTGCCGGGGCGATTTTAAACGCGCGCATCCCTACGGTGGTGTACGGCGCGCGGGAGGCAAAAAGCGGCTCGTGCGGCAGCGTGATCGACCTGTTTTTCGAAAACTACGGGTTTCAGCCGCGTGTATACGGCGGGATATTAAAGGACGAGTGCGCCGCGCTGCTGCGGAATTTCTTTTTGCGGATGCGGGAAAAATAAAGGGCAATTTAATGGGAGCCGAGATTCGGCTCCCATTTTTCATTAGTTCTTGAGCGTTCCGTCCGGATTGAAGAGGGGCAGGGGGGCGAGCACTGTGATGTCGTGCCGCTCGATCGCGCCGCCCTCGGCGAGGACCGCCATTTTGCCGACGATGTTGCCGCCGGCCTTCTTCACAAGCTCTTCCATGGCGCGCAGGCTCTCGCCGGTGGAGATCACGTCGTCCACGATGAGGATGCGCTTGCCGTTCATGCGCTCGGCGTCCGCGGTGTCGATAATGAGGGTCTGCGTGCCGCCGGTGGTGATGGAGTGCACATGCACCTCGAAAATGCCGGTCATGTACGCCTTGGCCTTCTTGCGGGCGAGCAGATAGGGAATGCCGCACTGGCGGGACATTTCGTACGCGAGCGGGATCGCCTTGGCTTCGGGCGCGATGATGTAGTCAAACTCCGGGGCGCGCTTCAAAAGCTCCTTGGCGGCGTGGATGGTCATCTCCACATCGCCGAACATGACGAAAGCGCCGATGTAGAGATCATCGCTCACCGGGCAGAGCGGCAGATCGCGTTTGAGGCCGGCGATATCCATGGTGTAGGTCATCATTGTTGTTGTCTCCTTTTAAATTTATACATCCAATCCGGTGAGATACCGCCGGATCATATCCAAAGCGTTGCTGGCTGCGATGAGCCGGATGCGCGGCCGCGGCGCGTGGCCGCATTGCAGACGGCGGACAAAGCAGCCGCTCCTCGCGGCGAGCGCTACGAACACGAGCCCCACGTCGTCCCCATCGGGCCCTGCCCAGCCGGTGATGCCGATGCCGATGTCGCTGCCGAGCGCCTTGCGCACACGCTTGGCCATTTTGGCCGCGACCGGCATGCTTACGACGCCGTTTTCGGCGATGAGATCTTCGTCCATATCGAGCAGGCGCACCTTGGCGTCCTCGGTATACGTCACGACGCCGCCGAGAAAGTGCGCGCTCGCGCCGGGGATATCGGTGATGCGCTGCGCGAGCAGGCCGCCCGTGCAGCTCTCCGCCACGGCGAGCGACGTGTTTTTCTCCTGCAGGAGCTGCAATACGCGCTCTTCGAGCGAGGCACAGTCGATGCCGTATACAAGATCGCCCATCTTATCGCAGATATCCTCGATCACCGGCTCCATGAGCGCTTCGCATTCCTGCTCGTTTGCGCCCTTGGCGGTGACGCGCACCCAGCATTCGCCCTCGCGCGAATACGGCGCGACGGTGGGGTTTGCCCCGTCCATAAAGGAGCGCAGACGCGTTTCCATCGCGCTCTCGCCGATGCCGAAAAAGCGGATCATATGCGAGCGGATCAGGCCGCCGGAGAGCTTCTGGAGATACGGCATAACGTAATTCCGGAGCATCGTGACGCACTCTCGCGGCGGGCCGGGCAGCATCACGACGCGGACATTCCCGTCCTCGATGATGCATCCCGGCGCGGTGCCGCAGTCGTTCGGCAGCATGATGCTCCCCTCCGGGAGATAGGCCTGCTGAAGGTTATTGTCGGTAAAGCTCCGGCCGCGCTCGGCAAAGTATTCGCGGATGTCCGCGAGCGCGTCCTCGTTGAGATAGAGCTTCCGGTCAAAGGCGCGCGCGAGCGTCTGCTTGGTGAGATCGTCGCACGTGGGGCCGAGACCGCCGGTTGTGATGATGAGATCGGCGCGGTTCCGCGCGCGGTAAATGCATTCGGTGAGCCGGGCGGGGTTGTCGCCGACGACGGTGTGCCAGTAGACGTTCACGCCCAGCTCCGCGAGCGCGAGAGAAATGTCCCGCGCGTCGGTGTTGACCGTGCCGCCGAGCAGAAGCTCCGTCCCGACGGAGAGAATTTCGGCGTTCATATAACGCCTCCTTAAATCAGAAAATCAGGGGTCGAAGCGCACGCGCTCGATGCCGGCCATCGCCTCGGCGACGAGGTCTTCGATATCGAGCACCGACTCCGCTTCCTCCACCGCGTCGATGCGGGGCCGCGTGCGGGGGTGGCGCGGCGTGAACACCGTGCAGCAGTCCTCGTAGGGGAGCGTGGAGAGCTCGAACGTGCCGATCTTGCGGGAGAGACGGACGATCTCTTCCTTGTCAAAGCCGATGAGCGGGCGCAGCACGGGCAGGCGCGTGACGGCCTCGGTGCAGTCGAGCGCCTCCATCGTCTGCGAGGCGACCTGGCCAAGATTTTCGCCGGTGACGAGCGCCTTGGCACCGTTCCGGTCGGCGACCTCCTGCGCGATGCGCATCATAAACCGGCGCATGATGAGCGTGAAGTATTCCTCCGGGCATTTGTCGCGGATCTCGGTCTGGATGTGTGTGAACGGCACGACCTCCACGGTGAGCCGCCCGCAGTAGGCGGTGAGCTCTTTGGCGAGATCGAGCACCTTCTGCTTGGCCAGCTCCGAGGTGTACGGGAACGAGAAGAAATGCACCGGGATCATATGTACGCCGCGCTTGGCGATCATATACGTCGATACCGGCGAATCGATGCCGCCGGAGAGCAGCGTTACCGCCGTGCCGCCGCAGCCGACGGGCAGACCGCCCGCGCCGGGCAGCGGGGGACGGTGGATGTAGGCGGCGCGCTCGCGCACCTCAACGTGCACGACCAGCTCCGGGTTGTGGACATCCACGGCGGTTTCCGGGAATGCCTCGGCGAGCTCGCCGCCGACATACTGGCTGACCTCAATGGAGGTCAGCGGGAAGGCCTTGTCCGCGCGGCGCGTTTCCACCTTGAAGCTCTTCGCTTCGCGCATGGCCTCGGCCATGTACTCGATGGCTTTGTGTGCCATGGCCTCGGGCGTTTTGTCGCACGCGGCGGCGCGCACTACGGCGGCGATGCCGAACACCTTCGTCATGGCCTGCTGCGTTTCGTCCATGTCGATATCGTCCGACTTCGGCTCGACATAGATCGTGGACTGCGTGCACGTAACGTCAAACTCGCCGAGCGAGCGCAGACGGCGCTTTACGTTGGAAATGAGCTTCTGCTCAAAGTATTTCTTGTTCAGACCTTTGAGGACGATCTCGCCCTGCTTGAGAAGAATGATGTCCTGCATATTGACCTCACACATATTGTAATAGCTCTGCCGGGGCACTTATGATCCCCAGCGCGGCGCAGTTCGCTAATTTTTCACGGTCCCAGTAGCCCCAATCGCAGAGGACACAGGGGAGAGCGGCGTTTTTCGCCGTTTCGCTGTCCACGCCGGAGTCGCCGACGTAGAGCGCGCGGGAGGCGTCAACGCCGAGCGCTTTGAGCGCATCGTATACCGCGTCCGGCGCGGGCTTTGTGGGGCGGCCGGGCTTCCGGCCCTCCACATGGGAAATTTTATCCCCGAGGAATTTATGCAGCATCGGCACGGCGTCGGTATGATCCTTGTTCGTGACGCACGCGGTGCGGATGCCGCGCGCGGAAAGCGCATCCAGCAGCTCCGGGATGCCCTCGTAGGGCGTCACGTGCTCCTGCGCGTGGGCGGCGTAGAGCGAAGCGTATATATGGAGCGTCTCGTCAACGAGCGCTTCCTGCCCTGCGCCGAGCGCGCGGGTGATGAGCATTTTCGCGCCGTTGCCGACCATAGAGCGCACCTCCGCTACTGTCCGTTCCGGGCGGTGCATTTCGCGCAGCGCGCCGTTGACGGCGGCGGCAATGTCGGATAGCGTATACAAAAGCGTACCGTCCAGATCGAACAATACGGCGTCGTATCGGTTCATGGCGTGGCCTCCGGGGTGGAAGAGATGAGAAAATCGTAGGTACGGTACTGCACGGCCTCGGCGATGTGCTCGGGCGCGATGTCTTTCGCCCCGGCGAGATCGGCGATCGTGCGCGCGACGCGCAGAATGCGGTCGTAGCTTCGCGCCGTGAGACCGAGCGCGTGAAAGGCGTCCTTCATCAGCGCGTCGCCCTCGGCGGTGAGAGAGCAGTAGCGCTCCATGTCACGCGGGGACATGCTGGCGTTGCATTCCGTGCCGGAGGAAAAGCGCCTGCGCTGCACCTCCCGCGCGCGGTTGACGCGCTGGCGGATGGTTTCGGAGCTCTCGCCGTCCGGGCGGCGGCGCAGCTCGTCGTAGGCGAGCGCGGGGACCTCCACGATGATGTCGATCCGGTCCATGAGCGGGCCGGAGAGCTTGGCGTGGTAGGCGCGGACGGACTTTTCGCTGCACCGGCAGCGGCCGCCCGGCTGTCCGTACCAGCCGCATTTGCAGGGGTTCATGGCGCATACGAGCATGAACCGGCTGGGGTACACCGCCGTTCCGGCAGCGCGGGAAACCGTCACAACGCCGTCTTCGAGCGGCTGGCGCATGACTTCGAGCACGTCCCGGTGGTATTCGGGCAGCTCATCGAGAAACAGCACGCCGTTGTGCGCGAGCGATACCTCGCCGGGCTGGAGCTGCGCTCCGCCCGCCATCGCGGCAGCGGAGAGCGTGTGATGCGGCGCGCGGAAGGGGCGCTGGCGCAGAATGGGGCGCTTTTCATTTGTGAGACCGCAGACGCTCCAAATGCCGGTGGACTCCATCGTCTCCTCGCGGCTCATGTCCGGCAGTATGCCGGGAAGACGCTTGGCGAGCATCGATTTGCCGGAGCCCGGCGGGCCGACCATGAGCACGTTGTGCCCGCCCGCGGCGGCGACTTCGAGCGCGCGTTTGACGTTTTCCTGCCCCTTGACCTCGGCATAGTCGGGGAAGATGAGCTCTTCCTCGCTCGGCACGGGCGGTTCGGCGGGGGTGATTTTCTTCTCGCCCGCGAGATGCGCCAGAAGCTCCGGGACGGTATGTACCGGATAGACGGTGAGATGGTCGGCGTAGGCGGCCTCGCGCGCATTGCCCGCGGGGACATACAGCTCCCGGATGCCCGCTTTTTCGGCGGCGAGCGCCATGGGAAGCGCGCCGCGCACCGCGCGCACCTCGCCGGAGAGCGAGAGCTCGCCGATCACGGCGGCGTCCGGCGGCAGGGGCTTGGCCTGCCCGGTGGCGATGAGGATGCCGAGCAGGATCGGAAGATCGTATACGGTGCCGGCCTTTTTCCGGTCGGCGGGCGCTAAATTCACGGTGACGCGGCTGACGGGAAAATCAAGCCCGCAGCTCTTCACCGAGGCGCGCACGCGCTCGCGCGCCTCCTTTACGGCGGCGTCCGGCAGACCGACAAGGTCAAACTGCGGCAGCCCGCCGGAGAGAAAGATCTCCGCCGAGACTTCGTAGCCGCCGATGCCCTGCAAGCCGAGCGAGCGTATTTTTGCCACCATGTTCCCGCCGCCTTTCTATAAAAAATCGAATCGGGAGAGCGTCAGCCGCGGATGGCCTGCGCACGGCGGCGCGGCGCGAGCGCGGCGTTGATCTTCTCTGCGGCTTCCGCCGGCGTGAGCTTTTCCTGCGTTCCGGCGGCCATATCCTTGAGCGATACGACGCCCGCGGCGGCCTCGTCGCCGCCGATGATGAGCGCAAACGGGATGCCAGACTTATCCGCGAAGCCGATCTTCTGCTTGAATTTGCGGTTTTCAAAATAGACCTGTGTTTTGACGCCCGCGGCGCGCAGCACCGTGGCGGTCTCGACGGCAAAGGGCGTGCAGTCCGAGTCCATCGGGATGACGACGGCCTCGGCGGGGGCGGTGAGAATGTCCTTGGAGAGCATGTCCTGCTCCTGCAGCACATAGAAAAGGCGCGTTACGCCGATGGAGATGCCGACGCCGGGGAGCGTGCGGTCGGTGTAGTACCCGGCAAGGTTATCGTACCGTCCGCCGGAGCAGACCGAGCCGATCTCCGGGTGGTCGGTCATCACGGTTTCGTACACGGTGCCGGTGTAGTAGTCCAAGCCGCGCGCGATCGTGAGGTCGATCTCAAAGTTTTCCGCCGGGACGCCGAACGAGCCGACGTATTCCACGACGGTGGCAAGCTCGTGCAATCCGAGATCGAACGTTTCGTCCTGCCCTTCATACCGGCGCAGGAACGCGAGCTTATCCGCACTCGTGCCGGGGACGGAGATGAACTCCAAAACCTTATCGGCGGTCTCCGGCGCTACGGCGAACTCGTCCACGAGCACGGCGCGGACCTTCCCGGGGCCGATTTTGTCGAGCTTGTCGATCGTGCGCATCACGTCGCCGGATTTCTCCGTCAGGCCAAGCAGGGCGAAAAAGCCGTTCAAAACCTTGCGGTTATTGACGCGGATGCGGAAATTTTTAAGACCGAGGGCGTTGAACGTGCGGTAAATGACGGCGGGGATCTCGGCTTCGTTCATGATATCGAGCTTGCCGTCGCCGATGATGTCGATATCCGCCTGATAAAACTCGCGGAAGCGGCCGCGCTGGGCGCGCTCGCCGCGGTAGACCTTGCCGATCTGGTAGCGGCGGAAGGGGAACGTCAGCTCGTTGGCGTGGAGCGCCACGTACTTTGCGAGCGGCACCGTGAGATCAAAGCGGAGGGCAAGATCGCTGTCGCCCTTCGAGAAGCGGTAAATCTGCTTTTCGGTCTCGCCGCCGCCCTTGGCGAGGAGCACGTCGGCGCTCTCGATGATGGGCGTATCGAGCGGCGTGAAGCCGTAGAGAGCGTAGCTCTCGCGCAGCGTCGCCATGACGCGCTGCATTTTTTTCTGGTCCTCCGGCAGAAGCTCCATAAAGCCGGAGAGCGTGTGCGGTCGGATCTGAGCCATAGGGGGAATCCTCCTTTGAATAGAGAATGGATAGCTGGCCGCTGCCGGCTATCCATTCCTCGGGAAAGTTGTAGATAGGGGTTATTTTTTCTTCGGGTTGACGATATCACGCCAGTCCAGATCGCCCCGGCGGAGACCCTGCACAAGCACCTCGGCAGTGGCGACGTTGGAAGCGAAGGGGATGCTGTGCTGATCGCACAGACGGGCGATAGCGTCCACATCCTTCGTGTTGGCCTTGGGGTCGCAGAAGAAGAGCACGAGGTCGATCTCATTGTAGGCAATGCGCGCGCCGATCTGCTGCGCACCGCCCTGCGTGCAGGGCAGATACAGCGTGACCGGCAGCCCCGTCGCTTCCGAGACGAGCTTGCCCGTGGTGTTCGTAGCGCAGATGTCGTGACCGGAGAGAATGCCGCAGTAGGCAATGCAGAACTGGACCATAAGCTCCTTTTTGCCGTCATGGGCGAGAAGAGCAATATTCATGCTTTGGCACCTCCGTATATTTTTGATGATATGGGTACATAACCTTTTAAATTATAACCGCAAAAAACGCTCTTTGCAACGAAAAATTCAGATTATTTCAGCAGAGAATACGCATTTTCCACGGTATTGGCGTTGGATTGGAACGTGAAATAGTAATCCACGATCTTTCGCGCGACCGGCGAGAGCGTGGCACCCGCGCCGCCCTTCTCCACGGCGATGGCGATGGCGATCTCCGGGTTGTCACCGTAGGGGGCGTAGAGAATGAACATGGCGTTATTCACAAGCCCCTCGCCGCGCTGCGCCGTTCCGGTTTTGGCGGCGGCGACGATGCTGCTGTCGAGCCAGTGCTCCTTGAGAGTGCTCGCCGCGTCGTAAAGCACGCCGTACATGCCGTACTGGATGTAGCCGAAGATTTCGGGATCGATATCAAGCTTGCTGAGAACTTCGGTCTCGCGCTGGAAGAGCGTCTGGGAGTAATCGTAGCTGCGCACTTCCTTGAGGATGGAGGCGCTGTAGCGCGTGCCGCCGTTGGCGATGGCCGCGCAGTATTCTGCCATCTGCAGCGGCGTGAACTCCGTGAACGACTGGCCGATGGCGCTCTGGAGCGTGTCGCCGTTGAACCAGGAGATACCGGTGTACTGCTCCTTGAAGCTCTGTGTGGACATCTGGCCGGTGACTTCGGGCAGCTCAATGCCGGTGTGCTCGCCGAGACCATAGAGCTTGGCATAGTACGCCATCTTGTCGATGCCCAGCCGGTCGCCGTAATAATAGAAGAAGTAGTTGCAGGAATAGGTGATCGCCTGCACGACGTTGATCTCGCCGTGGGTATATTTGTAGGTCGAATAGATCCAGCACTCGGGGGCGTAGCCGTCGTCGATGTACTTGGTGAACTGGCCTTCGGTTTTCAGCGTGAGAGTCGGCGATATGATGCCTTCTGCGAGCAGCGCCGTGGCGGTGCAGGGCTTGAATGTGGAGCCGGGGGCGTAAACGCCCATGAGTGCGCGGTTATACAGCGGGGCGTTTTCGTCTGCGACGAGCTCTTCGTAGTTATCGAGCATCGTGGCGGCGTTGTAGGTCGGGTAGCTCACGAGCGCGAGCGGCTCGCCGGTATCGACCTTCACAACGCACAGCGCGCCGCCGGAGATCATTTCAGTGCTCTCGGTGCCGTACATTTCGGCGTCTGCGATGATGCGGGCGCGCTCTACGTTGATCTCTTCGATGTGCGCGGCGAGAGCTTCCTCGCATACCTCCTGCAGGCCGATGTCCAGCGTCAGATAGACATGCCCGCCGGGTTGCGGCTCCTTGGTGTACTTGGTGCGGAGCGTGACGCCGTCGAGATTGGAGTAGACCTCCGCCTCGCCTTCCACACCGTGGAGGTAATTTTCAAAGGCGTATTCCACGCCGTCCTTGCCGACGTAGGCGTCGAGCGAGTAGTCCTTGTCGGCGTAGGTCGCCCATTCCTCCGCCGTCAGCTTGCCGGTGTAGCCGAGCAGGTGGGCGGCGTACTGCGTTTTGTATTCGCGCACGTAGGAAGAAGAAACTTCGAAGCCGGGAATGTCCTGCTCCATGAGATAGGTGAGCAGCGGCATCGAAACGTCCTCGGCGAAAACGTAGGGCGTGGTGTTGATGTTGAAGCGGTCGTTGATCTCATACCGGACGCCGACGATGCGCCGGGCGTCCTCGGCGTTATATTCGCTGCCGACGCTGTAGCGCGTGCGCATGGCCGCAAGGATCTCGACGGCATTCGAGTCGAGCGGCATGTCGTTGGCGTTGAGCCAGGCGTCGAGCATGCTCTTTTGCAGCGTGTCCATCTCGGTGAACTCGAAGGGCGGGGCCTTCGTGATCGGCAGAGTGTCGGTATAGGTATCACCGAAGCGCTCCACGGCGTTGCAGAGCTCCAGAATGATCGCGTTCGGATCGTCCTGGCTGAAGAGCTCCGTTACGTTGATGGAGAGGTTGTTGCAGAGCGAGTTGGACACGAGCAGACGCCCGTAGCGGTCGAGAATGTTTCCTCGCGCGGCGGGAATGGTGATGTCCTCTTTCGTCTCTGTTTCCCCCGCGGCATAGTATTCGCGCCCGCCGATGATCTGCAGCTTATAGAGCGCGACAAAGTAAATGCCGAGCAGCAGCACAAATGTGACGGCGAGCAAGACAAGCCGGATGGGTTTGACCATTTTCTGCATGGAATGTTCCTTTCAAAATGCGGGGGTTACTTGTACGGCGTGGGAGCCTCCCGCGACGAGCGCCACGGGAAGTTTTTGCAGAGGTAGTACGACGGGAAGAGGAACGGCAGACTCCAGAGCGTCTGCAAAAGCGCCGTTACCCAAAGCGCCGGACTGCTCTGCCCCTTATAGAAGAGCAGGCTGAACATCTGCGCGAACGCGGCGAGAAAGAGCGCCGCCGCCCCCATGATGCAGTAAGTGAAAAGGCGTTTGTTGAGATAAAAATCGCCGAGGAAGCCGGAGACGAACCCCATCACGGGAAAGAGAACCGTGAACAGCACGCTCTGCGAGCCGAAAAAGAGATCGGAGAGAATGCCCGCGGCCAGCCCGAACAGTCCGCCGCCCCAGCCGCCTTCAAAAAGTCCCGCCGCCACGACGAGCGCAGGCAGAAACATCGCCCGCACGCCGAAGAGCGCAACGTGGCTCAATATTACGTTTTGCACGAGCAGCGCGGCGAAAAGATACAGCGCGTACAATACGCCGCGCCGGGTCTTGAGCCAGAACTCGTCCAGCTTTATATCGGAAAGCTGGAAACTGATCTTCTTACGTTTCACTCGATGACCTCAAAATCCTTGATGATGAACACCTGCGACAGCACGGAAAGATCGACAGAGGGCTTGACGACCGCGTAGTACGACTGGCCGCCCGCCTCGCTGCGCAGCTCCGTAACGGTGCCGACAACGATGCCGGACGGGAACGCGCCGCCGCGGCCGGAGGTGACGACGCTGTCGCCGGTGAAGAGCGTTACGTCGTCGGTGAAGTAGCTGAGCTTGCAGCAGCCCTCTTTCATGAGCGCGTAGTCGCCGACGATCATCGCGGCGATAGACGATTCGCCCACGAGCACGCCGGCGTCCATGTTCACATCGATCACGGTGCGCACAGAGGCGTAGTTATTTCCAACCTCGTATACCTGCCCGACGAGCATGCCGGATTCGGTGATGACGCAGTCGCCCTGCTCAATGCCGTTGTCCGTGCCCTTGGAGATCGTGAAGGCGCTTGTCCAGTTGGAGGCGTCCCACGAGGTGATCATGGCCGCTTCCGTCTGGAAGGTCGTGTTTTTCTCCAAATAGCCGAGCATCGTGCGCAGGCGGGTGTTCTCTTCGAGCGCATCCTGGCTGGAGCGCACCTGTTCCTGCGCCTCGGCGAGCTGGCGGCGGAGCGATTCGTTTTCTGCGAGAAGCTTATCGTAGCGGTAGATGTAGCCGTAGATGCCGCGCATCCACTCCACGACCGAGCCGACCGCGCCCTGAATGGGGATGCGCAGGGCGTTTGCCGCCTCCGGCACCGCGCCGGAGCTGCCGTCGGCCTTCGGGCGCGAGGCAAGTCCTATGAGAAGCGCCGCCACAACGATGATGATCGCCATGCGCACGCCGTATTGCTTGAGATACTTTTTCAAGGCTCAACCCCCTGTTCTCCCGGGAACGCCCCGGGCGCGAGTAGAAAGATCAAAGAAGAGAAATGTCAAATTCGCGGAGCATCTGCCCCATACGGCAGACCGGAAGCCCCATCACATTGAAGAAATCGCCCTCGATGCGCTCCACAAAGAGGCTCGCGAGCCCCTGGCAGCCGTAAGCGCCCGCCTTGTCGAGCGGTTCGCCGGTGGCGATGTAGGCCTCGATCTCCTCATCGGTAAGAGCGCGAAAGTGCACGGCCGTGCATTCGCTCTCCGCGAGGATCTTTTCCCCTTCGCGGATGCACACGCCGCTCCACACGCGGTGCTCCCGCCCGGAGAGGGCGCGGAGCATGCTGCGGGCGCACTCCGCCGTGCCGGGCTTTCCGAGCACGGCGCCGTCGAGCTCCACGAGCGTGTCGGCGGCGAGGATCACGGCGGCGGGATCGTTCACACGATGCGCCACCTCCGCGGCCTTCTGCGCGGCGAGCGTCTTGACCCGCTCGCCGGGCGTGAGCTCCGGCGGCGCGCTCTCCTTGCCCTGCGCGGGGAGAATTTCATAGGTTATGCCGAATTTGTCGAGCAGCTCCCGCCGCCGGGGCGAGCCGGAGGCGAGAATCAGCCGTTTATTACAGTACGCCACGGTAATACAGTCCTCTCGTTATGCCGTTGGGTTTATAGTGCGTGCCCTGGATGTAGCTGTCGGCGACTTCGAGACATTCGCGCGCGCTCTCGGTGGAGAAGCACAGCCGCACCGCCCAGAGACCGAGATCGATCCATTCCTGCGTCACATCGCCAAGCCAGAGCTTGCGCGCTGCCCAGACGGTGTTGCGGCAGCCGAAATGCTTCGTCACCGGCCATACGCCGCCGTGCGTGTCGGCCATCTGGCCGGGCGTGGTGCAGGTGCACCGTCCGGCGCTCGCCTTCAAAAGACAATTTTGCGTCACCATGACGGGGAGACGGCCATATACGGCGAGCTCGGTATCCATGCACTTCGGTATTTCGCGGATGTCGGCAAACGTGAGCTCCGGCGAGAGCATCGCCGAGAGAAAGCCCGCCGACGCCATGCCGGAGAGCGTGTAGCCGTTCGTCACGGCGAGATCAAAGTCGCCGCGGATGCGGAAACCTTCCTGCCCGGCCATCATGGCGAGACCAAGATTTCCGGTGAGCGCCTGGGTGACGCCGCTCTCGTGTACCTTTGCAAGGAGAGAGCGCAGCTCGCCCTCTTCCTTCTCGCCGAACGCGGCGGAGGGGAGCGAGGCGACGATCTCCGCGCCGTTTTCGCGGAAGATGTCGGCAGCGCCGGGCTTTTCTGCGAGCAGCTCAAGCGGAACATATACGCACTCCGGGCAGAGCGCGGCGAGCTCCGGCGTCATCTGCGCGGCGGTCTGGAACGAGAAGTTGATCGCGGGCAGGTGGGAGATGAGAACGCTGCGCGGCGGTTCGGGGAAGTCGCCCTCTTTGCGGTCGGGGAGCTTGGCGCGCTCCTCGGAGAGCTTATACAAAAGACGGCGGCGAGCCTCGTCCAGTTCGATGCCGGACACGCGGAGTTTTTCTCCCGCGGGAGACTGCACGCGCACCTCGGCGCAGCGGAACGGCGTTCCGGCGGTGCGGTACATCGCCTCGCGCAGGCCGTCCTCCGTGAGCTCCACGTCGCCGGCGCCGTCCGGCACGGGGCCTTCGATCGCGGCGATGTTCTTGTCCGCGTCCTGCGCGCCGAGAATAACGCTGGCGCTCGCGCTCTTCGCCGCGGCGGCAAAGCTTACCGCCACGCGGCGCGCCTCGCCGGACGTATATTTCCGCCGCAGCTCCGCGCAGACGGACTCGGTTTCGCCGGGGATCTTCTCCGGCGCTTCGGCGGTTTCGTAAAGATCTTTTTTCGCCGCGCCCCAGGGGAGAAAAACGCGCTCCAGGCGCTCCAGTTCCGGTTCGGCGGGCAGCTGGTTTTCGCGGATGGCGGTTGACCACACGTCCGTAAACGCTGCGACGTATTCGCTCCGGCGCTCGCGGCTGCCGATGGCGAGACAGGCTACGCCCGCATCGATGAGCTCCCGGCACTCGGGGAGCATGCAGCGCTCCTTCCAGCTCAGCGGCGTTGTGTCCCAGCGGCCGCCGAGCGCATAGCGCTCGCGGCAGAGCTCGCTGCAAAGACCGCGCTCGGCGCTCTCGCGCCCGGCAAAGGCGCTCATGCGGCATGTGCCGCACGCGGCGGCGCAAAGCGGCGTCTGCACCCAAACGGCGGTCTCAATCGGGCATTGCGCCATGCGGCGGATATCCTCAAGAGGGAGATCGGGCGGGAGAAAAATGCGCTGGAAGCCGAGCCGCTGCGCGATGGCCGCGCTCTCCGGCGTATAGAAGCCGAGATGCGCGTCGGCAAAAAGCGGCATCTCCGGCAGAAGCGAGCGGAGAATGCGGAAAAGGCCGAGATCGCGGACGATGATCGCGTCCACGCCGCAGCGCTGCGCGCGCAGGGCGAGCCCCGCGGCTTTGTTCAGCTCGTCCTCGCGGACGGGGATGTTGAGCGCAAGATACGCGCGGCAGCCGCGGATACGGCAGTAACGCATGACCGACTCAAATTCTCTGTTCGGGATGTTCTCCGTCCGGCGGCAGCCGGTCAAATCTTCAAAGCTCAGATATACGGCGTCCGCGCCGCTTTGCACGGCGGCGGTGACGGCCTCCGGCGATCCGGCGGGAGCGAGCAGTTCGACCATAATTTCTTCCTCGTAAACACGGTACCGGGAAACGGTACTTCTTCAAATTAAAATTATAACACAACGAACACCCTTGCTTCAAGTAGAAACATTATGATATAATATCCAATACACATAGATTATGGGGGACTATACCCTAAAAGGACGAACATGGACGGAAAACGCTATCGCATTCAGGGCGCGAACACGCTCTCTCTCCCGGCGGAGGACGCCGAAAAGCTCCTCGCGCTCGGCGACGGGGAGTGCGCGCTGCTGTATCTTTATATTCTGCGCTCCGGCGGCGTGCTCGATACCGCGGCGGCGGCGCGTGCGCTTTCCCGTACGGGAGAGCAGATCAGCGCGGCGGCGCGGCGCCTCTCCGGGGCGGGACTTCTCACCGCCGGGGACGTGCCCCTGCCGGGGCCGGACGAGCTGCCGGTGTACCGCACGGAGGACATCTTGCGCCGCAGTGCCGATGACGGGGCATTCCGCGCGCTGCTTGGCGAGTGTCAGCGCGTGCTCGGCCACACGCTCTCGAGCGCCGATCTCAACACGCTTTTCGGCATTTACGACCGCCTCGGCATGACGGCGGAGACGATATTGCTGCTCATCCACCATTGCGCGGACAAGCTCCGCCGCCGCTACGGCGAAGGGCGGCTCCCGACGATGCGCGCCATCGAGAAGGAGGCGTTTTACTGGGCCAACCGCGAAATTCTCACCGCGCCGCAGGCGGAGGAATATCTCGCTGCGCTTGCCCGGCGCGACGAGGAGATGGAAAAAGTCCGCCACGCTCTCTCGCTCACGGGGCGCGACCTGACGCCCACGGAACGAAAGTACATCGAAAGCTGGCTCTCGATGGGCTACGGCGCGGAAGCGCTCGCCATCGCCTACGACCGCACCGTCGTCGGCACGGGCAAGCTTGCCTGGGCGTATATGGATAAGATCGTGAAGAGCTGGTATGAAAAAAAGCTTTTCACCGCCGCCGAGATCGAAAAGGGCGACAGCCGCGCATCCTCGCGCGCCAAACCCTCCGCGGAGCGCGCGCCGCAGCGCACCGGCGGGGACGATCTTGCCCGGCTCGAGGGCATACTGAAGAACATCGGGGGGTAAGAGGATATGGAAGGACGGCTTTTAGCGCGCGCCCGCGCCAAACAGGAGACGCTGCGCGCCGCCAACCGCGCGGAGGAGGATCGCCGCCGCCGCGAAATTACTGCGAAGATCCCGGAGATCGGACGCATCGACACCGCGCTCCGCACCAATCTAAGCGAGATGGTACGCGTTGCCATGCGCCAGAGCACCCGCACGGCGCAGGAACTGGAAACGGAAAGCCTCGCTTTGCAGGAAAAGCGTTCGGCGCTTCTCGTGCAGCACGGATATCCGAAGGATTATCTCGACCCGATCTACTCCTGCCCGCGCTGCCGGGATACCGGCTGGGCGGACGGAAAAATCTGCGAATGCCTCCAGAAGCTCTACCGCGCCGAGCAGACCGCGGAGCTTGCGCCCCTTTTGAAGCAGGGTGACGAGACATTTGAAAACTTCCGGCTGGATTACTATAGCCCCATCGCCCCTTCGTCGGGTGTGTCGCCCCGCGCGCAGATGGAGCGCGTGCTGCGCATCTGCCGCGCCTATGCCGAAAGCTTCGGCGCACAGTCGCCGAATCTTTTGTTTACCGGCGAGCCGGGACTGGGGAAAACGTTCCTCTCCGCCGCCATTGCGCGCGTTGTGGCGTCGAAGGGTTGCGGCGTGGCGTACGATACGGCGAGCGGGCTTCTCGCCTCATTTGAGCGCGAAAAGTTTTCGCGCGACACGGACGGGGTATCGGACGCCGCCTCGCGCGTGCGCCAGCTCATGAGCTGCGATCTTCTCATTCTGGACGATCTCGGCACCGAGATGCCGACGGCGTTCACGCAGAGCGCGCTTTATGCCCTGCTCGACGGCCGCCTGCGTGCCGGGAAGAAAACGATCGTCTCCACGAATCTCGACCGCTCCGGCATTGAAACGCGCTACGGCACAGCGCTTGCCTCGCGGCTCGCCGGAGAATATGAATGGCTGGAATTTCTGGGGCGGGATATCCGCGCCCAGCGTAAGGAGGGCATTTGAATGGATCGACAGACCGAGATCACGACCCCCGGCGCGCTGCTCAACGAAAAGGGCGATCTCGCCCGCCCCGGCTTTTCCCGCGCGCTTGTGCAGGAATACCGCCGTGCGGACGTGAAGGTCTCGCCCCTGCGCATCAAGGAATGGGACTATTATCTCGTCAACAACGGGAAATTCGCTCTCGCGCTCACCGTGGCGGACAACGGCTACATGGGACTCGACTCCGTGAGCCTTCTCGATCTCGAGGAGGGCTGGGAGATCACGAAAAGCCCGATGTCGTTTATGCCGCTCGGCAAAAAGCACCTGCCGGAGACGAGCGTGACCGGCGACGTGCACTCCGCCGCGCGCGGCTACGGTCTTCACTTCATCCACGAAGGGGAGAAGCGCGTTCTCATTGCGTATATGAATTCGTTCGGCGAGAGCGCCCTCTCCGCGCGCGTTGAGCTCACGGAGTGCCCGGAGGATTCGCTCGTCATCGCCACGCCTTTTGATAAGCCCGGCCACTTCTACTATAACCAGAAGATCGTCGGCTTTCGCGCGAGCGGGTATGTGACCTATAACGGCAAGACGTACACCTTCGAGCCGAGCGACAGCTTCGCTGTGCTCGACTGGGGACGCGGCGTTTGGACGTATGAAAATACGTGGTATTGGAGCAGCGCGGCGTATGTGCTGCCGAGCGGGACGCCGTTCGGCTGGAATCTCGGCTACGGCTTCGGCGATACGAGCGCCGCAAGCGAAAATATGCTCTTTCACGCCGGTACCGCGCACAAGATCGGCGGCATCAAATTTGAAATTCCCGGCGAAGATGAGGGCAGGGAGCGCTATACGGAGCCCTGGAAATTCACGTCCGACGACGGGCGGTTCGAGGCCGATTTCGTGCCGGTGCTCGACCGCGCGAGCTGCACGGACGTGAAGCTCATCAAGTCCGACCAGCACCAGGTATTCGGGCGCTTTACCGGCAGGGCCGTTCTGGATAACGGCACCGTGGTGGAGTTTGCGGACTTCCCCGGCTTTGCGGAGAAGGTGAGCAACAAATGGTGAAGGAAACGGGGTTTTATGCCCTCTTATCGCGCATGCGGTATATCTCCCGCTGGGGACTCATGCGCAGCAGCATCCCGGAAAACGTGCAGGAGCACAGCCACGAGACGGCGGTCTATGCGCATGCGCTTGGCATCATCCGGCGCGAGATATTTGGGAAAGAGTGCGACGCAGAGCGCCTTGCGGTGCTCGCAATCTACCACGACGCGAGCGAGATATTGACCGGCGATCTCCCGACGCCGATCAAGTACCACGACCGCACGATCCGCGACGCTTACAAAAAGGTGGAGCGCGCGGCCGACGAGCGGCTGCTTGCTATGCTGCCGGAGGAGCTGCGCGGGGCATATGAGAGTGCGTTTACGGCGTCGGAGGACGAGGAAAAGCTCGTCAAAGCCGCGGATAAGCTCTCGGCGCTGCGCCAATGCATGGAAGAGCGCAAGGCGGGCAACCGCGAATTTCTCTCCGCCGAGGAGCAGACGCGCCGCTCCATTGAGGAGATGCATCTCCCGGAGGCGGACTGGTTCATGGAGCACTGCCTTGGCGCGTTTGAAAAGAATCTGGACGAATTGGGGACAATGTAACCATGACCGAAGAAAAGAAAAACCGCATCAGCGAACTGACGCGCATTTCGCGCGAGCGCGCGCTCACGCCCGAGGAAACGGCGGAGCGCCTTGCCCTGCGCGAGGAATATCTGGCCGACTGGCGGCGCGGCACGCTCGAAACGCTGGAAAACGTCTACATCATCGGCGCGGACGGCAAGGAGCACAAGCTCCCGAAAAAGAAATTCTGATTTTCATTAGGAGGATCATTCAATGGCAGACAGACCCATCCCGGCACGCAGCGAAGTGCCGGAGGAATCGACCTGGAATCTCAAGGATGTATTTGAAAGCGACGAGGCCTGGCAGGCGGAGTATGAAGCGCTCAAGACCGTGCCGGAGCAGATCGAGGCGTTTCGCGGCAAGCTTGGCGAGAGCGCGGAGACGCTGCTCAGCTGGTTCCGCCTGAACGACGCGCTCTCCGTGCGGCTTGAAAAGCTCTACGGCTACGCAAGCTGCAAGGGCGACGAGGACACCGGCAACGGCTTTTATCAGGGCATGCGCGCCAAGGCGCTCGCAACGCTTGTCGCCATCGATGCGGCGAGCGCGTTTGAAACGCCGGAGATCATGGCGCTCGACGAGGATACCATCAACCTCTTCTACGCCGTGCAGCCGGAGCTGGAGACCTACCGCCGCAACATTTATAAAATCCGCCGCCGCAAGGCGCACATTCTTTCCCCGGAGGAGGAAAAGCTCCTCTCCGCCGCCGGAGAGATGGCGAACGCCCCGGAGAACATTGCGAGCGTGTTCCGTGACGCCGATCTCACGTTCCCGGACGTGACCGACGGCGAAGGAAACGAGCGCGTTCTCACGAGCGGGACGTTCGTCCCCCTGCTCATGGGCAGCGACCGCGTGCTGCGCAAAAACGCCTTTGAAGCTTACTATAACCGTTTCGGCGAATTCAAAAATACCGTCGCCGCGGCGCTCGACGGGCAGTTCCGCTCGCTCAAGTTCTTCTCGGACGCGCGGCACTATCCCTCCACCCGCGCCGCCGCGCTCGACGTGACGGAGGTGCCGGAGGAGGTTTACGACAATCTCATCGAGGCCGTCCACGCGAACATGGACAAGATGTACCGCTACGTTGCGCTGCGCAAGAAGCTGCTCGGCGTGGACGAGCTGCACATGTACGACGTGTACACCCCCATCGTGGCGGATGCCGACAGCGAGATCACCTACGAGGAAGCCAAGGCCACGGTGCTCGAAGCGCTCGCGGTGCTCGGCGAGGATTATACCGACCTGCTGAAGGAGGGCTTCGCCAACCGCTGGATCGACGTTTACGAAAATACCGGCAAGCGCGGCGGCGCGTATTCCTCCGGCAACAGCTACCCGCACCCCTACGTCCTGCTCAACCACAAGGACAATCTCGACAGCATGTTCACGCTCGCGCACGAAATGGGCCACGCGCTGCACAGCTACCACAGCTGCAAGTATCAGCCGGTGAACACCGCCGGGTACGTCATCTTTGTCGCCGAGGTCGCCTCCACCTGCAACGAGGTGCTGCTCATGCGCCATCTGCTCGGCAAGACGACCGACAAGAAGCAGCGCGCCTATCTCATCAACCACTTCCTCGATCAGTTCAAGGGCACGGTGTACCGCCAGACGATGTTCGCCGAGTTTGAGAAGATCATGGGCGAGATGAACGGCGCGGGCGAAGCGCTCACGGCGGACGCGCTGAACGAAAAGTATCTGGCACTCAACAAGCTGTACTTCGGTCCCGACATGGTCTCCGACGACGGCATCGCGCTCGAGTGGGCGCGCATCCCGCACTTCTTCTATAACTACTATGTGTTCCAGTACGCCACCGGCTTCTCCGCCGCCGTGGCGATCGCAAACCGCATTCTCGCCGAGGGCGAACCGGCCGTCGCCGACTATAAGAAGTTCCTCTCCTCCGGCGGCAGCGCCGACCCGATCAGCCTGCTCAAGATTGCGGGCGTTGATATGAGTACGCCGAAGCCCGTGAACGATGCGCTCTCGCTCTTCGGCGAGCTCATTGACGAGATGGAGCAGCTGGTGGATTAAACTTTCACACCATCATCTAAAAAACACCCAAGACTGTGAACTGCTCCAGTTTGTGCGGACAGCACAAAAAGCCCCCTATGTAGGCGATATGAAGTTTAAGCGGAGTGGCGCA
>CAKSWA010000009.1 GCA_934511165.1 uncultured Oscillospiraceae bacterium | reverse complement strand
TGACAGGATTCGAACCTGCGGCATCCTGCTCCCAAAGCAGGCGCGCTACCAACTGCGCTACACCCGGTTATTGAGTTTTTATCCGGCTGGTCGTATTCTCCCAAAGCAGGCGCGATACCATCTTCGCTATACCCGGTCAGGTTTTGTGCCGTAATATTATACCAAAGACGGCCGCTTCATGCAAGGTTTTTCGGATTGATGTTTTTCCCGCGCTATGATATGATGGCGCGTGAAAGAAACAGGAGTGTGAACGCCTTATGAGAATGCGGAAAAAACCGAACCTGATCCCCCGGATGGAGCGCTGCGCCGCGGTGCAGATCCAGACGCCGGAAGACTACAAAGGCCGCTGGGCGGAGGAATTTTCGCAGTACCGCGAGATCCGTCTGGAGCTCGGCTGCGGCAAGGGCCGCTTTACCTGCGAGCAGGCGCTCCGCGAGCCGGACGTGCTGCTGCTCGCGCTCGAAAAGGTGCCGGATGCGATGGTCGTGGCGATGGAGCGTGTTGTGGAGCAGGGTATTCCGAACGTACGCTTTCTTGACCGGGACGCCGAGCTTCTGCCGGAGATGTTCGCGCCGGGCGAAATTTCCCGGCTGTACATCAACTTCCCCGACCCATGGCCGAAGAAAAAGCAGTTCAAGCGCCGCCTGACCGCGCCGGAGTTTCTCGATAAATACCGCGCGCTGCTGCCGGAGGGCGGGGCGGTCTGGTTCAAGACCGACAACGAGCCGCTCTTTGACTGGTCGCTGGAATCGTTCCGCGGCTGCGGCTGGACGCTTGCCGGCATGCCGGAGGGCACGCCGATGACCGACTACGAAGCGCGCTTCACCGAGATGGGACTGCCCATCCATCGCGTTGTAGCGACGCGCCCGTAAGTACATTATATTATATGGTAAAGATCGGAAACGTGGAGCTCGCCGGGCGGCTCTTTCTCGCGCCGATGGCCGGCGTGACGGACGCCTCGTTCCGGCTCCTCTGCCGGAAGCACGGCGCGGCGCTCGCCACGAGCGAGATGATCTCCTCCAAGGCGCTCATGTATCAGGACAGCAAGACGAAAACGCTGCTTGTCCGCCCCGAGGGGGATACGCCTCTCGCCGTGCAGATCTTCGGGAGCGACCCCGCATGCATGGCGGACGCTGCACGCAAGGTGATGGATCTTTGCGCTCCCGAGATCATTGACATTAATATGGGCTGCCCCGTCGGGAAGGTCGTGAAGTCCGGCGACGGAAGCGCGCTTATGAAAACGCCCGACCTTGCATCGAAAATCATCGAGGCGGTCGTCCATGCGGTGGACGTGCCCGTGACGGTCAAGTTCCGCAAGGGCTTTGATAAAGGCAACGTCAACGCCGTGCCGTTCGCCGAGATGTGCGAGAGCGCGGGCGCCGCGGCGATCGCGGTGCATGGCCGCACGAGAGTGCAGATGTACGCCGGGCAGGCCGACTGGGACATCATCCGCGATGTGAAGCGCGCGGTGCATATCCCGGTGTTCGCCAACGGCGATGTCTGGACGGCGGAGGATGCCGAGCACATTCTGCGCTACACCGGCGCGGACGCGGCGCTCATCGGGCGCGGCAGCTTCGGCAACCCGTGGCTCTTCGAGCAGGGCAACGCGCTCCTCGCCGGGGAGAGCGTCCCGCCGCTCCCGCCGCTGCGCGCGCGGATGGAAGAAGCGCTCGGCCAGATCACGATGGCGTGCACGCTCAAGGGCGAGAAGATCGCCATTTTAGAGGCGCGCAAACAGCTGTGCTGGTATCTGCGCGGGATATCCCACGCGGGATATTATAAGCAGCAGATTGTATCGATGAATACGCTCGCCGACGCGGAGAAAATCGTCCGCGGCATACAGCGCGATCTGAGGTAACAGTATGACAAAAGACGAGGAAAAAGGATATATCGCGCGCGTTCTCGCCGGGGACGAGAGCGCGTATGAGCCGCTTGTGACGGAAAACCAGACGAAGGTGTACCGTCTCGCGCTGCGCATACTGAAAAACGAGGCCGATGCCGAGGACGCCGCGCAGGAAGCCTTTCTCAAGGCGTACACCTCGCTTGCGGACTTTCGCGGCGACAGCCGGTTTTCCGTGTGGCTCTACCGGCTGACGAACAACATATGCATCGATATGCTGCGCAAAAATAAGCGTGCCGTTATCGTGTCGCTCCAGACGGAGGACGATGACGGCGAGGAGGCCGAGCTCGCCATTCCCGACGAGCGGTATTCCCCCGAGCGGCTCGCCGAGCGCGCTGCCGACCGGGACGCCGTGCGCGCGGCGCTCGCCTCGCTGCCGGACGACTGCCGCGAAATTCTCGCCTTGCGCGAGAGCGCGGGGCTGAGCTACGACGAGATCGCCGCGGCGCTCTCGCTCGAAGCCGGCACGGTCAAATCCCGGCTCAACCGGGCGCGGAAAAAGCTCTGCGCGGCGCTTCTCGAAAGCGGGAACTTTTCCGACCGTTTCCCGTCCAAACAGGGGAAGGGGTGTGAAGCGTGAAAAACTGTGAATACTGTGAATACTATGAAGAGCTGATCGGCGCGGCGCTGGACGGCGAGATCACCGCCGAGGAAGAAAAGGAGCTTCGTGCCCATCTGGAAAGCTGCGAAGCCTGCCTGAATTTCTATGAGGCGATGCAGGCAATATCCGGCGCGGACGACGCGCTGGGAGAGCCGCCGGAGAGCTTTACGGCGAACGTGATGGCGCGTGTGCATGAAGCCGCTGCGCCTGCGAAGACGCCGGAGGAAACGCCGGCGAAGAAAAAGACGAACATCAAGCGTCTGGTGACGCGCTATGGCGCGCTCGCCGCGGCGGCTGCCGTGGCGATCTGGGCGGGGGTGACGTTTGGCGGCACCTTTGCTGCGAAGGGCGCGGACAGCTCGTCCAGCGCTGCGCCGGAAATCGCCATGTACAGCGCGGCGGAGGATTCCAACGAAGCTGCCCCGGCGGAAGCGGCGGAAGCGCCCGCGGGTGGCATGATGATGGCCGCCGCGCCCGAGAGCGCCGCGGCAAACGATATGGACGGCGGCACGGTCACCGTCACGGCGGCAAAGGCCGCGGTGGGCGGCGAGGTCACGCTTCCGGACGACGGATTTTTCGCGGGATATCTCCTGCTGGACGAGGGCGAGACAAGCGCGCCGGAGCGCGACTGTGATTATACACTCACGCTCACCGCGCCGGACGGCACGGAGAGCGGATACCGGCTCTGGGTCGATGAGGAGACCGTCGTCTGGCAGGAAGAGAACGCCGGCGCGGCGCATCTCTCGCCCGCATCGCCGGAGGCATTGAGCGAAGTTTTGAACAACACGTTGAGATAATGAGATAAAGTAAGGAGTGTTTCCCATGAGCATCCGCGGCATTTATTCCACCATCACCAAGATCCGCCGTCAGGTTTTCACTGAAGTTGCACGGATGGGTTACGAGGGCGGGGACTATTCCCGCATCGAAAATCTGCCGTATAAAATTATTCCCGGCGAAGTTGCCGAGCACCGCAGCAGCATCTTCCTGGAAAGAGCCATTGTCGGCGAGCGGCTTCGTCTCGCGATGGGACTGAGTCCCCGCCCGCTCGACCAGCACGCGCCGCTTGCCGCCGGCGTGGAGGAGAGCGCGCGACCGGAAAAGTACTATGAGCCGCCGCTGGTGAATATTCTGAAATTCGCCTGCAACGCCTGCCCCGAAAAGCGGTACATCGTTACGGACCTCTGCCAGAACTGCCTGGCGCATCCGTGCCGCGAGGTCTGCCCGAAAAAGGCGGTCAAGCTCAGCCATCACGGCGTGAGCCGCATTCAGGAGGATCTGTGCATCCGCTGCGGCAAGTGCGCCAATGTCTGCCCCTATAACGCGATCATTCTGCAGGAGCGCCCGTGCGCCAAAGCGTGCGGCATGGACGCCATCCGCTCCGATGAGCATGGCCGCGCCGAGATCGACTACGATAAATGCGTCTCCTGCGGCATGTGTCTCGTGAACTGCCCGTTCGGCGCCATTTCGGACAAGAGCCAGCTCTTCCAGCTCACCCAGGCACTGCGCGAAGGCGAAAAGGTCATCGCGATCGTCGCGCCGGCGTTCGTCGGCCAGCTCGGCCCGAACATGACGCCGGACAAGCTCAAGTCCGCGATGAAGCTGCTCGGCTTCCGCCACGTGGCGGAGGTTGCCGTCGGCGCGGACCTCTGTACGCTCGACGAAGCAAACGACTTTTTGAAGAAGGTCCCCGCTGAGCAGCCGTTCATGGCGACATCCTGCTGCCCGAGCTGGGCGGTCATGGCGAAAAAGCTCTTCCCGGAGCAGGCGCACTGCATCTCCATGGCGCTCACGCCCATGGTGCTCACGGCGCGTCTCTGCAAGCAGCAGCATCCGGGCGAGAAGGTCGCATTCATCGGGCCGTGCAGCGCGAAGAAGCTGGAAGCCATGCGCACGAGCGTGCGCAGCGAGGTCGATTTTGTCCTGACGTTTGAAGAGATCATGGGCATGTTCGAGGCGAAGGGCATCAACTTCGACGAGATCACCCAGACTGCACCGCTGCGCGAAGGCACGGCGGCAGGCCGCGGCTTTGCCGTTTCCGGCGGCGTCGCGGAGGCGGTGCGCGAGGCCATTTCGCACATCGACCCCGAGCGCGAGGTGAAAACCGCGTGTGCGCAGGGACTGAAGGACTGCCGGAAGCTGCTCATGCTGGCCAAGGCCGGCAAGTATGACGGGTATCTTCTCGAAGGCATGGCGTGCCCCGGCGGCTGCGTTGCGGGCGCGGGAACGCTCCTGCCGATTGAAAAGGCGGCGGCCGTTGTGCGCAGCTACACCGCGCAGGCGGAGGAAAAGAGCGCCACCGAAACCAAATATGAAGCCACGCTCCCGCTCCTGCTCGAAGACGAGGACGACGCGGAGTAAAAGCGAAAGCTCCTCCGGCAAACGTGCCGGGCATGGGAAAAAAGCCCTGTAACCACATGGTTACAGGGCTTTTTTTCTGCGAATTTATTTCAGCTTTTCCATGCCGGACGGGGCGGCTTTTGCAGCGGCTGCGGCCTCTTCATCGGCGCGCTTGACCGTGCGGATGCCGACGATCAGCGCCGCGGCGGAAACGAAGGCGCAGGCCAGAAGGAAGCCGCTTTGAATTTCATACAGAAACCGGTCGGCCAGCATGACCGTCACGATCAAAATGCTGCCGAAAGCCTCCAGCTGCAAGCCTCGCTGCCGGGACAGCCTCTTCATTTTCTGCACGCTCCTTTCCCTTTTTCGTTACTGTACGCCCATGGCTGCGAGAATGACACGCATAATGACAAGAGAGAGCGCCGCGTCAAAAAGGCAGGTGACAATGAGCAGGGGATGCCATTTCTTGTTGGCATCCGTGACGAGAATGATGCGGGCGTAGTGGCCGATCAGGGTGCCCATCAGGATGCAGGCGGGCAGCATCATGGACGCCTGGCCGAGCGTGAGAACACCGGCTTCATACATGGACGCGGCGGTGGCGCAGCCGGACGCCTTGGCGAAGAACGCGGAGATCAGCACGGCGAACGCCTCGCCGGGCAGGCCGAAGAGGCCCATTACCGGAGCCATGACCGTGCCGAGCAGATCCATGAGGCCGGTCTCCTTCAGAATATACACCAGAACATAGCCCAGGATCATGGCGGGGGTGATATTTTCAATGCCCACCTTAAAGCCCTTGGCGCAGCCCTTCAGGAACGTATCGACGATCGAGGGCTTTTTCACTTTGGCAGGGACAGCCGCTGCGGCGGTTCCGTTCATTTCACTCATGATGTTTCCTCCTTACGCGTTCTTCCTGGAGCGTTTCAGCTTCAGAATCAGGCGCACCAGATTGGCGCCGACCAGTTTGCACACGACAATGATTACGATGCAGGGACCCAGCGCAACGGGGCAGATGGCCACCAGCGGCGCGCCGCCGGTGATCGTATTGTTGATGCAGGCAGAACCGGCGTACTGGTAAGCCACGAAGATCGTGCGCTCATCGTCGGTGAGATCGCCGGCCTCGTAGAGCTCCTTCGTCATGACGGCGGCTACGTCGGAGCCGGTAAAGCTGGAGATGAACGCGATACCGCATTTTCCGGGGATGCCCAGCAGCGGGCGCAGCAGGGGACGGAACAGAATGTCGGAGGCCTTGTACGCGCCGAGCTGCTCGAAAACGCCCAGCAGACCGCAGAAGAACATGACGGCGGGGATCAGGTTGAATCCGGCCATGAAGCCGTCCTTGGCGCCGGTGCCGCCCTTGCCGATCAGGTTCGCGCCGGTATCGCCGATCTTGCCGAAGCTGCCGCTCAGGTTTGTGAAGTCCAGAACCTTGAGGGGGCCTTCCGCCGTGCGGAAGGCGCCGGAGAGAATCAGAATCAGAACGACCAGCGCGATCCATGCGCCGATGCCGACCTTTTCCTTCGGCTCCTGGATTTTCTCTTTGTTTTCCATGCTTGTTTCTCCCTTCTTATTTTGCTTTTATTTTGCTTTCATAAAATCATCTTCCAGTGTGCAGGCGGCGCAGGCGGCCAGAATGCAGCGCTGGTAGAGCGATTCCACTTCGGCGTATTCGTTGGGCGTATGGTTCCATTCGCCCCGGACGCCCATGCCGCACACGGTCGGCACGCCGCAGCCCACGGTGATGCCGGAGTCAGACAGGCCGCCCACGCGGAAGCTCTCGATCTCGCCGAAGCCGCAGTCGGCGGCGGTGCGTTTGAGGTGGGCGAAGAGCGCCATAACGCCGTCGGTGGTGTCCATGCACTGCATGACCCGGCTGAGATCCAGCTCCGCCGTGGTGTCCGGAACGGTGCTGTGCTCCGTGGCCTTTTTCAGAATATCAAAGATTTCGTCCCGCACGGTTGTATTGGGAAAGCGGATGCCGATGCGGATGGTGCAGCTGTCGGGGATGGTGTTTTCGCCGATGCCGCCGGTCACCAGACCGCAGTTGATGAGCCGTCCGCGCGGAATGTCGTTCTGCGCTTCGATCTCCACGATCTTGTGTGCGGCCTCCAGCACGGCGGAACGGCCCTTTTCCGGCGCGATCCCGGAATGGGAGGCGATCCCATGCACCTGCAATATCACGGGGCCGCCGCCGTTGCGGCCGACAACGAAGCGGTTGTCCATGTAGCCCGTTTCAAAGTTGAAGGCGGCCAGCGCGCCGCGGGATTCCCTGGCGAACAGCTCCTTGGCGTTGGAGAACATGTGGAGATTCTCCTCGTCGCTTGCGAAGATGAACTTGATGGGGCGCTTTTTCCAGCCGGTCTCGATCAGCGCCTTCACGGCGTACAGGGCGATCACGAGCCCCGCCTTCATATCCAGCACGCCGGGGCCGTGCGCCATGCCGTCCTCGTCCACGCGGAAGGGGTTCTCCTTTGCCGCGCCTTCCTTGAACACGGTGTCCATGTGGCCGATCATCAGAAGAGGCGCAGCATCGGACTCACTGTTCCATTCGCCGATGAGCATATCTCCGGCGTTTTCCACGCCGATCACCCGCGTCGCGATGCCGGATCGCTCCATCTCCCGGCGCAGGATCGAGCCGACAGCGTTTACGCCTTCAATCTGGCGGGTGCCGCTTTCCGTGTTCACGAGCTCCTCCCACAAATTCATCATGGGCAGACGCTGCTTGTCGATGTAGCGGCGGATCTGTTGGTAAATCTGTTCCATATCGTTGTTCTCCTTACAGCATATTTACTACGAAGCCGGCGATTAGCACGGAGACGATCGTAACGGTGACAAAACCGGCTGTCAGCATCTTCGGCAGCAGATAGTTCAAAATGGCGGCCTTTTCCTTTTCGTTCCGGCCAAGAGCCTCGGATACCTCCTGCGGGATGAGCATCGTGGTGGGGAAGCCGAAGGTGCAGCTGATGCCCAGCGATACCGCGAGACCGAACGGAACATTCAGCAGCTTTCCGAGGACGAAGCCCGCGGCGGCCGTCCCGCCGACGCCCAGCAGCGCCGTGAGCGCCAGAGCCGGCAGCACCGAGAGAACCTGCTGCGGCGTTGTGGTCGCCAGATTGGAGAAAATGAGGATCGTCACGAAAAAGGTGATGAGCCCGCTGGAATTGGTCTTTGCGAGAATCCCCTTCTCCAGAAAGCCGAGAGAGAAGAACAGCGCGCCCATCAGAAGGCACATGACGAAATAGTGAACCTTGCCGCCGGTCAGCTTTGCGGCATAATAGGCGATCACTGCCACGATGCCGAGCTTTGCGAGATATACGGAAGGCTTCGCAAACTGCGCCGGCAGAGCAAGAGGACCGGCGCTTTTTCCACCCTCACGCGGCAACTCCTGCCGGCTGTATTCTTCCACAAGCTCCGGGATATCCCGGAACTGCCGGGCTGTGCGGCGAAGGAGCAGAGAGGCGATGGGAACACCGATGAATTTCTGCGTTACATAGAGCGCGATGCAGAACGTGCCCGCATATTCCAGCCCTTTTTCCTTCAGAGCCGTTGTCATGATCAGCGTTGCGGCGCTGCCGCCGGCAAAGATCGGCGCGCCGGAGACGGCAAGCTCCGAGCCCATGAGCGGAGAGCCGGCCAGGATAATCGCGCCCACCGCACAGATGACGCAGCAAAGGGAGATCACAACGACCTTCCACTGCCGCTTGAGCTCCGGGAAATCAATGGTCGTGCCGAGAGAGACGATCAGAACGCCTGCGATTAGATTGCCGAAGCCGCTGATCTGCGCGTCCTCAATCAGTGTCCGCGGCAGAACGCCGCTCCAGAAGCCTGCCAGCAGGATCAGTGCGATCCCGAGTACCGTGGAGAAAACCGCTTTGGTCTTTTGCGCGATCAGCTCACCGACCGCATAGATCGAAAAAAGGATAGCCAGCGCAACGATTCCCGGCATTTCCATCCACCCTCCTGTGTTTTTTATGGCTTAATTTTAGTCGAGTTTGGCTATTCCTGTCTAATCCACGATTGTTATAACCGGGTTATAACTGCACTTTATCCCGACGGTGATTTTGCCTTATATCCCCGCACCTGCCTTGTACACCCTGTCCAAAAACGCGGAAAAACGCGAAAAAGGCCGTCATGCAGAGCGCATGACGGCCTTTAAAAAGAGAATAGAGAATATGGGTTTTCAGGAAAGGGGATAGAGCGCTTCCAGCTGCGAGACAAATTCCTGCGCTTCGGCGCTGAGGATCTCGCGCTTTCGCTGCACCCAGCCGACGGTGATTTGCACACCGCAGTTGCGGATCGGAATGGTCCGTATCCCGTGGGCGGCGAAATCCTTGGCGCTGAGCCCCGGACAGAAGCGAAAAGCGTCCGTCTCCTTCAGGAGCGCGGTGATGATCGCGCTGTCGTCTACGTAAATGGTCCGCTTGAAGTTGTTCAGACGGACACCGTCGATCTCCAGATAGTGCGTGAGATTGGAAAAATAATCGTCCGGCAGCCGGACGTGCGGATAGGCCAGCATTTCCTCCATGGCGACCTCGTCTCGCCGGTAGAGCGGATGGCCGGGGCCGATGTTGACATACCACGTATCCCGGCCGATCTCGTGCAGTTCGAGCCCTTTGAAATTCAGCATGTGCCGCAGCTCCTTGTTCTGCACGTTGTTGCTCATCACGAAGCCCACTTCCGCTTCGCCGCTCTCCACCAGCTCCAGAACCTTCTGCATCCGCTTTTCGACGAGCTTTATCACGATGTTTTCCTGCCGGTGCCGGTTATAAAACTCGCTGAGCACGCGCCCCATGGTGATGATCGGGTACGACGCGACCGAGAGTGTCCGCAGCGTCTCCTTGGCGGAAAGACCGTCGATCAGTTCCATCTGGTTGATGATGGCGCGGGCATACTGGTAGAGCTTCTTCCCGTCCTCCGTCAGATTGACGCCCTTGGTCGTCCGCTCAAAAATGGAGACATTGATTTCGTTTTCCAGATTCTGGATTGCCTTGCTCAGGTTCGGCTGGGTGGTGAACAGTTTTTCCGCCGCTTTGTTGAAGCTGCCCTGCTCTGCCACGGCGACAAAGTAGATGAGCTGCTGAAGCTGCATGGTTCGGTTCCTCCCTTCGGTCGGCAAAGGATCGGCGTGTTCGCCTACAGGGTACACGATATCCCGGAAGTTTTCAAGTATTCAAAAAAAACCGCCCAAAAGACTTTTCCGTCTTTCGGGCGATTGACAGTTTTACTTCTTTTCCGGGATCTGCGAATGCCCGGCGTTGATGAGAAGGTCGTGCCGGATATTCCACAGCCGGTCGGAGAGGTCAACGTAGTACCCGTGCGGGTTTTCAAACCGGAGCACCTCCGGCCAGAGCGTTTCCAGCTGCTCGGCGCAGCGCTTCCGGATATCCTCCAGCACTGGAAGCTCATAGACGAGCTCGCCTGCGCGGAACACGGGAACCATCATATTCTCGGCGCGGAAGTCGGTGAGCGTCTTACGCTTCCACGTGTTTTCCGGGTGGAAGATCGTGAGCGGCTGCGTGTCGTCCGGCGTTTCGTCGTAAAGGCAGAGATAGTCCGCGAGCGCCTTGCCGTTTGTGCGGTCGTAAAACCGGTAGAACTTCTTGAAATGGGGGATCGTGATCTTGGCGACATTTTCACTCACCTTGATCTTCGGGACGATCTCGCCCGATTCGCGTTCCACGGCGGCGAGCTTATAGACGCCGCCGAACACCGGCTCGCTCTTGGCGGTGATGAGCCGCTCGCCGACGCCGAAGGAGTCGATGCACGCGCCCTGCAGGAGAAGGTCCTGGATGATATATTCGTCGAGCGAGTTGGAGCAGGTGATTTTGCAGCTCTCCCAGCCCGCCTCGTCGAGCATGCGGCGGGCCTCCTTCGTGAGATAGGACATATCGCCGGAGTCGAGCCGGATGCCGCATTTGGTGATGCCCATGGGCTTGAGCACATCGTTGAAGGCGCGGATGGCGTTGGGAATGCCGGATTTGAGCGTGTTGTAGGTATCTACGAGCAGCACCGCGTTCGCCGGGTAGCTCTCGCAGTAGGTGCGGAAGGCGTCATACTCGGAATCGAACATCTGCACCCAGGAGTGCGCCATCGTGCCGAGAGCGGGAACGCCGTAGAGCTGGTCGGAGATCGTGCAGGCGGTGCCGGAGCAGCCCGCGATATACGCCGCGCGCGCGCCGAGGATCGCCGCGTCCGCTCCCTGCGCCCGGCGGGAGCCGAACTCCATCACCGCGCGGCCGCGCGCGGCGCGGACGATGCGGCTCGCCTTTGTGGCGATGAGAGACTGGTGGTTCACCGCGAGCAGGAGATACGTCTCCACGAGCTGCGCCTCAATCGCGGGGGCGCGCACCGTGATGAGCGGCTCGCGCGGGAATACGGGCGTGCCCTCCGGCACCGCCCAGATGTCGCCGGTGAAGCGGAAATTGCGGAGATACTGCAAAAACTCCTCGGAGAAAATGTTCCGGGAGCGGAGATAGTCAATGTCCTCGTTGGAGAAGTGGAGATTCGTGATATACTCCACGACCTGTTCCAGCCCCGCGGCAATGGCAAAGCCGCCGCCGTCCGGCACCTGCCGGAAGAAGAGGTCAAAATAGGTGATGCGGTCTTTATATCCGTTGCGGAAATAGCCGTTGCCCATCGTCAGCTCGTAAAAATCGCAGAGCATCGAGAGGTTCTGGTCGCTGCGAACGTTCATGGCAAAATGTCCTCCTGCCGATAGTATCCCCATAATTATACACGCTCGCCGCGTTTTTGCAAGGCGATTGACACCGGCGCGGAAAAATACTATTCTATATCCTGTGAAATTGTAAGTATGGGCAGGAAGCTATGGAAAATGCGCCGGAAAAAGAGAATACGATCCCGCAGCTGTACGCCGGTGCGCCTCCGGCGAGCGGGGGGCGGCGCGTTGTTTTCGCGCCGTGGGCGCTGCTTGAGCCGGCAGAGGGACGCGCAAACGCCGAGGCCGTGGAGGGCGTGCGCGAAGCGCTCATCCGGTGCATTGCCCGTGGCGGGCAGCCGGTGCTGTGCCTCTACGCCGGGGAGGATCCGGCGTGGTTCACCGCCAAGGGCGGCTGGCTCATGGAGGACAATCTCCGCTGCTTTCTGCGCTACGTGGGACGTGCGGCGCGCGCGTTCGGGCATCTGACGGACGAATACGTCACGTTTTTTGAGCCGAACGAGCTCGTGTGGAAAAAGAGCGCCAACCGCAATCTCAATCTGCGCTTTAAAATGCTCTCGCATATGGCGTGCGCCCATGTGCGCGCCGTGAAGCTCGTGCGCGACACGCGCGCACAGCGGCAGCTTGAAGAAACGTGCATCGGCTTTGTGCTGCGGATGTACCCGGCCATCGATCTCCGGCGGGGGCTGCTGCGCGGCGACAATGCCGCGACCGCCTCGGCGTATGAGATACTGCCGCTGCTCGCGATGGCGCGGGGCGATTTTCTCCCGCCGCTGCGCAACACGCTCCGCATCCGTCCCGGAAAGTGGGCGGATTTCATCGCCGTTTCCGGCGGCGGGGACGAGGAAAAGCGGCGCTACTGCTGCCGCGCCGCCGCCACGCTGGCGGAAACGGAGATCTGGGAGGTCATGGACGACCGGGAGGATACGTAAAACGGATACGAAGGATTTTCTGCCCGTATCGCGCGCGGATATGCTCGCGCGCGGCTGGGACTGGTACGATATACTGCTTGTAACGGGCGACGCCTATGTTGATCACCCGTCGTTCGGCGCGGCCGTCATCGGGCGGCTGCTGGAGGACGCGGGCTACCGCGTGGCGGTGCTCGCGCAGCCCGCGTGGCACGATGCTTCCGCCTTCGAGGCGATGGGAAGGCCCTCACTCGGCGTTTTCATCGGCGCGGGCAATCTCGACAGCATGGTGGCGCACTACACGGCGGCGAAAAAGCGCCGCAGCGAGGATTTCTATTCTCCCGGACGGAAGGCCGGGCTGCGGCCCGACCGCGCCTGCACCGTGTATGCCAACCGCGCGCGGCAGGCGTTCCCCGGCATTCCGATCCTGCTCGGCGGGATGGAGGCCTCGCTCCGCCGGTTTGCGCATTACGATTACTGGGACGACAAGGTGCGCCGGAGCGTCATTTTCGATGCGCGCGCCGACATTCTTGTCTACGGCATGGGCGAGCGCGCCACACTCGAAGCCGCAAACCGCCTGCGCGACGGAAAGCCGCTGCGCGGCATCCGCGGCACGGCGGTCATCGCCGATAAAGCGCCGGAGGGCGCGGTGATTTTGCCGAGCTTTGAAGAAGTGCGGGACGATAAGAAAAAATACGCTCTCGCCACGCGCGCGGAGTATGCCGAGCACGACCCCATCCGGGGCAGGACGCTCGCCCAGGCGCACGGGGATAAATTCCTTGTCGTTTATCCGCCGGCCATGCCGCTCAAAACGGAGGAGCTGGACGCGGTGGCGGCACTGCCGTACACGCGTGAGCCCCACCCGATGTATGAGCCCCTCGGCGGCGTTCCGGCCATCGAGGAGGTGCGTTTCAGCGTCATCCACAACCGTGGGTGCTTCGGCGGGTGCAACTTCTGCTCGCTCGCGTTCCACCAGGGGCGGATGGTCACGTCGCGAAGCCACGAGTCCGTCATCCGCGAGGTGGAGACCATGACGCACCACCCGCTCTGGAAGGGCTATGTTTCGGATGTCGGCGGCCCGACGGCGAACTTCCGCGCACCGAGCTGCAAAAAGCAGCTCAAAGACGGCATGTGTCCCTTGAAGCACTGCCTCGCGCCGACGCCGTGCAAGAATCTTGTCGCCGATCACCGCGACTATCTTGCGCTGCTGCGGAAGCTGCGCGCCATTCCGGGCGTCAAGAAGGTGTTCGTGCGCTCCGGCGTGCGGTTTGACTATGTCCTCTGCGACAAAAACAGTCCCTTCCTTTCGGAGCTTGTGCAAAACCACATCTCCGGCCAGCTCAAGGTAGCGCCGGAGCACTGCGTCGATACGGTGCTCGGCTACATGGGCAAGCCGCCGGTGGCGGTGTATGAGCGGTTTCTTGAGAAATATCACGCGCTCAACGCGCGCTACGGCAAGGCGCAGTTCGTTGTGCCGTACCTGATGTCCTCGCACCCCGGCAGCCGGATGGAGGATGCGGTGGCGCTTGCGCTGTATCTGAAGGCGCACAACGCCCGTCCCGAGCAGGTGCAGGATTTTTACCCCACGCCCGGCACGATCAGCACCTGCATGTACCACACGGGCATCGACCCCATCACGATGAAGGACGTATACGTCCCGACGGACGCGCACGAAAAGGCGATGCAGAGAGCGCTTTTGCAGTATACCGACCCCAAAAACGCCCGGCTCGTGCGCGAAGCGCTCACAGTTGCCGGACGCGAGGATCTGATCGGCTATAGCGGAAAGTGCCTCGTGCGCCCGGCAAAGAGCGAAAACCGAACCGCCCCCGGCGAAGGAAAGGAAAAGAACCGTGGAAACAAAGAACATCCTCCTGTTCGTGTATCTGCTCGGAATGAACGCGGCGGCGTACATTCTCATGGCGGTGGACAAAACAAACGCGATACGAAAGGCGCGGCGCATTCCGGAAGCGGTGCTTCTTCTGATCGCGGCGCTCGGCGGCAGTCTGGGCGAGTGGCTCGGCATGGCAGGGCTTCATCACAAGACAAAGCATAAAAAGTTTCTGATCCTTGTGCCGCTGTTCCTCTTTGTCCACATTGCGCTCGGCGTGTGGCTGCTCTTCTTCCGGGGATAAGAAATATGTCGAATCTTGTCGAAATTACCGATTTTTCGTCCCCGGCACTGGACGTTTACGCCCGGCTGACGGAAAACCAGCTCATCAACCGGGCAGACCCCGCAAACGCCATGTTCATCGCCGAGAGCCCGCTCGTCATCGGCCGGGCGCTCGATGCCGGGTATGAGCCGGTGTCGGTGCTCATGGAGGCGCGGCACATAAACGGCGTGGGCGCGGAGATTTTAGCGCGCCTTGGCGAAAATGTGCCGGTGTTTACCGCCTCTGACAGCGTGCTCGTAAATCTCACGGGGTTTCATTTAACGCGCGGCATGCTTTGCTGTATGCGCCGCCGGGCGCTTCCGCCGGTCGAGACACTCTGCCGGGGAGCTTCACGCGTGGCGGTCTTAGAGAACGTGATGAACCCGACGAACATCGGCGCGATTTTCCGCAGCGCGGCGGCGCTCGGCATGGACGCCGTGCTGCTCACCGAGGCGGGGAGCGACCCGCTGTACCGCCGCGCTGCGCGCGTGAGTATGGGCACCGTTTTCCAGGTGCCGTGGACGTATCTCCCGGCGGGGGATAGCTGGCAGGATGCGCTGCACGCTCTCGGCTTTCAGACCGCCGCGCTCGCGCTGCGAAACGACAGCCTCAGCATCGCCGATCCGCGTCTTGCAAAGATCGAAAAGCTTGCGCTTTGTCTCGGCACGGAGGGCGACGGGCTCGCGGACGACACCATTGCCGGCTGCGACTACACCGTGCGCATCCCGATGTCCCACGGTGTGGACAGCCTGAACGTGGCAGCGGCGAGCGCCGTTGCCTTTTATCAGCTCGGTACGCTAGGCCGGGGCTCAGCCTCGCTTTAACCGTTTTTTGGAGGACTTTATGGATCGGATCATGATCTCCGGCGTGAGCAGCGGCTGCGGCAAGACCACGGTTGTGTGCGCCGTTTTGCAATCGCTGGTGAACCGCGGTATGAAAACCGGCGCCTTCAAGTGCGGGCCGGATTATATTGACCCCATGTTCCACAGCCGCATCATCGGCGCGAAGAGCGCCAATCTTGACCTGCATTTCTTTTCGGAAAATACGCTCCGGTATCTGCTTGCGAAAAACGGCGAAGGGTGCGATGTGAGCGTCATCGAGGGCGCAATGGGGTATTATGACGGCGCGGGGCTCACCTCGTGGAAAACGAGCGCCTATGAGATCGCGCGCCTTACGGAAACGCCGGTTGTGCTCGTGGTGAACGCGCGCGGCGCGGCGCTCTCGGTGCTCGCGGTCATCGAAGGATTTCTGCGCTTCCAGCCGGAGAGCGGCATCCGCGGCGTTATTCTCAACCAGTGCACTGCCATGACGTATGCTTCTCTCTCCGCCGCGATAGAGGAGCGCTTCGGCATCCGCTGCTATGGCTTTTTGCCGAAGCTGGACGAGTGCGCCATCGAAAGCCGCCATCTGGGACTTGTGACGGCGGCGGAGATCGAGGGGCTGCGCGAAAAGATGCAGACGCTTGCCTCGCAGGCGGAAAAGACGCTCGATATCGATGCGCTTCTCGCGCTTGGCCGCGAAGCGCCGCCGCTGCGCTATGCGCCCATAGTCTTGCCGCGAAAGGAAAAAATCCGGCTCGCCGTTGCGCGGGACAAGGCGTTCTGCTTTTATTACGAGGACAGCCTCGATGCCGTGCGGGAGATGGGCGGCGAGATTGTGCCGTTCAGCCCGCTCGCCGGGAACGCGCTGCCGGAGAACATCGACGGGCTCTATCTCGGCGGCGGGTACCCGGAGCTGTACGCGAAGGAGCTCAGCGAAAATGCTTCCATGCGCGCGTCCGTGCGCGCTGCGATAGAGAAGGGGGTCCCGTGCATCGCCGAGTGCGGCGGGTTTATGTATCTCACCGAAGCCATCGGCGATACGCCGATGGTGGGCGCTCTTCCCGGCACATGCTTTGATACCGGGAAGCTCACCCGCTTCGGGTATGTGACGCTCCGCGCGAAGAGCGATAATCTCCTCTGCCGCGCCGGGGGCGGGATTGCCGCGCACGAGTTTCATCATTGGGACTGCACCTGCCCGGGCGACGCCTTCACTGCCGAAAAGCCCACAGGACGGCGCTGGGAGTGCGCCATCAGCTCCGGCACGCTGTACGCCGGATATCCGCATTTTCATTTTTATTCGAATCCCGATTTTCTTTACAGCTTTTACGACGCCTGCCTGAAGGAGAAGCACCGCCATGATTGAAAATCTGAAACCCATGGACATTGAAAAGCGCAGCTTTGCCATCATCACAGAGCTGCTCGGCGATACGAAGCTCGATGCCGAAAACGAGCTCGTCATCAAACGAGTCATCCACACGACCGCCGATTTTGACTATGTGCAAAATCTCGTCTTCTCCCCACACGCTGTGACGAAGGGGCTGGACGCTCTGCGTGCGGGGTGCCATATCGTTACGGACACGCAGATGGCGAAGGCGGGCATCAACAAAACGATTCTCGGCCGTCTCGGCGGCGAGGTGCACTGCTTCATGTCCGATCCCGACGTTGCCGCCGAGGCAAAGGAGCGCGGCGTCACCCGCGCGATCGTCTCCATGGAGAAGGCGGCGCAGCTGCCGGGACAGTGCATATTCGCCATCGGCAACGCGCCCACGGCGCTCATCTCGCTGCACGAGCTGATCGAGGCGGGAAAGCTTGACCCCGCGCTCATCATCGGCGTGCCGGTGGGGTTCGTGAACGTGGTGGAGAGCAAGGAACTTTTCCTCGACTCCCCGGTGCCGCACATCATCGCCCGCGGCCGGAAGGGCGGCAGCAACGTGGCTGCGGCCATCTGCAACGCGCTGCTCTATCAGATCCTGCGGTAATATGGAACAGTACATCGAAAAGGACGGGAAGCGGCTCCGGCTCGGGTATACGACCGGCTCGTGCGCCGCGGCGGCGGCCAAGGCTGCGGCCTGGATGCTGCTCACCCGGAAGCGGAAAGAGACCATCACGCTCGATACGCCGAAGGGCATTCGCCTTGAGCTCCCCGTGCGGGAGATCACCATGAGGGAGAACGCCGTCTCCTGCGCCATCGAAAAGGACAGCGGCGACGACCCGGACGTTACCAAAGGCATGCTCATCTTTGCCTCCGTCCGCCGGACGGACGAGCCGGGCGTACACATCGACGGCGGCGAGGGCATTGGCCGCGTGACGAAGCGCGGACTGGATCAGAGCGTTGGAAACGCCGCCATCAACTCCGTGCCGCGGCAGATGATCCGCGAGAATGTGGAAGAGGTCATGGCGCTCGCGGATTATTCCGGCGGAGTGGACATCGTGATCTCCGCGCCGGGGGGCGAGGCGATCGCGAAAAAGACGTTCAATCCCCGTCTCGGCATCGTCGGCGGGATATCCATCCTCGGCACGACCGGCATCGTGGAGCCGATGAGCGAAGCGGCGCTCGTGGAGACGATCCGCGTGGAGCTGCGGCAGCGCCGTGCGCTCGGGCGGGACTATGCGCTGCTCACGCCGGGCAATTACGGCTCGGACTTCATCCGGCAGAATCTCGATGTCGATCTCAACACTGCCGTGCAGGTTTCAAACTTCCTCGGCGACGCGCTCGATATCTGCCGCGATCTCGGCTTTCGCGGCGCGCTGCTCGTCGGGCACATCGGAAAGCTCGTAAAGGTTGCGGGCGGCATGATGAACACGCACTCCAAATACGGCGACTGCCGCATGGAGATCCTTGCTGCGCACGCAGGCGCGGCCGGCGCGGACGCGGCGCGCATCCGCGAGATGCTGGACTGCGCCGCCTGCGACGACGCCGTGCGCATTCTCCGCGAGGGCGGCTTTGCGGAAGAGACGCTTGCGCGCGTTACGGATCGGGTGCTCTTCCATCTCGCGCACCGCGCGGACGGAATGGAAGCGGGCGTTTTGATGTTTTCCAAGGAATACGGCATTCTGGGGCAGAGCGAAAACGCCCCGGAGCTTTTGAAAAAGATCATGGAGGAATGAACGAATGGTACATTTTGTCGGAGCCGGAAGCGGTGCGGCCGATCTCATCACGGTGCGGGGCGCAAAGCTGCTTGGCGAGTGCGACGTGGTGATCTACGCCGGGAGCCTGGTGAATCCCGCGCTTTTGAATTACTGCCGCAAGGACTGCCGGATTTATAACAGCGCCGAAATGACGCTCGAGCAGGTGATCGACGCCATCCGAAAGGCCGAAGCCGAGGGCAAAACGACCGTCCGCCTCCATACCGGCGATTCGAGCATTTATGGCGCGGTGCGTGAGCAGTTTGACGAGCTCGACAAGCTCGGCATCGCCTACGATGTCTGCCCCGGCGTGAGCGCCTTCTGCGGCGCGGCGGCCTCGCTCAAAACGGAGTACACGCTGCCGGACGTGAGCCAGACCGTCATCATCACGCGCGCCGCCGGCCGGACGCCGGTGCCCGAAAAGCAGTCGATCGCGGCGCTTGCCGCGCATCAGGCCACCATGGTGCTCTTCCTCAGCACAAGTCTCACCGAAAAGCTCCAGCGCGAGCTTTTGGCAGGCGGCTATGCGGAGAGTACCCCCGCGGCGGTCATATATAAGGCGACGTGGCCGGAGGAGAAGATTTTCCGCTGCACCGTCGGCACGCTCCATAAGACCGTTACGGAAAACGGCCTTACCAAAACGAGCCTCATCATCGTCGGCGAGTGCATGGGGGACAAATACCTCCGCTCGCTTCTCTACCATCCCGGCTTCACCACGGAGTTCCGGGGGGCCACGGAATGAACGCCGCGCTTTTTGCCTACAGCCGCCGCGGCTGCGCCACGGCGCGACGCATTATGGAAGCGCTCGATGGCTATACGGTGCAGGCCTATACGATGGAGCGGTTTGAAGAGACGGGTTTTGCGCCGCTCCGCCGCCCGGCAAAGGAGTTTTATGGGCCGATCTTTGCAAAGGTACAGGCCATGATCTTCATTTCGAGCGTCGGGCTGGCCGTGCGGGAGGTCGCGCCGCATCTCAAAAGCAAGGCGACCGACCCCGCGGTGCTCGTGCTCGACGAGCTGGGGCAGTACGTGATCCCCGTGCTCTCGGGCCATATCGGCGGGGCGAACGAGCTTGCCAAAACGCTTGCCGCCTCGCTTGGCGCGCAGGCCATTATCACGACGGCGACCGACATCAACGGCCGCTTCTCCGTGGACGCCTGGGCGGCGAAAAATGGCTGCGCCATTGCAAGTCTGCCGATCGCGAAAGCGGTGTCCGCCGCGGTGCTCGAAGGCGACGTGCCGCTCGCGTGCGATTTTCCGATCGTGACGGCTCTGCCGCGGGGGATCGCTCCCGGCGATACCGGCGCGCTCGGCGTGTACATCGGCGTTTATGAAAAGAGCCCCTTTGCAAAGACGCTGCGGCTTGTCCCGCGCGTTGTGCGTCTCGGCATCGGCTGCCGGAAGGGGACGAGCGAGGAAGCGATCCGCGCGGCAGTGAACGCAGCGCTCGCGGAAAATGGCATCGACCGCCGCGCCGTGAAGTGCGCCGCGTCCATCGATCTCAAAGCGCAGGAAGCGGGGCTTCTCGCCTGTTGCCGGGCGGAGGAATGGCCCATAGAGTTTTATACGGCGGAGGAGCTGCGTGCGGTGCGCGGCGAGTTTACGCCCTCGGAATTTGTGAAAAGCGTCACCGGCGTGGATAACGTGTGTGAGAGAGCCGCGCTCCGAAACGCCGAAACGCTGCTGATAAAAAAGACCGCGTGCAACGGCGTGACCGTTGCGGCGGCGGCAGAACATTGGGAGGTTTGCTTTGAGTAAGCTGGCGGTTGTGGGCATCGGCCCCGGAAACTATGAAAATATGACGATCCGCGCTGACCGCGCGCTGCGCGAGTGCGATGTGATCGTAGGCTATACCGTGTATGTCGATCTCGTAAAGGAGCGCTACGCGGACAAGGAATTTCTCACCACGCCGATGCTGCGCGAGGTGGAGCGCTGCGAAATGGCGCTCGAAACGGCACGCGGCGGGAAGAGCGTTGCGATGATCTGCTCCGGCGACAGCGGCATTTACGGCATGGCGGCGCTGCTCTATGAGCTGCGCGGCGAGGAGGCTGAGCCCGAGATCGAGGTCATCCCCGGCCTCACCGCCGCGTGCAGCGGCGGTGCGCTGCTCGGCGCGCCGCTCACGCACGATTTTGCCGTCATCAGCCTGAGCGACCGGCTGACGCCGTGGGAGAAGATCGAAAAGCGCCTGGCGTGCGCGGCCGAGGCCGATCTCAGCATCGTTCTTTATAACCCCCGCAGCAAGGGCCGCCCGGACAATCTCCGCATGGCGTGCGATATTTTGCTGCGCTATCTCCCGGAGAGCCGCCTCTGCGGCGTGGCGCACTCCATCGGGCGCGAGGGCGAGGCGGGCGAGTATATGACGCTCGCCGAGCTGCGAGACGCCGATATCGATATGTTCAGCACCGTATTCATCGGCAACGCCATGACGAAAAGGATCGGCGGCGCGATGGTAACGCCGCGCGGCTACCGCCGCAGGGGGGCGCCGGATGCCTAAGCTCTGTGTATTTGCCGGGACGACCGAGGGACGCGAGATCGCCGAATTTCTCGCCGCGCAGGACGCGGATGTGACCGTATGCGTGGCCACGGAGTACGGCGAAACGCTCCTGCCGCAGGGCGAAAATCTGCACATCTCCGCGCGGCCTCTGCCGCGGGAGGAGATGAAAGAGCTTTTCCGGCGCGAAAGCTACGATCTTGTCATCGACGCGACGCATCCTTATGCCAAACGCATCACCGAGAGCGTTGCGGAGAATTGCGCTGCCACGGATACGGAATATCTCCGGCTCCTGCGGCCCGATACGGCACTGCCGGAAAACGCCGTTTTCGTCGAGGATGCCGCCGCGGCGGCGGAGTATCTTGACCGCGTGGACGGGAACATCCTGCTCACGACCGGCAGCCGGGAGCTGCGCGCCTTTGCCGCGATGCATGATTTTTCCGAGCGCGTCTATGCCCGCGTGCTGCCGATGGAGGATTCCCTCCGGCTCTGCCGCGAGGCGGGGGTGCAGCCGTCGCACATCCTGGCGATGCAGGGCCCCTTCTCGAAAGAGCTCAACGCCGCCATGCTCCGGAGCATGGGCGCGGCGTACATGGTAACAAAGGCCTCCGGCAGCGCCGGAGGATTCGAAGAAAAGCTCGCCGCTGCCGCGGAGACCGGCGCGGTGCCGGTCATCCTTGGCCGCCCGGCACAGCGCGAAGGACTCGATACGGCGGAGACGATCGCGCTGCTCTGCCGCCGGTTCGGTTTTCATGCGCGGCCAACCGTCGCCGTTGTGGGGCTTGGCCCCGGCAGCCGCGCCGCGCTCACCGGCGAGGCGCGCGAGGCGATCTCCCGCGCCGGGTGCCTCATCGGCGCGGCGCGGATGATTGAGGCTGCGGCGGCGCCCGGCCAGGCGACGCACGCCGCCATTGCGCCGGAGGATATCCGCGATTATATCCTCGCGCACCCGGAATATGGCTCGTTCGCGGTCGTAATGTCCGGTGATACCGGGTTTTTCAGCGGTACGAAGAAGCTTTTGCCGCTGCTCACCGGCTGCCGCGTTGCGGTGCTGCCGGGGCTGAGTTCGCTCTCCTACCTCTGCGCGAAGCTCGGCACATCCTACGAGGATGTGCTCCCCGTCACGCTCCATGGCCGGAGCGAGCCGATTCTGCTCCCGCTCGCGCAGGGGCGGCGCTGCTTTGTACTCGTCGGCGGGGAAAACGGCATGGGAAAGCTCTGCCGCACGCTCACGGAAAACGGCATGGGTGCGGCGCGCGTTTCGGTTGGCGAGCGATTGAGCTACCCGGACGAGGCCATTACCACCGGCACGGCGGCGGAGCTTTCGGAAAAGCATTTTGCAAGCCTCGCCGTGGCGCTCATCGAATATTCCGGCGAAGCGCTCCCCGTAACGGCGGGACTGCCGGACGAGGCGTTTTTGCGCGCCGAGACCGTGCCGATGACGAAGAGCGAAATTCGCGCCGTGTGCCTCTCGAAGCTCGCGCTGCGCGAAGACTCCGTCGTCTGGGATGTTGGCGCGGGCACGGGCAGCGTCACGATCGAGGCGGCGCTCGCCGCCCGGCGGGGGCGCGTATACGCCGTGGAACAGAAGGATGCCGCCTGCGATATCCTGCGCGAAAACCTCCGCCGGTTCCATACCGACAATGTGGAGCTCGTGCCCGGCACTGCACCGGAGGCATGTGCAGACCTCCCCGTGCCGACGCACGCCTTCCTCGGCGGGACGAGCGGCCATATGAAGGAGATCATCGCGCTGCTGCGGGAAAAGAATCCGCACGTGCGCATCGTCGCAACGGCGGTGACGCTCGAATCCGTTGCGGAGCTCACCGAGTGCGTGAAGGCGTTTCCATTTCGTGAAACGGAGGCGGTGTCCATCACCGCCGCGCGCAGCCGCAGGGCGGGCGCGTACCATCTGATGACCGGGCAGAACCCGGTATACATTTTTACCATGCAGGGGTGAAGAGCAAATGTACCATCTGATCGCGCTGCTGCTCGGCTTCTTTATCGATCTTCTGCTCGGCGACCCGCACAGCATCCCGCACCCCGTCGTGTGGATCGGGAAGCTGATTACGGCTGTGGAGAAGGTTGTGCGGCGCATATTCCCCAAAACCGTCCGCGGCGAGAACATCGCCGGGGGCGTTCTGTGGCTCACCGTGGCGGGGATTTCCACCGCCGTTCCGGCACTTTTGCTGTGCGCGGCGTACCGCATCCACCCGGCGGCGGGGCTCGCGCTGGAGAGCATCATGTGCTGGCAGATCCTCGCGACCAAGTCCCTCCGGGACGAGAGCATGAAGGTCTATGCCGCCCTGAAAGAGGGCGTGCCCGAAAATTACCGCCGCGCCGTTTCGATGATCGTAGGGCGCGACACCGCCGAGCTGGACGATCTCGCCGTAACGCGCGCCGCGGTGGAGACCGTGGCGGAGAACGCCTCCGACGGCGTTATCGCGCCGATGCTCTTTCTTGCGCTCGGCGGCGCGCCGCTCGGCTTTTTCTACAAGGCCGCGAACACCATGGACTCCATGCTCGGCTATGTGGAAATGCCGTATAAGAACATCGGCCTCGTCCCGGCGAAAATGGACGACGTATTGAACTACATTCCCGCGCGGCTCTCCGCGCTTTTGATGCTCGCCGCGGGCGCGCTGCTGCGGCTCGATGCCAAAAACGGCTGGCGGATCTGGCGGCGCGACCGGCGCAACCATGCGAGCCCCAACTCCGCACAGACGGAGTCGGTGTGCGCGGGACTGCTCGGCGTGCGTCTCGCGGGCGACGCCTGCTACCACGGCGTGCTGCACAAAAAGCCGTACATCGGCGATGCGCGGCGCGAGATCGAATACGAGGACATCCCCCGCGCCGGGCGGCTGCTTTACGCCACAGCGGCGCTCTCGCTCCTTTTGTTCGGCGGGATCAAATTTCTTCTGCTGAGGTAAATTCATGCTGTACGACACGAAAAATCCGCACGGCGGAGACATTTATGCCGGGGACATCCGGCTCGATTTTTCCGCCAACACCAACCCGCTCGGCACGCCGGGGAGCGTGCGCGAGGCAATCGGGCACGCGCTGGGCAGCGTGGATCGCTACCCCGACCCTTACTGCCGCGCGCTGCGCGCCGCGATCGCGAAGGCCGAGGGCGTGCCGGAGGACTATGTTATCTGCGGCAGCGGCGCATCGGAGCTGATCTACACCTTCGCCGACGCCTTCCGCCCCGGCTCCGCGGCGGAGCTGGCACCGACGTTTTCGGAATATTCCCACGCGGTCTCGCGCCTCGGGTGCGATATGGCGCGCTATGCGCTCCCGGAGGAGAAGGGATTTGCGCCGGATGCCGGAATCCTTGATTTTCTCCGCGAGACGAGACCGGCGGTGTTTTTCCTCTGCAACCCGAATAACCCCACCGGACGGCTCGCTGACCCCCGGCTTTTGGAGCGGATCCTCGCCGTGTGCGAGGAGCAGGGTACGTTCGTTTTTGCGGACGAGTGCTTTCTCGATCTTACGGACGGCGAGAGTCTGAAGCCGTATCTTGCGCGGTATCCGCAGCTCTTTCTTCTCAAGGCGTTCACGAAAAGCTACGGCATGGCGGGCGTCCGCCTCGGCTACGGTCTCTGCGCTGACGCGGCCATGCTGCGCGATATGGCCGCCGCCGCGCCGCCGTGGAATGTTTCCTCGCTCGCACAGGCGGCGGGCATTGCGGCGCTGGGGGAGACGGAGTTTCTCGAAAAGACCCGCGCGCTTATAAAAACGGAGCGCGCGTGGCTGAGCGGGGCGCTCGGCGCGCTCGGATATCGCGTGATTCCCTCAAACGCCAATTATCTGCTCTTTCGCGCCGCGCCCGGATTGGACGGCGCGCTGCGCGAAAAGGGCATTCTGATCCGAAGCTGTGAAAACTACGAAGGGCTCTCCTCCGGCTGGTACCGCATTGCGGTGCGCACGCACGAGGAAAACGAAGCTCTGATTCAGGCCGTCCGGGAGGTTTGACGATGGCGAAAAACATCATGATCCAGGGCACCATGTCCAACGCGGGCAAGAGCATTCTCTGCGCCGGGCTGTGCCGTATTTTCCGGCAGGACGGCTACCGCGTCGCGCCGTTCAAAAGCCAGAACATGGCGCTCAACTCCTTCATCACCGCCGCGGGCGGCGAGATGGGGCGCGCACAGGTCGTGCAGGCGGAGGCCGCGGGCATCGCTCCCGATGTGCGCATGAACCCCATTCTGCTCAAGCCGACGACCGATGTCGGCAGTCAGGTGATCGTAAACGGCGTCGTGCAGGGCAATATGCACGCCATGGAGTATTTCCGCCGCAAGCGCGAGTACATCCCCGCGGTGATGGAGGCGTATAACTCGCTCGCCGCGGAGTATGACATCATCGTCATCGAGGGCGCGGGCAGCCCCGCGGAGATCAATCTCAAGCAGGAGGACATCGTGAACATGGGCCTTGCGAAGCTCGTGGATGCGCCGGTGCTCCTCGTTGGCGACATTGACCGCGGCGGCGTGTTCGCGCAGCTCTACGGCACCGTGGCGCTGCTCGAGCCGGACGAGCGCGCGCGCATCCGCGGCACGATCGTCAACAAGTTCCGCGGCGATAGGAAAATCCTCGAACCCGGTCTCAAAACGCTGGAGGAGCTGTGCGGCGTGCCGGTGGCGGGCGTTGTGCCGTATGTGCATCTGGATATCGACGATGAGGACAGCCTCTCAACGCGCTTTTCGCGTGGCGGCGAGCGCCGGGCGATCGACGTTGCCGTCATCCGTCTGCCGCGTATTTCCAACTTTACGGATGTGAGCCCGCTGGAGCGGTACGAAAACGTGTCCGTGCGCTACATTGAGCGCGCCGCGGAGCTCGAAAATCCGGATATGATCGTTCTGCCCGGCACAAAGAGCACGATTGCCGATCTCAAATGGCTGCGCGAGAGCGGGCTGGAAGCGGCCATATTGAAAGCCGCGGCCGCCGGGACGCTCGTTTTCGGCATCTGCGGCGGGTATCAGATGCTTGGCCGGAGCGTGTCTGACCCCGAAAAGGTCGAGGCCGCGGGCATTACGGACATTGCCGGTATGGGGCTGCTCGACATGGACACCGTGTTCGAGGGCAAAAAGGTGCAGACGCAGACGCGCGGCGTATTCTCCGGCGTGGAAGGGGAGCTCTCCTGCCTGAACGGCCTTGCCTATGAAGGATATGAAATTCATATGGGACGCAGCCGCGCGGCGCGAAGCGCCGTCACCGGCGGCGGGAACGTGTACGGCAGCTATATCCACGGCATTTTCGACGCTCCCGGCGTTGCGGACGCCGTGCTCGGCGCGCTCTGCCGGAAGAAAGGGCTGAGCCCTGATATTCTCGGCAGTTTTGACCCCGCGGCGTACCGCGAAGAGCAGTATGACAAGCTCGCTCAGGTCGTCCGCGAGGGGCTGGATATGGAGCTTGTGTATCGGATCCTCGATCGAAAGGATTGAGAATCCATCCGTCAATTGGTTTTAAAAAATATATGGGAATTTATATTGCATAGATATGGATTTTGTGCTATATTTTGCTACGCATGGATGAATCTCCCGTAAAATTGAATAGAACCATTCGGATGAAGGAACTGTGTGAAAACCACAGACTGTAACGGCAACTGTAACGCGGAGCGACCCCAATGTGCCACTGGGAAACCGGGAAGGCGGGCGAGCGAGGAAACGGAGTCAGGATATTTCACCGGATGAATACCGTTTCCCGGCGGATTTTTGCCCGGAAGCGGTATGTTTCCGATTAAAACGCTTACATATTCTGAAAATACCGTCAGAGCAGCTTTTTGGCTGCTCTGATTTTGTTTTTCCGGGAGTGGCGTCTGGAATCCTTTTTTGCGAGATTCCCCATGAAAGAAATTTTAGGAGGGCATGGATATGCACAAGAAAATGTCCAGAATTGTTGTGCTGCTGCTCGTAATCTGTCTGACGCTGGGGAACGTCGTTCCCGTTCTGGCGGCAGACGATACCGGCAGCACGGATACCGTGACGCCCACGGCGGAGGCCTCTCCCTCGGCGGAGGCGGAAGCGTCCGCATCTCCGGCGGCCACCCCCGCGGCGGAAACGTCTGCTGCCCCGGCGGTTACCCCCACGGCGGCGCCGACCCCCGCGGCAAAGACGGAAGCCGCGGAGACCACCGCTTCGCCGGAGGCTTCGGCGAGCGCGACGGCAACCGCGACCGCGGAGCCCAGCGCCGCGGCGACCGCCGAAACGACCGAAGCTCCTACGGCAGAACCCTCGGCGAGCGCGACGGCAACGGCGGAGGCAACGGAAGAGCCCACCGCGACGCCGACCGCGGAGACAGCTGTGGCGCTGCTGACCGGCGAGGAAGAGGGAACGCCGGTCGAAGAAACCGAGGAACCGAAGATCACCTTTGTTCCGAAGGCATATGAAGCCGCGCCGGTGGACGAGAAGGCGGTAAGCGGGATCAAGGCATCGGGCGGAAACTTCACGCTTGACACCAAGAAGACCACGGCAATGATCTCCGGCGGCAAGGTCTATATTACGCTCACCGCGGAAACCACCGCAGATTACCTCTATATCGGCAGCGAAGACGCTCTGAAGGCGGCAAAGGACAGCGGCACGATCGAAGCCGCGGCTGCCGTTGTGAACAACGGAAAGAAAAGCTTCCACTTCGTGTTCGACAGCTGCAAGGTGGGCACTGGTACGATCGGTGTGAAAAATAACCTTAAGGCTCCGGTATACGCCGTAAATAGCGATGGAAGCTATACGACCGTAACGCTTACATTCCCCAGAAGCATGCCGGTGAACAACAAAGTTACCGCCATCGCGTACCGCAGCGCGCCGAACGCGGACGGAGAACTTGCTCTTGCCAAAGATGCCATGAAGATCGTTAGTGAAAAGGGCGACACGTTCGCCGCGTTCACGGTCGGCGAGGCTACGGCGGTCAAGGTCAACGGCATCATTTATGCAACGATCTATGTTCTGCCGAAAACCGGCACTACTACTTTTAACTACAGCTATTTCAGCATCGGATCCAAGTCCCGGCTCGACAACGGCAGCGAGATTTCCGCCGCGGCGGGCGTGGTGACAGCCGATAAGACAAAACAGGCCTTCCACTTCACGCTGGACCCCGCTCAGCTGAATGAAGAAGGAAAAGTGGAAGTCTGCTATATTAAAAACACCTATAATACGACGGTAAGCAACTGGAACAGCAGCCCGTATTATCTCAAGGTTTCTGTCGACCAAATCGAAGAACGAGAGGCCAAAGTCGTCCCCAACCCGGTGAGCTATGCGGCGGCACCGGTGGCAGAAAAGGCCCTTTCCGGCCTGACGGCTGCGATGCAGAACGCCTCGGCGGCACCCTTTACCGTTGCTTCCGCCACGGCGATTCGCTGCGGCGAGACGAGCTATCTCACGCTCGCGGTAGACTCGGTGGACGGAGCCTTCCCCTACACCTATCTCTACTTCGGCACCGAAGCAGCGCTGAAGGACGCGATCGCCAACGGCGGCAAATACCCGGTCGTGGCGCCCAAGACGGAAAACGGACAGCAGAGCTACCATTTCACGCTGCCCTCCACCACCGCGGCGGGAACGACGCTCACGGCGTACGCCGTGAAGGCCGACGGCTTCAAAACGACGTATGAGCCGCTGACGCTTACCATCCCGGAGATCCCTGTCGGAGTGAAGTTCACGGAGAAGAGCTACGACGCCGCACCGGTCGCGGAACAGGAAGCCGCCGGGCTGTACGCCGCGGAGCCGGGCACGACAGAGAGCTCCGCGCTCTTCCCCATTTCATCCGCCACGGCGGTGATCTGCCTTGACACACTGTATGTCACGCTCAAGGTGAAAAGCGAGGACTATACCTGGCTTTATCTCGGCGAAAAGACGCCGCTGGAAAGCGGCGGCGTGTTTGAAGCCGTAAAGAGCGCGGACGGCGCGTACCATTTCACGCTGGACGCCTCCGACGCCGGGAAAACCCTTTCCGTGTGCGCCGGAAAGGACGACGGCTCCTATACGCCGCTCGATCTCATCCTCCCGACGGATATTTCCGCTGCCACGGCCGCGCCGCGGCCCGCGATCTCTGCACTGCCTGGCGGCCTGAAGGAAGCCAACATCAAGGTCGTGAAGGAAGACGGCACGGAGTTTACGGAGTTTAAGATGTTTGCCGCCGACAAGACGGGCCTGATCGTCACCGCCGACAAGCTGCTGGTGCATTTTGAAACGGCGAACGTCAGTTATGACCGGATGTATTTCGGCTCGAAGGACGATGCCTTCAAATACTACGTTCAGGGCACGGAGCGCACCGACGGCGGCTATGTCTTTGAGTTTGAACTGCCGCTTTCGTACCGCGGCGGCAGGAATCCGGTCTGCCTCGGCAAGCCGGACGGCAGCAGCTGGTACACCAAAGCCAATCTATATATCAACATTCCGGCGGACGCGGGCGACCCGGGCGAAAATCTCCCCGACGCCGGTATCCGCATGCTTTCCGGCGGCAGCCAGGTGGAGCAGAGCTTCAAGATCACCTCGTCCTCGGCCATGCTGCTCAACGGCAAGGTCTACTGCACGATTACCGGCACAGCCTATGCCTCCAAGACGGCGGACAAGCTGTATCTCGGCGACCGCAGCGATAAGGATAAATCCGGCTATGTCACCGGCACCGTGAACGGCGACGGCACTACAACGTTTGTCTACACCGTGAACGCCGAACGGCAGGGCTCCTACACGCCCGCCGTGCTCGGCTATTCGGACGGCACGTGGGATACCTCGCAGTCCTACTTCCTGAATGTTCCCAACTTCAACGGCACGTTTGACGCCTCCGCCTTTACCGACGGCGTGTACGATCTCTTCGGCTATGCCTACCCTCAGAACGGCGGCATTCCGGTCGACGCGGGCGCGACGCTGACTGTGTCCGGCGACACCATCACGATCAAGTATGTCACGCGCAGCAGCGGCTACAGCAAGCTGTATTTCGGCTCCGTGACCGACGACGAGGCGACGCGCGACAAAAATGCTGTTTCCGCCGAGATCCTCAATCCAGACGAGGCTTACAGCTACCGCTACTTCTCCGTCACGCTGCCGAAGAACGCTCTTGCGGAGAAAATTCCGTTTGTGAGCTGCGACAAGAATGGAAAGTGGAGCACCAAGCAGGACTATCTGCTCATCCCGCGCTATCTGCCCCGCATCGGCGGCGCGACCGATCCCGATCCGGTCGATCCGAGCGATCCGAGCTCGGTCATCAAGGACGGCGGCACCTACTACACCACCGCCGAGACCGGCGCGGCCATGTTCAAGGTCCGCCGCGTTGTCATCACGGCCAAGGACGGCAAGTATGAAGTGACGCTGACGCTCAACGGCACCAGCTACGATTACCTCTACCCCGGCACCGGCACGCAGGCCGATGCGGTCGATAGAAGCGAGTGGGCGGCCGCGAAGGTCGTGAGCGGCACGATCGACGGCGAGACGCGCGACGATTGGCACACCTACACCATCACGGTGGACAAGCTGACGAACCCGCTGGCCGTCACCTCCCACAGCCAGAAGAACGACAAGTGGTACGACCGCAGCATCACGCTGGATCTCGAAAACCTCAAGCGCACCGCTGAGGACGGCCAGTATTCCGTGACGGCGGAATGCGGTGCGGCCATGTTCAAGATCGTTGACACGAAGCTCAACATTGTAAACGGCGCGATCATGGCCACGCTGACGCTCGGCGGCACCGGCTACGATTATCTCTACCCCGGCACCGGCGAAGAGGCCGCAAACGACAAGGACAACTGGGTGCCCTTCGCCGTGGACGAGAACGGCAAGTATACCTACACCATCCCCGTCTCCGAGCTCGACAAGCCCATTACGATTTCCTCGCACAGCCTGAAGAACAACATCTGGTACGACCGCACGGTCACGTTCGATGCGAGCAGCCTCAAGAAGATCGGTGACGCGACCGACCCTGTCGATCCGAATCCCACGCCGACCCCGACCCCGACGCCCGTCCCGACCGATCCCACGAAGCCGGACGATGAATCCGACCACGAGACGGACGCGACCGGCTCCACCTCCCGCGTGAACAACAGCACAACGCTCAAGGACGGCACCTACGCCCCCGACAGCTTCTCCTTCTCCGGCGGCTCCGGCCGCACGCGCATCGTGTGCGATAAGGTCACGGTGAAAAACGGCCAGGCGTATGCCACCATCCGCTTTGTGAGCAGCAGCGGCAACCCGCCGCAGTTCTCCTACGTGAAGGCTTCCGGCAACACGTACTACTCCAACGACGGCTGCACGTTCACGATCCCCGTGGAGCTCAATAAGAACAACCGCATTCTCGGCATGACGACGAAGATGTCCTCTGCGCACGAGATTGAGTACATCATCTTCGTGCAGCTCAAGACGAACGCCAACAACCAGAAGGACAACAACACCGACACGCTCAGCACCGAAGCGCCGGAGATCATGGGTCTCACGTTCAAGGAAGAGATCAAGCTCGACCACGCACAGTATCTCAAGCTCTTCCGCTATGAGGGCGATATCGTTCTCGCGGAGATCGATGTTGTGAGCGGCACGGTGCTCGATACCGAGAAGGCGAAGGCCGAAATCGAAAAGGCGGACAAGGCCGCCGCGGCCGAGAGCACCGAGGAGATCGTTGCCGAGGAAGAGAGCACCGACAACGCGCAGATCAAGGCTGACTATGTCGCCGAGCTTTATAAGCAGAACGTTCTGCGCTACCTGCTCGTCCCCGAAGGAACGGAGCTCCCCGCAGGTCTCGAAAAGCAGCTCATCATCGTGACGCTGCCGGTGAAGAGCCTGTATGTGATGGACGAGACGCCCGTCGATACGCTCGATATCTTTGAAGCGCTCCATCTCGTCAAGGTGTTCGGCGCGGAGAAGAGCGAGAACGAAACGCTCGCCGCGGCGCTCACCGACGGCAGCACGCTCTATGGCGGCACATGGGATAAGCCCGAGTACAAGCTGCTCGTGAAGAACGAGACCGATCTCGTGCTGACCTCCGGCAAGCTCCTGCCGCTGAGCGAGGAAACGCTCAAAGCGCGCAAGGAAACCGCCCCCGCCGACGCCGAAGAGCTGACGGCGGTGGAATACCGCGACCGCCTGTATGATCTGGCCGACCGCTTCGCCGTGCTGGACATCCCGATGCTCATCGACCGCTCCGCCGACGAGGCCGACGCTCTCGCGCAGGCCGACTGGCTGAATCTCTACGGCATCCTGCTCGGCGACGAGACGACGGCCAACCGCATGATCCGCGAAATTACCTCCCGGGAGGGTTAACGAATGAAACACACGACAAAGAGAATTTCGGCGCTTCTTCTGGCGCTGGCACTTCTTTTGACCATGGCCGGCTGCGGCGGGAGCACAGCTCCCGCCGGCACCGAGGTGACCGAGGCTCCCGCGCAGACCGCAGCCGAGACCCCCGCGGCGGAGGATACCACCGCGGCTCCGGCCGATGCGCCGGTCATCGAAGGGCTGACCTTTACGGAGGAGACGGCGCTCAAATACGCCACGGTATTCCGCCTCTTCCGCTATGAGGGCGGCTATACGCTCATCCACATCGACGGCGATGCGGACTATCTCGTCGTGCCGGAGGGCGCGGCGGTTCCGGCGAATGTCGAAAGCACCATTACGGTGCTTCAGCAGCCCATCGATACCATCTATCTTGCGGCGACCTCCGCCATGTCGCTCTTCTCTGCCGTGGATGCGCTTGACCACATCCGCCTCACCGGCACGCGCGAGTCCGGCTGGTATATCGATTCCGCCGTGGAAGCGATGCAGCGCGGCGACATCGAATTCGCCGGCAAGTACAGCGAGCCCGACTATGAGCGCCTCATTAACGAGGACTGCGATCTCGCGATCGAGTCCACGATGATCTACCACACGCCCAAGGTCAAAGAGATGATCGAGGATCTCGGCATTCCCGTGCTGGTTGACCGCTCCAGCTATGAGGCGCATCCGCTCGGCCGCACCGAATGGATCAAGCTTTATGCCGCGCTCGTCGGGAAGGATGCCGAGGCCGAAGCGTTCTTCGATAAGCAGGCGGACATCATTACGCAGCTCGAAGGCTTTGAGAACACCGGCAAGACCGTGGCGTTCTTCTTTGTAAACTCCGACGGCTCCGTTGTCATCCGCAAGCCCACCGACTATATCCCCAAGATGATTGAGCTCGCGGGCGGCCACTATGCCTTTGCGGATTTTGTGACAGACCAGACGAACACCTCCATCTCCGTCACCATGGAGACGTTCTACGGCAACGCCGTGGATGCCGATGTGCTCATTTATAACGCCTCCATTGATGCGCCTATTTCGAGCATCGATGAGCTCCTTGCGAAAGACGCCCTGTTTGCCGACTTCAAGGCCGTGAAGGAGGGCAACGTCTGGTGCACGGGCAAGTCGTTCTATCAGGCGACGGATATCGTGGGCGAAATGATCCAGGACATCCATCTCGTTCTCACCGGCGGCGCGGAGAGCGACATGACGTTCCTCACGCGCGTTTCCTGACCCATGAGCGAGAAAAGACCTATTAATACCGCCCCGGCGCAAGCCGGGGCGTATCTCGTGCATCAGGCGCGGCGGCGCGCCCGGTATGCGCTGGTGTTCATCGTGCTCATCGCGGCATTCTGCCTGATCACGGTGCTGAACATCAACATCGGCAACATCCCCATTCCGCTCGAACGGATCGTGGAGATACTGTTCACCAAAACCGGCAGCCCCACAGAGGTGAACATCATCTGGAAGATCCGCCTGCCGCGCATTCTGATGGCGGCGATCCTCGGCGGCGCGCTTTCGCTCTCGGGCTTTCTGCTGCAGACGTTTTTTGAAAACCCGATCGCCGGGCCGTTCGTGCTCGGCATATCGAGCGGCGCGAAGATGGTCGTTGCGTTTGCGATGATCTATTTTATCCAGCTCTTCGGCGTTGTGTCGTCGTATACGCTGATCCTTGCGGCGTTTGTCGGCTCGCTGCTCTCGGTGGGGTTTATCCTGCTCTTCTCCCGGCGCATCCCGAGTATGTCCACGCTGCTCGTTGCCGGTATCATGATCGGCTACATCTGCACCGCCATCACGGACTTCACCGTGACATTTGCGGCGGATTCCGACATCGTGAACCTGCATAACTGGTCCAAGGGCAGCTTTTCCGGCATGAACTGGAGCAACGTCGGCGTGGCGGCCACGGTCGTCGGCATCTCCGGCGGCATCACGTTCTTTATGTCAAAGCCCATCGGCGCCTACCAGCTCGGCGAGGCGTATGCCCAGAGCATGGGCGTGAACATCAAGGCGTTCCGCACGGCGCTGATCATTCTTTCCAGCGTTCTCTCCGCCACGGTGACGGCGTTCGCCGGGCCGATCTCGTTCGTGGGCATCGCCGTGCCGTTTCTCATCCGGCACTGTCTGAATACATCCAAACCGCTCGTGGTCATCCCGGCCACTTTTTTGGGCGGCGGCGTATTCTGCATGCTGTGCGATCTGATCGCGCGCACCGCCTTCGCGCCGACGGAGCTGAACATCAGCACCGTTACATCCATTTTCGGCGCGCCGGTCGTCATTTACATGATGCTGCGCCGGAAGGGGGGACGGAAATGACGGATTCTCCCTATTTTGTTATCGACGATCTCACGATCGGCTACTGCAAGGTGCCGGTCATCCGCGATATCTCCGTAAAGGTACGCAAGGGCGAGATCATCGCGCTTATCGGGCCGAACGGCGCGGGCAAGTCTACGCTGCTCAAAACGATCGCGCGCGATCTGGAGCCGATAAACGGAAAAATCTATCTCGAAGGCCGGGATATGCAGACGATCACCTACCGCGAGCTCTCCAAAAAGCTCGCCGTGATCCTCACGGAGCGCATCAAGGTGGAGCTCACTACCTGCCGCGACGTTGTCGCCACCGGCCGGTACCCGTACACCGGGCGGCTCGGTGTGCTCCGCGGCGAGGATCAGCGCATCGTGGACGAAGCCATGGAGACCGTCCACGCGCTCGATCTCGCCGAGCGAGACTTTAACGCCATCAGCGACGGCCAGCGCCAGCGCGTGCTGCTCGCGCGCGCCATTGCCCAGCAGCCGGAGATGATACTGCTCGATGAGCCGACATCGTTTCTCGACGTGCGGCATAAGCTCGATCTGCTCACCATCCTCACGCGCATGGCGCGCAAAAAGAACATTACGGTTCTCATGTCGCTCCACGAGATTGATCTCGCGGAGAAGGTGGCCGACCGCATTCTCACCGTGAAGGGCGATACACAGTTCGGCTACGGCGCGCCCGGCGAGGTGTTTGAAGAGCAGGCCATCCGAAAGCTCTACGACATTGAGGACGGCTACTTCGATCCACTCTTCGGCAGCATTGAGCTCAAAAAGCCCGCCGGGGATACGCCGGAGGTGTTTGTGCTCGCGGGCGCGGGGACGGGCATTCCCGTCTACCGGAAGCTGCAGCGCGAGAACGTCCCGTTCGCCACCGGCGTGCTCTATGAAAACGACGTGGACTACCGGCTTGCTCGGCTCCTCGCCGCGGAGACGGTCTCCGTTCCGGCGTTTGCCGCGATCGACGAGACGGTGTATGACCGGGCCTTTGACAGGATGTGCCGCTGCGACAAAATTCTCCTTGCGGGAGACGCCGCCCGGGAGCCGAATACGCCGCTCCTTGCGCGCGCAAAGGCCGCGGGGCTCGCCGTTCTCGATGCGAAAAAGGAAGGGTGGACGCTGTGAGCGCAGAAAAAGGAACCTTTTACGCCGTGGGCGTCGGCCCCGGCAATCCCATGTGGATGACGCGCGAGGCGTGCGCCGTGCTGGAGGCATGCCCCGTGATCGCCGCGCCGCGCACCGCCTCCGGCGAGATGCTCGCGCTCTCCATCGTGCGCGGCGCCGCTGCGCTTGATGGGAAAACCGTTTTGCCGCTGGAGTTCGCCATGTCCCGCGAGGCGTCCGTCCGTGCGCAGGGGTACGAGCGCGCTGCGGACAGCATCGCGCGCGAGCTCGACGCCGGGCGGGACACGGCCATGGTGAATCTCGGCGATGTTTCGATTTACGCGACGGCGTACTATGTGCTCGACGTGCTGCGCCGCCGGGGATACGATACGCGGATGATCCCCGGTGTGGCGAGCTTTTGCGCCGTGGCTGCGGTGCTGGGGCGGAGTCTCACGGAAATGGAGCAGCCGCTGCACATCTATCCCGCCGGGGCATCCGATCTTGACGCCGCGCTTGCGCTGCCGGGAACGAAGGTGCTGATGAAGTCCGGCAAAGCCATCGGCGAGACCGCTGCGGCGCTTTCGCGGCACGGCCTCGCGGAAGCGTCCGCCATGGTTGCCGACTGCGGGCTGCCCACGCAGCAGGTTTTTGAAACCATGACCGGTCTCCCGGAGAAGATCAGCTATTTTGCCACCGTGATCGTCCCGGATACAAACAAAGAATAAAAGGGCGGAGCCGACGCCTCCCCGGCTTTGCCCGGCATAAAGAAAAATGCCTCTCCCTGCGCATAGCAGGAAGAGGCATTTTTCTTTTCGGTTATTTGAGATCGGGGTTGGAGACCTCGGTATAGTCCGGCGTGGGAGAGGGAGCCGCCGTTGCGGGGGCAGGGGGAACAACCGTTGTGCCGCCGTTGGCCGGGGCTTCGGGCACTGCCGTCGCTGCGGCGTCGTCGGTCGTTTCGCGCAGAAGCTCGCTTGCAGCCCAGCCGTAGCGGCCGTCGGCGGTGCGAAGAAGCACCCAGCCGTTCTGCTTGGCGAGCAGTTCTACCGTATCGCCCATGTTGAGCGCCATGTTCTCGCCCCAGTCCATGCCGGGGCCGTAGTGTACGGAGAGCATGAACGGGATGACGGCGGCGTTCTTCGCCTCGTCATACCAGAACTCGTCCGCCGGGCGGTAGACATAGCCAAGCATCTCCTCCGTGACCGTGTCGCGCAGAAGCGGCGCGGGGGTGGGCGTCGGTTCCGGGGTCGGTTCGGGCGTGGCAGTGGGTTCCGGCGTCGGCTCCGGCGTGGGTGTCGGTTCCGGCGTCGGCGTCGGCGCTTCGGTCGCCGCGGCCTGCTGGGCGCGGAGATCGTCAAGCTGCGTCTGTACAACGGTCAGCTCCTGCGAGAGCGTTTCGGCGCGGGTATTCGCGGTTTGCAGGCGCATATAAAGCAGAACGATAATAACGGCAAACAGAAGAAGGAGCACGACAAGCGCGATCAGAAACGGCTTGAGCGGGTTGCGGTAGGACTCCTGCGGCTCGTCATCGTATTCCAGATAATCTCGCGGCATGAAATAGCCTCCTTATCACTCACAGGAAATTCATGCTATTCTATCAGACTTTGCTGTATTGGTCAAGTTTTGGCGGCGATTGGCGGAATATGGCAGAGAGATCAGCGGCGGGAAAACCCTTCCGTCGCGGCTGTGCCGCGCCACCTCCCCTGATAGGGGAGGCAAGATGGTTATCGAAAAACTCACTTGGCGCCCCTAATAGGGGAGCTGCCGAGCTTGCGAGGCTGAGGGGTTTGTGACAAGTAAAACGGCCCTCCCGCCGCGAGGCGGAAGAGCCGTAAAAGGGGGGTAAGGTTATTTGCGCAGTGTGACGGCAAAATCATCGTCGTCACCGTCGGCAACGGTCACGGTGTAGCCCTGGCTTTCGCCGAAGCGCGTGACGTTTTCCACGGCGCATTTGTTGTCAACGAGCACTTCCAGCTCGCTGGGGGCATCCGCTTTGATTGCCTTCTGCGCCATAATGACCGGCTGGGGGCAGGCAAAGCCTCTTGCATCAACGGTTTTCATGGATCATTCCTCCGCTTTCTTCGTGAAGAGCAGCGAGATCACGAGCACCACGACGAAGCCGACGATCACGGCGATCTTGCCGTTGCCGGTCGGGCCGTCCGCCGAGGAGGCGAGCTTCAGGTTGTGGCAGAACGCCGCGCCGCACATCATGCCGGCAACGGTGATGGCGCTGTCGCTCTCGCCCTGGCCGGCGAGAATGAGCTGACGCAGCGGGCAGCCGCCGAGCAGGACGCAGCCCCAGCCCATGAGGGCGGTGCCGAGGAAGTTCCAGAGTCCGTCGCTGTGCGCCACGGGCTGGCCGGCGAAGCCGGGGTTGAACTTGCCGAGAAGGAGGTTGCCGACGAGCACCGTGAGGATGATCGTCACGAAGCCGGCGACAAGGCCGAAATCCTTGAACATGACGGCGTTGCGGAGACCGCCGACCATGCACATACGGCTGCGCTGGCACAGCGCACCGACGATAAGACCCGCGACGAGCGCGAGACCCCACGCGGCATGCATGCTGCCGGGGCCTTTTTCGGAGAACTTGAAGAGCGCCGGAGCGGCGAGCCAAAGCACGAACAGCAGCGCATAAACGACCGGGAAGGCCGCGCCTTCGGCAAGCGTCTGCTTGTAGCTGCGGCCAAGGGTGAAGCCCTTCTTGAGGAACACAACGCCCACAAGGATGCCAACGATGAAGCCGGCGAGGCCGACGAGAGCGTTCCAGTCGCCGCCGCCGATACGGATGACCATACGCAGCGGGCAGCCGAGGAACATCAGCGCGCCGATCATGACGAACACGCCGAGAATGAAGCGGATCATCGGGGAAGAGCCGCCGCGGCCCTTGAATTCCTTCGCCGCGACCGCCGCGATGAGCGAGCCGAGCAGGATGCCGACAATCTCCGGACGGAAGTACTGCACGACCTCTGCGCCGTGCAGACCGAGTGCGCCGGTCGTGTCGCGCAGGAAGCAGGCGATGCAGAAGCCCATGTTGCCGGGGTTGCCATGCGCGCCCAGGACGAGCGCCGCGAGACCGATCACAAGTCCGGTGACGAGGATCAGCCAGTTGTTTTTGAACCAGTTGTTTTTCACAGGGTTTTCCTCTCTCTCAAAACTGTGGTTTAACAACTTCATTATACGGCGCGCTGTCGAAAAATGCCAGCCGGTAAATCGGATATCGCCTTTTGCTTTATCGGTATAACAGATAGAAAATCCGGTCAATGCAGCGCCCGGCGGCCGAGCAGAAAGTCGATGAACGCGCGCGCGGACTTCGTCGGGCGGCGGTCGCGGGCGCGGATCATATAGATCTCGCGCTCGTTGTTTTTTCCGACGAGCGGGAAGGACAAGAGCTCCTTCGTTGCGCCCGCGGCGAGACCGGAGACGACGGCGCAGCCGAGCCCGCACGCCACACCGCGCAGCACCGCTTCGCTGTTATCCATGCGCGCGACGATGTTGAGCTTACCGGAGTCAATGCCGTTTTCGGTGAAGAATCTCTGCCCGGCGAGCTGCGTGCCGGAGCCGCCCTCGCGGAAGATAAGCGGCTCGGCCAGGAGGGCGTTGCCGGTCTCTCCGGCGTCGAACATGGCGCGGTAGCGCGGCGTGTCGGGCGCGACGAGCACAAGCGGGTCGGTGGCGATGCAGTCATAGACGAGCTCGCGCGCGTTCATCACCGCGCCGACGAATCCGATGTGCGTTTCGCCCTGCAATACCGCGCGGTGCACGCTTGCGCTGTCCCCGCCGCGGAGCAGGAAGCGAAAGTCCGGGTTTTCCCGATGAAAATCGGTGATGAGCTGTGGGAGAATGTACTGCATCGGGATGGACGACGCCGCGAGCGATACCTCGCGGGAGGTCTGCTCCTCCAGCTCGCGGGAAAGCTCGGTGCAGCTCTGGAGAATGGTGTGCGCATGGTCGTATACGCGCCGCCCTTCTTCGGTGAGGGAGATGCGCCGCTTGCCGGAGCGGACAAGCAGCGGCACGCCGATGTCCTTTTCGAGCGAAAGAATGTGGCCGCTCACGGTGGACTGCGCTAAATAAAGAGCCTCCGCCGCGGCGGTGAAGCTGCCGCGCTCGACCACGGCGCAGAAGGCTTCCAGCTGTTTGAGATTGAGTGTCTGCATGGCTCTCTCCTCTCAAAGCTCGCGCAGGTATACGCCCGCGATCTCCGGGAGACCGGGCTCTTTTTCAATGCGCTCGCGTTCCTCCGGCGGCGCCGCCCAGGCGATGCCGCAGTCGGCGGTGATGCTCCGCGGCGCGGGGATGAGCCGTCCCGGAATATGGCGCTCCTGGCAGAGCTTTTCCGTCGCCATCGCGGCGGCAGTCGTGTGGAACGTGAAGATCACGTATTCTTTCTTTTCGCGTACTCTCATAGGGCAATATCGCGGACGGCGTCTGCCGCCTGCTCCGCTTCCTCCATCGTATTGAACCAGCCGAACGAAAAGCGCACCGCGCCCTGCGAGACGGTGCCGAGCGCTTCGTGCATCCGCGGCGCGCAGTGCGCGCCGGAGCGCACGGCGATGCCGTAATCGTCCGAGAGAATTTCCGCAACCTCGCCGGAATCCATGCCGCCGATGTTGAGCGAGACGATCGGCGCGCGGTCCTGTGTAAAGTCGCCGTACACTGTCACGCCCGGCAGGGCGGATACCTTATTATAAAATGTGCTCATGAGCGCCGTCTCGTGCGCGTGGATGGCGGCGGGGGTGATCTCATTCAGGAAATCCACCGCCGCGGAAAGCCCGGCGATGCCGTGACCGTTGAGCGTGCCGCTCTCGAGCCGCGTCGGGTATTCCTCCGGCTGGGAACGCCGGTAGGACTGCACGCCGGTGCCGCCGGTCTTGAGCGGGCGGATCTCCACGCCGGGCGCGGCGACGAGCCCGCCGGTGCCCTGCGGGGCCATCATGCCCTTGTGACCGGTGAAGCAGAGAACGGAAATGCCGTCGCGCTGCGCGTTCAGGTCAAAGCTGCCCGCCGTCTGCGAGGCGTCGAGAATAAAAAGCAGCCCGTGCTCGCGCGCAAAAGCGCCGATGCGCGATACGTCCAGCGCGTTGCCGGTGAGATTGGAGGCGTGCGTGCAGACGATGGCGCGGGTGTTGGGCTTGAGCGCGCGGGGGAAATCGTCATAATCGATGCAGCCGCGCGTGTCGGCGTGCAGGAACGTTGTTTCCACGCCCTCGCCCTCCAGCCGGTAGAGCGGGCGCAGCACGCTGTTGTGCTCCAAATCGGTCGATATCACGTGGTCGCCGGGGCGCAGCAGGCCGAAAATGGCGGTGTTGAGTGCCTCGGTGGAGTTCTGCGTGAAGCAGACGCGCGAGGGATCGGCTCCGCCGAAAAAGGCGCAGAGCTTTTCGCGCGCGCCATACACCACGCGCGCCGCGCTGAGTGCGCTCTCGCTCGCGCCGCGGCCAACGTTGCCCAGCGAGCACAGCGCCTCGCTCACCGCGCGCACGACGCACTCCGGCCGGCGGAGCGATGTGGCGGCGTTATCGAGATAGATCATAAAAACTCCCTCCCGGAGATATTCATCCCCAAGAGGGTAGCACGTTTGTCTTGCTTCGTCAAGAAATCCGATAGAAGTATCGGGAATTATGAAGCATCTTCGCGCGCCAAAAACGCGGCGTGCAGGCAGCGGAGCGTTTCCAGACTCTGCTCCTCCGGGACGTGCACGGTGAGCCGCCCGTCGGTGAGCAGCGCGGCGTCTGGGGAGAGCCCCGCCTCCTGCAGCGCTGCGACAGCGCGCTCCGGGAGCGAATCGAACGTGTGCAGGTGCGTGCCGACGAGCGAGACGAGCGCGCCGGAGCGCGTTACGGCGGTGAGGCGCCCCTCGTTTTCCGGCAGCGGCAGCGGCCGGATGACGGTGCCGGGCGCGGGAACGAGACTCGACAGTACCGTGAGCGGAACGGCAAAGCGCAGCGCGAGCGCCGCGCTGCGTTCGTGCAGCACCTGTGAGCCGAGCGAGGCGAGGCGGAGCATTTCCTCGCTGTCTACGGCGGAGAGCCGCCGCGCCTCCGGGATGAGCCGGGGATCGGCGGTGAACACGCCCTCCACGTCGGTGTAGATGCGGCACTCGTCCGCGCGCAGCGCCGCCGCCACGGCCACGGCGGTCGTGTCCGAGCCGCCGCGCCCGAGCGTTGTGATGTCGTTTCCGGGGCTCACGCCCTGGAAACCAGCGATGAGGACGATTTTCCCCTCGTCCAGCTCGCGGCGCACGCGCTCCATGGAGAGACGGCGGATGTGCGCGTCGCCGTATGTCTCATCCGTGCCGACGCCCGCCTGCCAGCCGGTGAGCGACACGGCGGGGAGACCCATTTTCTCCAGCGTCATCGCCATGAGAGCGACGCTTGCCTGCTCGCCGGTCGCGAGCAGCATGTCAAGCTCGCGCTTGGAGGGGTTGGGGCTGTAGTGCGCGGCGGTAGACAAGAGCGCGTCGGTCGTTTTCCCCTGCGCCGAGAGCACCGCCGCAACGGAGTGCCCGGCGCGTACCGCCTCGGCGATGAGGCACGCCGCACAGCGGACGCGCTCGACCCCGGCGAGCGAGCTTCCGCCGAATTTTTCCACGATCAGCATATCGATAAAACCTCCGGAATGGCAAAATGGGATTTGACACTCCATTGTATTCATCGGCTGCGATGCGCGCCATTTTGGACAATAAAAAAGGCTCTATCCTAAATGTTGAGGGTAGAACATCCTTCTGGGATGTCTACCCTCAACATTTAGCGGTTTGGAAGCGATAGATGCTTTTTCTTACTTGCCCTCTTTGATTCGAATCTCGTTTTCTTTGCGGCATCTCTCGATCTCTGAGTCCTTAAGGCCGTAACCGATCATAATGAACAGCACAGCAGCGACCATCAGCACCAGAGGGATCACGGTATTATAGGTCCAGAGTGACTGCTTGAGAGCTTCGGGAATGGCGGCACCGGCCTTGAGAGCTTTGGCGTCAAAGCCACCCTTGTTCAGGAAATATGTTCGAACCCAGGTGTTCATCAGCAGGCCGAGATTCAGCGCCAGACCCCAGACGGCCATCGTCAAACCTACGTCATTGGTCTTGTATTTCCAGTTGGCCCAGTCGGATGCGCCGACGAAGGCCGGCATGGACAGCGTATCGGCAGCACCGTTGAAGAAGAACATACAGAAGATAATCACCATAGAAACGATAGGCTGATCTTCGCGGAAGGTGAACAGGTTGATTACTCCAAACACAGCCTGAAGTGCAATCGACGCTGCCCACGTGTACTTCACATCCTTGAAGATGCGACGCAGTGTGGGAACGGACAGCGCGCCAATGATGGCGGCCAGACCGCATCCGGTGGAGAAGAAGCTGAAGTAGCCGAACTTCTCGAAAAAGTAGCGCCAGGTGTAGGATCCGCCGGCGGTGAACGCAAAATAGTATAGCTTGGTGCAGGCATAAGCCAGAAACGCGAAAAGCATATGTCGGTTGGTGATGATCCCCTTGATCGAGTCGATGACGGAGGCCTTTTTCTTTGTGCCACGCTGCTTCTGCGCGGTGTACTGCTGGGAGTTATCCTTCTCAAACTGAGAGTTCTTCAGCCAGATGCCATCGACAAAGTAAATGATGATGGCAGGGACAGCAAGAACGACTGCAACCGCTGCCCACGCCTTGGGCTCATTGTTGTAGTGGGCGATGAGGGCGGCTAGCACAAGGGGGTAAATGAAGCCGGTGACGGCCTTCATTCCATCGCGGGCAATCTTGGCGTACATGGAAATGTTAGACCGATCCTTCGGGGTCTTACACATACGTGCATAAACCTGACGGCAGGCGTTGGTGCCCAAATTGCTCAGCGTGAGAATGATGGTGTTCAGGATCAGAACCAGAACTGCCAGCTTGGAGGCGTCCGCTGCCAGCACCGGGAGCGAGAACAGGATGATATATCCGATTCCCACACCGGTACAGCAGGTCAGGACATACGGCCAGTATTTTCCGCTCTTGAAATTGAGGTGGTCGACAATATAAGCACTAACAGGAGAGATCACATAGCTGGAAAGGCTCTTGACCGTTTCGAGAATGGCGGTCAGGTTTGTCGAGAACATATAGACATTTGTGAAAAGCATGGACAGGTAGGACGTAAAGTAAGACTTGTAAATACCGCCAGCAAGCTCACATGCAGGGTAAATCATTTTTTCACGCTTTGCTTTTTTGCTTTCCGGGGAAGTATTTGTGGTAACAACTTTTGCTTCTTCACTCATAACCAATTTCCCTTTCTGTCGATTTTTAATTCTGGGATGTGAACGATTCTGGGATGTGAACGTTAAGAGCATCGTTTGCTGTAAAAAGGGGAAACTTGTGTGCGTCGGAGAGAATAATCCGCACAGACCTTTCATGCGGACGCACCCGGTTTTCCCCCTCACTGCCGTTGCTTCACCAGTCCAAACCCGCCGTAGCGCGAATCTTTTTTGCCATCGGTGTCATGGTGCCGTACTGATACTCCTCCAGCTGACGAACCAGCTCGGGATCAGTATTGTCCTGTCGCGGCAGAGGAACATCCTGCTCGTGGCAGAGGATGTCCTGGATGCGCCGGATGTTCGCGTTGTGGGTGGTCGTTCCCTCGGCAACACAGACCGCCGCTGCAACACCAGCGGCCTGGCCGGTGCCCACGCACTGGGGAATCAGATTCAGCGCATCGATGGCTGTGTCGTCCGCCGACAGGTGACGGCCGGGGCAGAGCAGATTCTCTACCTTTTTGGGCAAAATGCAGCGGTAGGGAATCTCAATGGGACAGCCATCGTTACGGTGACCGATACAACTGTGCCAGGCAATTACATCGTCAAACTTGTGTGCACAGGCAAAGTCCAAGGTATTCATAACATACTCACCCTCAATTCGACGGGAGCAGCGTGCGCCGAGTTGTGGCGCAATATCGTAGAGATAGGCGTTCCGGAAAGCGGCAGGCATATACTCACGGCAGAACTTGATGATGCGGCGGATGGAGTTGCGAACGGTGAATTCGGTTGTCTTGATATCCTCAATGTTGGCGCAGTTGAGACCAGGCAGCCAGTTGTTGAACCAGACAATGTCGTTGCGTTCCCCGGCTAGAGGCATGGTGCGGTAACCTGCCACACGACTGAGCTCGTCCTTGAAGGAATTCATCAAATCCGGGTGCTCTTTGCCCCAGCGGGCATAGGCCTCATAGTCCACGCCGCCCATTCTCCAAACCAGTGCTGTTTTGTCTGCTCTCGATCCGGGCGCGGGCTTCTCGATAAAGGGCGCTCCTGTCTGGCAGAAAATATCACCGTCTCCGGTAGCGTCGATGACGACCTTCGCCAGAACCGCCTTGCGGCCTTCCTTGCTTTCGTAGATAACGCCCTTGAGCGTGTTTCCGTCCATGATGGGCTTGCTGCCCCAACAGTGAAGCATGACCTTAATGTTTGGCTCTTCCTGAATCATCAGATCCATCTCAATTTTCAGTTGATTGGGCTCAAATGTGGGGCCACGAACCAACCGGTTGCTGAGCGCACCCTTATACATGGTGCAGCCATGAACAAGATCCCAGCGATCCAGCTTGATGGGAGAATCCTCTCCGATCTCATCCAGCGAGGGCCCGAGATACGCTTCCGGTGCAGACTTATCCAGACGGGTGAACCACTCTTCCTGAATTCCTCGGACCAAGGAGAAGTTTCGCCAACTCAGAGCAGGAACCATGATTACATAGCCGCCGGTGGCATCGCCGCCGAAGTAGCCGTACCGTTCCATCAAGACAACATTCTTGCAGCCCGCCCGCGCCGCAGCAAGAGCGGCAGCATGGCCGGTCACACCGCCGCCGACTACAAGCACATCGCATTCTTCATATACGGGCAGGGTATTAGCGGATTCCAGATACGTCTTTCCCATTCGTTTCACCTTCTACAGCATCTGCTGCATCCTTTCTTTTTGATGTTTTTCTGTTTATTTGTGGCTTGTTACCTGTGCGCTTTTAATCGTCTGTGGTACGCCTGCTCTTTCCCTCAATATACCCCGATGCTTCCTTGTGGATTCCTGCGGCATTCCCCTCGTCGGTGTCAATATGGGCCACACTGCTGCTGGCGGGATTTTTTGCCAGTTTTACCACGGTGTTGTCAAATGTTAAAGCGCGATCTGGAGTATCCACCCGAAGAAGTACACATTCTCCATCGCGTATGCCGTATTCCTCGGCCAAAAGGGGGTTTAGATGAATATGCCGTTTGGCCACAATCACTCCTTTGTCCAGCTCGATGGCGCCTTTTGGCCCCTCAATCCGGATTCCGGGCGTTCCTTCTATGTCACCGGACATGCGGATTACTGCGGGAACCCCCAAAGTATAGGCATCGGTAATAGAGATCTCCAGCTGATTGAAATCCCGACAAGGACCCATGATTGCTACGTGCTGGAAGGTGTGTTTAGGTCCTACCACAGCAACTCGGGCTGTTGACAAGAACTGGCCCTTGGTTGGCTTGATTGGCTCAAGAACATATCCCTCTCCGAACAACACGCCAAGAGTCTCCTGCGTCAGGTGTAGGTGGCGGCCGGATACCGCCACCCGGAACTGCTGCTTCTCATTTTTCAGCTCCATACACATTCTCCTCTCTTTCTTTTATTTTTTATTGTGACAAGCGGCAAGGACGGGCACCCTTGCTGTCTGTCACTTTTTGCGGTTTAAAACAATGGCTGATCTTGTGCCACCAGACTGTAATCGTTCACCCTTTCTTCTCCGTTCAGCACGCGGGCAACGCCGCCAGCTAGCGCCTGTATTTCCATAGAGCCGGGAACGACTTTCACCGGCGCAATAAAGCGCACCCGCTGGATGATCCAGCCTGTCATCTTTTTGGAATGGGCAATACCTCCCGTTAAAACGATGGCCTCTACTTTTCCGCAGACTACGCTTGCCATGGCGGCGATGTCCTTGCTGAGTTGGTATGCCATCGCCTGATATACCAGCTCCGCCTTTTTGTCTCCGGCGTCAATACGACGCTCGATCTCCTGACAGTTATCGGTCCCGAGATGCCCATACAGACCCACCTCCTTCCGAAGCAGGCGATGTATATCCTGCGGGGTATACTGTGGATCCCGGTAGATTTTTTCCAGAAAGTCTGCCGGAATCCGCCCCGCGCGGGTGGGCGAAAAAGCGCCTTCTTCCGAGGAGTAGGTATCGATGATAAAGCCGTTGTGGTAGCAGGCGGTGCCGCATCCGCCGCCCATATGGCAGACGATGAGCGTACACTCTTCCGGGGGAAGCCCCATCTCCAACGCCACTTTCCTTGCGGTAGCGCGGCTGTTGAGCGTGTGGGAGCGGACGGTTCTGCGGTAATTGGGGACGCCACAGATCCGGGAAATATCGCGGACTTCGTCAGTGGGGACCACATCATAGAGATAGGCCGGGATGGCGTATTCCTGGGACAGTTCGGATCCAATCACTGTGGAGGAAAACAGCCCCTGATGACCTGGACGTACATCGTTTGCCAACTCCGGAGTGAGCAGGTAGGCGCCGTGACGATAATGCCCTGGACGTCCCGTTCCGCGGGCGGCGATGGCATCGATACGGCTCATATCCACGGCATTATCTTTTAGAAACTGCTGTACAAAGCTCCTTCGGTAAGCAATGACGCGCTCCGGCGTGTCCAGCGCTTTCAGTTCCCCGGCGTCATGCGCCCATTCCTTCTGGATGATGATCTCGTCATTGCGGCATAGTGCCACCTTGGATGAAGTTGAGCCAAGATTGAGCACCAATATATTCCGTTCTTTTTTCATGCTTTTCCTCCCCGTTTCGGCTTGCGCTTTTCTTTCTCTATTTTGGTCGGAGTTGACAAAGCGGATATGACTGTGCTATCGTGATTATCAGGAAATACAGTCAAAATTGTATAAAAATTATGGAAAAGGGAAACTTATGGCTCAGAATTTAGAAAAATTCCTTGTGGATCTTAGCCCGGCGGATGCGCTGATTCTGGATTCCTACTGCGTACTCTGCGACTGCCTTTCCGGCTACCTGGGCGAAGGATTCGAAATTGTGGTTCACAGCCTCGGCCGTTCGGATTATTTTATCAAGCGAATCGCCAATGGCCATCATTCCGATCGTGTGGCGGGGGCTCTTGGCCTCGGGATGAGTGAGACCCCCGGCGGCGCCGTTGAGCACCTGCGGATCAAGCTGCAGCAGGGAAAACAGCCTGTCACGGTCTATTTCAGCGAAAACGCTAAGGGCGATGTATTCCGCTCTGCTACCATTGGCATTGTAGGAGAAGGACGGCGACTCATCGGAATGATGTGCTTTAACTTCTTTTTGAACACGCCGCTTTCAGAAATCATCGAGCTTTTCACTATTCCCAAAAATGTGGTAGTTCGCAAGGCTCGTCTTGCCCCCTGCATGGATCAGAACTACGACACTATCCTGATCGAGACCATTCGGGAAGCTCAGCAGACTGTCATGGATGATTCGGATATCCCCGCTAAAGGCAAGAAGAAAGAGATCATTCGCCGGCTGAATGAAGCCGGAGTGTTCAATGTAAAAACAGGTGTTGCCATGTGCGCCAATATACTGGGAATACGGACGGCCACGGTTCATATGCATTTGCGCAACCTTGCCGCCGAGCATCGGTAAACACCTTTCCTACTCTCTGCCTCTTGAAAGCAGCCATTTTTGGCTGCTTTTTTTCTTGTCTGGTTTTTGTTTGCTTTTGAATTGAAAATTACCAATTAGCAATTTTGTTATGTCAAGAGCATATCATAGCTTTTGGGAAATTTCAATAGAAAAATTAATTTTTTCTTTATTTTTAAGGTTGACAACGGGTGACGGCAATGGTACTCTTAAAACGCACAGACGCTTTCATAATTGCAAATAATTAATTATACTATGTCAAGAACCCTCGCCGATTTTGGCAGCTGCCCGGCTCAGGGTTGCGGAAAGGAATGAGCATGAAACAAAAGTTGGAATTGAAGATGCAGACTGAACGCTGCAAATCCTGCGGGCTCTGCGTGATTGCATGTCCCAGGAAAGCTCTCACTATTGGTGACATATCAAATAGTGCAGGGTATAAATGCGTTACTGTGGATCGAGGAAAGTGTGTGACCTGCGGCATTTGCTATACTGCCTGTCCCGACTATGTTTTTACAATCGACGAGATTCAGGAGGGGTAAAGCGCGGCAAATGGGATGCCGCGCCGATCAGGCACGTCTGTTTGTCCAAGTGTTCCTCACATTTTGATTGGCTGCGGCAGGGCGCAGCGGAAAGGAATGAAATACAATGGCCAAAAAGCTATGGAAGGGGAACGAGGCCGTCGCTGAGGCTGCCGTCCGCGGCGGATGCAACTTCTTCGCCGGATACCCCATCACCCCATCCACCGAAGTTCTGGAGTATCTGTCGTGGCGGATGCCTCAACTCGACAGGGTCTTTATTCAGGCGGAAAATGAAATTGCCAGCATCAATATGATCAGTGGCGCCTCTGCCTGTGGAGCGCGAGCGCTGACTGCCACTTCCGGTCCGGGGGGCTCGTTGAAGACGGAAGGCATGTCCTATGCAGCCCGCAACAGCATTCCCTACGTCCTGCTGAATGTGCAGCGCTGGGGCACCGGGCTCGGTGCGCTTGATTCCGGCCAGACCGACTATTTTAAAGAAGTCAAGGGCGGCGGGCATGGCGAATACAAGAATATCGTTTACGCCCCTGACTCCGTGCAGGAACTGGTCGACATAGCCTATGAAGCATGGGATGTTGCGGAAAAATACCGTGTAGGTGTCACAATTCTCTCCGAGGCCTATTTGGGGCAGATGATGGAAGAGGTGGAAATGCCTCCCTTTAAAGAGCCCGCGCCCAGAGACTGGGGTATCGACGGCACCGGTCGTTACGGTCTCGGCAAGCACTCGATCATGATGCGCATGCCCGGCGGCATGGCGTTGCAGGGCAAAGTCTATGACCAGATCCGCGCCGAGATGCAGCGTTGGGAGGAATATGGCCTGGAGGATGCCGACTATGTGCTTGTGGCGTTTGGCCTTCCAGGGCGCGTCTGTATGGACGCGGTCAAGCGGATGAGAAGCGCGGGGATCAAAGCCGGGATGATCCGCCCGAAGTTGGTGTGGCCGTTCCCGGAGGACGCATTTAAAAAGGTCAACCCCAATGTCAGAGGATTTGCCAGCGTTGAGTCCACGGATTTCGGAATGATGGTAGAGGATGTGGCTCTCTGCGCCAAAAAATTGGGGTTTCAGGCACCGGTCTACTGCTATGGCCACGGTAAAGGTGTTCCCGGTGTCGGCAAAGTTATTGATTTCTACCACGCCATGGAAAACGGCGAAGCGAAGGAGGTGTTTTAAATGCCGAAGAAAGCACTACCAACGATTTTGAAGCCTAACGCGTTTTGCCCCGGCTGCGGACATGGCATCATTCTGCGCCTCATCGCAGAAGCTGTGGAGGAATTAGGGCTTGCCAACAACAAATGTATGGTGCTGGGCGTGGGCTGCAGTTGCAATGGGAACGGCATGCTCGGCGGCGACGACTATCAGTGCGCCCACGGCCGTGCTGCGGCTGTAGCAGTCGGAATGAAGCGCTTCCGCCCCAACATGTGCGTTTTCACCTATCAGGGGGACGGTGACGCCGGCGTCATCGGTTTGGCAGAAACATTGAACGCCGCTTATCGTAACGAAAACATTACTGTCTTTATCGTAAATAACACCAACTTTGGCATGACTGGCGGTCAGATGAGCTGGACCACGCTTCCTGGCCAAAAAACAACAACCTCCGTCCGCGGCAGGGACTGCTCCATTACTGGCTCCCCTATCCATCTCCCGGAGCTAGTGGCATCTCAGTTCCATGTAGCTTACGCAGCCCGGGCCTCCGTCCATGATGTGAAGCACATCAATCAGGCAAAAAAGATGATTCTGAACGCTCTTCAGGCACAGGTAAACGGCGAAGGCTACTCCATGGTGGAGTTTCTGTCCGGCTGCCCCACCAACTGGCATCTTTCCCCCGTAGACAGTAATGCCTTGATCGCCGAGCGTGTTCTTTCCGAATACCCCGTCGGTGAATTCCAGTGCAGAACAGAAAAGGAGGTGCAGGCATGAAAGAAATCATCTTTGCTGGCTTCGGCGGTCAGGGGGTTTTAACTGGCGGACTAATCATCGCTTATATGGCGGCCAACAAAGACCTTAACGCCGTGTGGATGCCCGCTTACGGTCCCACCATGCGCGGCGGTAAGGCCAACTGCGTGGTAAAGTTTGCCGAGAGCACCGAGGAACGCGTCGGAAGCCCTGTGATGGAGCAGGCTGACATCCTCATTGCCATGAACGAGCCAGCCCTAGATTATCTGGCCTTTTGCCGTCCGGGGGCTACTATCATTGCCAACTCTGCGGGGATTCGTTCAAATTATCCCTTCTCCCCGGATAATCGGGTGATTTGTGTCGATTGCCTGGGGCTGGCGCGGCAGGCAGGAAACGACAAGGGGCAGAATCTTGTCGCGGCGGCCGCAGCTATCAAGAGCGGCGGCCTTTTCGATCCGGACTATGCCATAAATACCATGTGCCAGTTTTTTGAGGAAAAAGGCAAGGGCAAATTTAACGTTTTGAATGTTAAAGCAATGCAGGCTGGTTTTGACGCTGTCTGACCTGCGCTCACAGAGCCTTGCGCATTTTGGGAGGTGGCCATGAATAAAGCATCCGATCAAAGAGAGAAAAAGCTTCTGCTGTGGGGGGTCGAGAGCGCCGGCGAGGGTATGTTGGCTACTATATCAAACACATATCTCGCCATTTTCATGACCGATGTGGCTATGATCCCGCTGGGGATGACTAGTGCCGTAATGTTGATTATGAGCATCAGCGACTGGATCTTTGCAACACTGGCGGGGGCCGCCATATCCATGATCCCCGCTGGACGATGGGGTCGTTTGCGCTCCTATCTCATCTATTGCCCCGTGTTTGCGGCCGTGTTCTATGTAGTTCATTTTGTGTCGGTGCCAAACGCGCCGTCTCTCTCTGCTGCAATCATTACCGCTGGCTTCGTTCTCGCCAAGATTCCTTACAACTTGGTCTACGTATCCAACGTTTCTCTCATCAACGTGATTGCAAAGGATCAGCTTGCCAAGAATCGTCTTTCATCCCAACGCATGATCTGTTCCAATCTGGGAAGAATGCTCGCCAACAGTCTGGTGCCGGTTCTGGTTATCCTGCTAGCAGGCCGCTTGGGAGAACGGGCGGTGTATCCTGCTGTCATGGCAGGAGCGGGCCTTTTCTATATCCTGACCAACCTGGTCCACTTCTCTCTGTCCAGAGGATATGAATCTGATTCAACTTCCGGCGAAGAGACGGCAGTAAAGGGCGAAACCCTTTCGTTACGTTCTGTTTTGGAGGTGCTTTTCACCAACGGGCGAGTTTTTGTCACGATCCTCATTGACCTGACAAGCAATGTGACAGCTCTTGTCCTGCCGCCTCTCGCTGCCTATTACTACAAATATGTGGCAGAAGCTCCGGAGTATGTTGCCGTTCACATGATGTTGACCGGCCTGGCGGCAGTTGGCGGCGCGCTTTTTGTCCGCGCTTTCAGTTCACAAATTGCCCATCCCAGAAAAGCCCTGTTGATGATTTACCCTGTCATCGCGCTCTCTCTGATCCTGACCAAGTTCGTAAGCGGAAGCGTTATTCTGTTTATGGCGTGCAACGTGATTGTTCACGGCTTGACCGGCACCACTCAATCTTTTGAGCTGAGTCTTTACATGGATGATGTAGTTTACGTGCGGAATCGAACCGGGAAGGATGCCAATGCTCTCATTATGGGGATTGGCGGCGTTACTGTTAAGATTGCAAACATCATCAAGAGCGTAGCGATCCCGCTTTCGCTAAGCATCGCAGGCTATGTGCCTGGTGAGGTATCCGAAACGGTAAAAAACTCTATTGTCAATACATACTCTCTTATCCCTGCGGTATTCCCACTGCTAGGCTTTTTGATGCTCTATTTTCGAAAAAACTGCGAGGATTGATTGTCTGGTGCGCTTCTTCTCCTCAGGCCATGAGATGAGAAAGGCCTGATTAGAAGCGAGTGGCTGGCTGATATGGGGAAACTCGAAAGCGGAAAAGACTTAGCTAAAAAACACTCAAACAGAAAGCCGACTGCCCCCCTCAAAAAAGGATGCAGTCGGCTTTCTGTTTTACGTAGTTTTATCTTTACCCCGCGAGTATTTCCGCGCGGATGACGCCGTCGGCGGCGACGAGGCGGTTCATGAGCGTTTCCATGCTCTCGCTCATTCCGGCGGTCTCGGCGCTGATGGTGAT